>JBHHZP010000142.1:0-9553 GCA_046758085.1 Acidiferrobacterales bacterium
CGCCCCTTCGGGCGTGTTCTTCGCCTTCACGCGTCGCTCGGCTTGAGTAAGGGGGGTCAAAAACAACACAACCACCCCTCGCCGGCGATCGCAAGACCAGGGAAATGTTCGATAGCAAATAACTTTGTCTCTGCTATGTCAGCGAATGTGCTTTGACGGGACGTAGCCGTGCTCACGTACGATATCCGATCGTGGACGTGTTTTTTCGCTGCGAACTGTGCGTGCTCTGCGGTGAAGGATACGCCTTATCGCCCGCCGCGAAATCCGAGCTGGCGCCACGCCTCATACACCACCACGGCCACGGCATTGGATAAATTGATGCTGCGACTGCCCGGTAGCATCGGCAGGCGCAGCCGCTGCTCCGGCGGCAACCGCTCGAGCAACTCGAAAGGCAGGCCACGGGTCTCGGTCCCGAAGAGCAGGGCGTCCCCGCGCTCGTAGCGCACGCCTGTGTAGAGCTGATCGGCCTTGGTCGTGAACGCCAGCAATCGTCGGGGACTGGTGTGGTTGAGGAAATGATCGACATCGGGGTAGGTGGCCACGCTCGCCCACTCGTGGTAGTCGAGCCCGGCTCGGCGCAGCTGCTTGTCGTCAAGCGCAAAACCCAGCGGTTCGATCAGGTGTAACCTGGCACCAGTGTTGGCGCACAGGCGGATCACATTGCCCGTATTGGGCGGTATTTCCGGCTGATACAGGACGATATGCAGCATCACGAATCACGTCTCGGCCCCATTTTAGCCCTCTAGCAGCGCCCACTGTCCATAAGCCACGCCAGGCCGCTCGTCGGGCAAAGTCGACCTGCTGTCCTGCGCCAGTTTTTGCTCCTTATTTATGTCTCGAGTGACGGCCGATGTCGGCAAGTTCCGAGCGTGGACTTTAGCGGGCTCGACCGCTGGCAGCTGCGCCCGGCCCCAAGTGCATGATCCGCTTGCGAGAGTGCCCGGCTGGTCTAAGCTTGCTGAACGGCCTCGCCTAAGAACCGGCCGGCAACGCAAACCCAGTGAACACCGGTGTGTTCCCGCCGTTGCGGGGTAGTTTGTGGCATAGTTTGTGCATTCTACGCCAACAAGGGCGGTCGGCAGTTCCGCGGGTTCATACCAGGGAAAGACTCCGGCGATTCCCCAGGGTGGCGGCCCGAGGTACTGAAACGAGACGATTTCTTTATTGGCTTTATTGAGGAGCGTTAGCATGAAATTTAACAAGATTTTACTTACTGGTTTAATCGCCGCGTTGGTGGGTGTCGGACTTATCGCGCCTCGGTCGACGCTGGCTGAGTCGAGCTTCTGTACTGGCACAGGCTGCTCGACGAGTGCATCCGTTAACTTCCAGGTCGTGATTCCGCGCTTCTTGGTGCTGCGCATCGGGACAGCGGGCGCTACCCAGGATACCATCAACTTTGCACCGTCCGCTGGTGTTGTCGGTGACGGCAACCCCGTAAGCGGGACCGGTGGTGATGCGACCGGCGGTGCAGTGAACACTCG
Organism: Acidiferrobacterales bacterium; assembly: GCA_046758085.1. Lineage (GTDB taxonomy): Bacteria > Pseudomonadota > Gammaproteobacteria > Acidiferrobacterales > SPGG2 > VRUB01. The sequence continues at coordinate 1,482 of JBHHZP010000142.1, forward strand.
TGTGCTGAGTAACGGCGGAAACGTCACACTGAGCACGGCGCTGACCAACTCGGCGTCAGGCCTTATAAACGGCGCCAACTTCATCGCCTGGGGTGAGATCGACACGGCTGCCGCCGGCAGCATGACCGCACCGACCTTGCAGAACGGTGGTGTGACCAACGAAGTCTACCCAGCCACCGGCAGCATTGTGAACCTGACCGACACGTGGACGTACACGTATGCCAACACCACAGTGCCGGCCGTCGGGACCTACACGGGTACCGCGACCTACACGGCGGCTATACCGTAATTCCGGCCACTAAGTCATGGCAGGCGGGGCCTGGTCTGACCAGGCCCTGTGCTATTTCCGGCGCGATCCCCCGGCACTTGCGTTGTCAGCCCGCGGCTGCTAATTGTGTATGCCGATGCTTGTGACCGAAACAACGACGGCGCGCATGAAACGCGCCACTGCCACGCTAATCATCGCTGCGGCGGTACTGGCAGGATCGCCGGCACGGGCCTCGCATATCACCATTACCGGCCCGCCCACACAGCTGCACCTCGCTGTCGGGACCCTGGGTCCCACCATCGACACCGTGACGTTCAACGTACCCCCGGGCCAGCAAGGCAGCGGCACACCGGTCGCGGGCAGCCAGTCGATCTTGGTCGAGATGGCGGTGCGACGCGGCGGTTTCATCATAATTGCGTTTCTGCAAGCGAATTCCTCCACACCGCTGACCAGTGGCCCCAACTCCATCCCCATGACCGAGATCAGCTGGACCAGCGCCAACGGGGTAATCCCGTCAGGGACTTTCAATGGTAGCGCGTCGCAGACAGTGCTCGTTCTAATTGCGTTTGCGGGGACAAGGCGGCGCGAGGATACGCTTACTTTTTCCTACGCGAATACTACCGCCCCCCCTGCAGGGACCTATCAGTCCACGGTGGTCTACACGGCAACCGTGCTATGAGAGTCTGGCTCACAATGCTGGTGACTGTAGCGGTCGTGACGGGCGCATCAACAGCCTTCGCGGGCGAGCGGCTGGTGGCGGAATTCTTTCCCCAGCGCCACATCGACTTGCAGGGCGCATGGGAGATGCCGCGCTTCACGGGCGATCCCGAGATCGACAGCCGGATGGTCGCCCGGATTCGGGAGCAGGAATTGAGGCTGTTCATTCCGCCCGCTTTCACTTCGCCACCAAAGCAGGTTTCCATTTTTCTGGTCTTACCGGCGCAGATACCCGGCATGCACAGCACCGGCGGGTTCGAGATGAGCTGGACCACGCGTGGGCGTTTCCGCGAGGGCACCGTGCACCCGGGCGAACGTGCGCTGCTGTTTCAGGGATTGGTCGACGCGTCGGTGCTGGCGGAATTTGTGGGTTTCACCTACGTGATCGATGCGCGCGAGATGATCGGCACGCTGCGCGTGGAGCCTGTGTATGAGATCGAGCTTAATTAACAAACACCACGATCCCATGTCGGGCGCGTTATGCCTGATCTTGGGCTTGCTACTGGCAATGCCCGGTGCGGCAGTAGCCGCCGCGTTCGATGTGAGCATCACACCGCCGCGCTTCGAAAAGCGCACGAAACCCGGCAAGATCATGCGCGATCGCGTGCGTATTACCAACCTCGACCGTGACACTGGCTACTACGTCTTTAAGACCGCGGATTGGAACCTCGCGACCGACAAGGGCCTAACGTTTAATGAGGGTGCCCCGAGCGAAGGATCCTGCCGTCCCTGGGTGCGCATTGAGCGGCGCAAGCTGACTGTACCGGCCGGCGCCACCAAGTCTTACCGCTTCGAGGTGCACGTACCGCCCGATACGCCCGTCGGCGAATGTCGCTTCGCGCTGTTAGTGTCTCAGGACCCGTCCAAAGTGGCGCCGGTAATTATGGGCCAGCTCTCGCTGCCGGTAGTGGGGCGCATCGCCGTGATCGTCTACCTTGCCATCGGTAATGCCCGCCCCAAGCTCGCGTTCCGCGGCCTGCAGCTGCAGGAGCGCGATGGTAAGAAGATCCCGGTGATCATTCTGGAAAACCTCGGCAACGCGCACGGACGACCCTTTGGCGGGGTGACGGCGATCGATGTGCAGAAGCGCAAGCGCGAGCTGCTCGTATCCGAGGTTCCCATTCTTGTCGGGCAAACGCGCGCCATCGAACTTTACCCGGTCGAATGGTCGGCCAAGGGCGCGGCCCAGACGGGGTTCGACTTGACGCCGCCGCTGCACATTCGCGGTACCATCCAGTGGGACGGCGGCTCGGTCAAGCTCGATGAGGTGCTGCGTTAGTATCTGCGTATGCCACCGCTGAGCATGCGGCGGAAGGCTCCAGGAATCGGGGGCGAGTGCATGGGTGCGGGATGACTCCAGGGATGGAGGAGATAGGGCAACGCCAGGCGCAGTGACCGAAGCCGGGCGGCGCGGGGAGCGGTCGGCGGGGTAGATTGCGTCGCGAACAGGCGATCGAGAGACCACGGAGGGATCATCGATATAAAACACCTAACTCAAAGACGCTAAGGCACAAAGAATTCTCAACATGACCAGTTTGCGCCGCTGCGTGGGACTTTTTTTATGAAGTTCTCTGCGATCTTTGCGCTCTCTCGTGTGAGTTCATGTAACATACGCGCTAGCGGTTCTGCTCGGTCAAAGGGAAGTCTAATCGCTCGGTTTCGCGCGCCCCGATCTCGAGCGTACGCGGGGCTTCATCGTCGAGCCCCCACGGGAGCGGCACGTTATCGAGCGTGACAATTAATCTATGCTCGCCGGCGGGCACCGGCCAGAACTCGTATTGTCCCTTGGCATCGGTCTCGATGGTGTAACCCCGGTCCAGATACACTGTTACGTTGGGAACACCCGGCTCATCCGGTTCCTGAATACCATTGCGATTCTCATCCAGGAACACCGTTCCGCTAATGCGCCCGTTACCATACGCGCCGCTCGACCGGCCCAATCGCGCCTGCGGTTGTCCCCAGTTTTTCTCGTAACGCAGGGAAAAGAAAACGGTGCGTTGCGTCACACGAATCTCCTGCCCGCCGGCAAGCTCGGTTACATTGTGGTTCCAGGTGAGCTCGCTTCGTATTTTCCAGTTGCGAGAAAACCGCCAGTCGATGCTGAAGTTGATGTTGGAGCTCCGTCCATCCTCGTTCATCCCGCCCCCCGCCACGCCGACCGTGGCGCCGCCGTTTAGGCCGACGCGGCCGTTGTCAAAGTCTCGATTCGCGAGCACGCGCAGTGTGGTCTGGGTGAAGGTACCGAGCTGCTGCTCGTCGCGCTCGTACTGAATTCCCGTTCGCAGGCGGTCGGTGGTGGGGACTTTCCATTCATGGTCCCAGATAAGCTCCCGACGCTTGCCTGGGTTCAGGCCGCCGTTGCGCCTGTCCAGACCCACCGTCCAGAAGCTCGTGCCCACGCCAAAGCGGTGGCTGAGCGTTGTCCTGAGATTCTCCGTATCGCTGTCGGGGCCGGACAGGCCGGCACCCTGGCGTTGGCTCACAAAACTGACCGAGCCGCTGACATTGGTGCGCTGGCTCAACTGATAGGAGACGTTGGCGAACGAATTGGCCACCTTCCTGCCTACGAGCTTAGGGTTGTCATCCAGATTGGTCTCGTAGTAGTCGGCGCCAAAGCCCAACCGCAAGCGAAACCTGCGGTAGGTGCCAGTCCAGTAGCCGCCCTGGCGGTCGTTGTTGACATTACTGATGTTATCGACCCACTGCAGGTTCGGGTCGAGACGAAACACGCCGAAGTTGTGTTGCCATCGCCCGGGGCGCAACTCGCCGTCCGCCCATAGTCCGAGTTGCCCGTCGTCGTTGTGCAGGAAATGGAGCTGGCCGAGCTGACTGGCGGCCGGGTTGCGATACTGCGCGACCCCCGCGAGACTCGTGTGGTCCGACATAGTCCCGTCCACCGTCGCGTCTGTAACATTCCACGCCTGCAGCCCGGCAGACCACTGGTTATTGAAGCGATGTGTTGCCGCAACACCGGCTATATCGCCGGTACGCCGCTTTTCGTCGAATACCAGGAACGTGCGCCCGCGCTCTACCCCCAGCTTGCCGGTGGTTGCCGCAATGTGGGTATTGCCGCGTGTAAGGCGTGAAGACAGGCCTTCAATAACCGGCGCGGGCAGCCGCAGGCGATAGCTCTGGGCAATCAGCCGTGGCGTCGCGGCGAGGAAGTTACCGACCAGGTTGTCCATCAGCCAATTCTCGTTCAGCGCAAAGTCGGTCTGGATGAGGCGAAACCCCGTCCCGGAGCCCTGGTCCACCCCCGGATCCTGTGTCTGGTCAGTGGCGACAGCGCGAAGATCGATACGCCCGAAATTAGGCGTGTCCTGACGCAGAAATACGCCAATACCCTGCTCCTTCAGCGATCCCTCGACATCACCGCTTGCCTTTGTGTCGTAATAACGATATTCGATCCCCAGCGCGCCAGGCCCGTATCGGGCTAGGCCTTTTTTGCTGTCTATTTCCTCTGCGAACGGCTTTTCGCCCTCCACCGGTTCGATCAGTTGATCGACATACGTCTCCGCCGTGGGCTCCACAGCGGAGGCGCCCTCGCTCGGGGCCGCTACGGGGCTTGGGTCTAAGCTCGGCTCAGGGCGCTCAGGAGCTGGCTTAGGGGATGGTGGCGAACTGGCCACACCAATGGGTAGTGGCTCAGCCTGTGCCACCATGACCGGCGCGCTGGCTGGTGGTGCTAGCGCGATGGAGATCGCCGCCCCCGGCGCGGGTGGCGGTACGGGGACGACGGGCGATGCTGTACTCACCTGCGCTGGGCTGGCGCGGGTCAGGGGTGTCGCTGCTGGTACTTGTTTTTCCGGATCTCGGGGCTTGAGTGGTACGCGCACGGCTGGGGCCTTCGCGCTCTTTTTTGGCTCCGGATCGCGCTGGTCGCTGGAATTTTGGGAAAATGCAAGCAGCAGCAGACCGATCATTGCTCCCGCGAAGAGCAGACCAGCGACCAGGCTCGACCACCTTCGCTTGTTCTTATTCAAAATCAACCACTTATGGCATTGTACTGGATATTTAGGTTAAAAGTAGCAGGTATCTCTGAGGCGCGTTGTTCTTGATTGCAAAGATTGCGCCAGTCTCGCGCCCCAAAACGCCGTAAAAACGCGGGTAGGGAGGGGTCAAAACGACAGGCCGTGCGGCAGACGACAACATGCCCGGCGCGTCGCCGGCAGGAGCGCGCCTCCTTGCGAACGGTCCCGTGGGACAGGGTAAACGGGCCGCGTCGGTATCTTCGTTCCTTCGAGAAATGGTCTGCTCGCCGCCTGATTTTCTTTCTTATTACAGCAATATAGCCGAACGGCGGGCGTCAGACGACGTCGTTAGCCCGTGGGAGCGAGAGATCGGTGTGCGCGACCTGTGGCTGCGGCCACCGGCTCGCTTGGAGAGAGTTTATTCGGGCAGCCCGGGCGCCCCGGGGTCCGCAAAGGCCAATGTGTCGCTGCGCTTCCCGGCCGCCGCCTCAGTGGCGTCTGTGGTGGCTGCTTTCGTCAGAGAGAAACCCGTCAATGGCGGACTCGACCTGAGTCCACCAGCTTCGAGTCTGGGCCAGGAGCTTATCGGAGTGGCGTTGCTGGTGCCTCTGCGGTATGGGCGGTGGCCGGTCGTAGGCCATCGCGATCAGGCCGCGCGAGTAGTCCCGCTGGTTAAGCTTGAAGCCTTCCACCCTGGCGGCTTCAAACGGGACGTTCAGCAGGAATACCGCATCGATCTTGGCGACATAGAAGGTCTTCCAGAATGGCGGCTTTTGGCCCGAGCGGGAGCGGCCCTTGACCTGGAAGCAGTTGGCGACGACGCTGCCGTCATCATCCATGTAGATCACATAGGGCTCGACCACCATAAGCTGGCGTTGACCGTTGTAGCGAATGGCCGCACGACGCCTCTCCTTGGCGGCCTTCGTTAAAAGCTTGAGAACAACTGGTACCATCCCCTGAGTCCCCCAGTCGCAAATCCATAAAATGCAGCGGCAATTCTATTTATGGCACAGAAAAGCCTCTTAGCAGAAACATATCGGACGCCCAGCCGATAGTCGCGAGCAAACCTCGGACAAGCGGTATGGCCAAATGCGACGGCTATTACGACGGGGAGCGGGACTACTTTGGGGCGCCGGCCGGATCTTGCCAAGGGCCCTGATGCCGAGCGCCCGCTGTCATGCACGTGCGCACCGCTACGCCCGCGCGACTACCCAGATCTCGACCCCCTTGGCCCCTGCTTGGCGCACACAGCGCGCAAGCGTATTGACGGTGTGCCCGGTGGTCATGACGTCATCGACTATGGCCACGCGCTGGCCCGACAGCGCGTCCGAGGCGCTGAAGGCGCCGCGCACGTTACGCTGCCGGGCCTTGTGCGGCAGGGCGGTCTGTGGCTCTGTCGCGCGCTCGCGTCGTACGCTTTCGTAATCGAGGGGAATCTCCAGCCGCCGGGCGAGCGGTCGTGCGATCTCCAACGATTGGTTGTAACCGCGCTCACGCAATCGAGTGGAATGCAGCGGCACCGGCACAATCCTATCGACGTTGGTGACTGCGTGGCCCTCCACAAAAGCGGCCAAACGCCGGCCCAGAAGCCGCGCCAGTTCCAGCCTGCGATAATACTTGAGCCCTTGGACCAGCCGGTCTATGGGTGGCGCGTACCGGAACACCGCCAGCGTGCGCGCAAATTCGGGAGCACGCCGCTGGCACTGGCCGCACGGCTGCATCGACGTGCCCCCCTCGCCCATTGGCGCCGCGCATCGTGGGCATGCGGCGGTGAGGTGCGGCAGCGCGGCATCGCAGGCGGCGCAAAAATCGGTGTCCGTAGGCACGCGCGCGGCGCACAGGAGGCAGCTGCCCGGAAATAGCCATTGCTGGATACTTTTCATGCTTTCATGCAGCATGGTGGCTATGGTAGTTCACCTCAACGGCCACCGTATTTGCTCGCTCGCACGGGCGGCTTTGCCCCATCGGCGGCAAGATGTCCCGGACGCGGTGACTGTCGGGCCGGGCGGAATTTTGTTCTCATAGCTCATCACCCATGCGCGAACTCACTGCCAGGTTGGCGACCCGACGAGCCCGGGGGTTGTATCGTAAACGCCTCGCGCTCGCCAGCGGGCAGGGGGCCCACATCCGGGTCGGTGATGATACGCTGCTGTCGTTCTGCAGCAACGATTATCTGGGGCTCGCCAATGATCCGCGCGTGGTTGCGGCATTTTGCGCCGGGGCCGAACGTTACGGCACCGGCGCCGGCGCCTCGCACCTGATCACCGGCCATAACATAGCGCACCAAGCGCTCGAAGACGAGCTTGCAGACTTTGTCGGCACCCCCCGTGCACTGTTGTTCTCCACCGGCTACATGGCCAATCTCGGAGTTGTCACCGCGCTGAGCGACCGACACAGCATCGTGTTCGAGGACAAGCTGAATCATGCCTCCTTGATTGACGCCGCGCGCCTGACGCGGGCGAAGGTAAAGCGCTACCCGCATGCGGATGTGGAGCGGCTCACGACGATGCTGGTCGACACCGCCGTCCCCGGCCTTGTGGCGAGCGACGCCGTGTTCAGCATGGATGGCGACCTGGCACCGTTGCAACGGTTGGTGCCACTCGCGCGGGCGCACAACGCCTGGCTGCTTGTCGACGATGCGCACGGCATCGGGGTGCTAGGTCCCGGCGGGCGCGGATCGCTCGCGCATTTGGGCGTCGCCGTGCAAGCGCCCGTAGTTCTCATGGGCACGCTGGGCAAGGCGTTCGGCGTGTTCGGTGCCTTCGTGGCGGGCGATGAGCCTTTGATCGAGACATTGATCCAGCACGCACGCACCTACATCTATACGACCGCATTGCCACCCGCGGTGGCCGAGGCCACGCGGGCGAGCTTACAGATCGTGCGCAGCGAGGACTGGCGGCGTGAGCGATTACAGTCATTGGTCGACCGATTTGTGGAACGGGCCACGGATATGGGCTTGTCGTTGGCGGGCGCACGCACGCCCATTCAGCCCGTGATCCTCGGCAGCCCGGAGGCCGCGGTGGCGGCCAGCCGCACGCTGCGCGAGCAGGGCATCTTGGTACCCGCCATTCGCCCGCCGACGGTAGCGCCCGGCACCTCGCGTCTTCGCATCACCT
>JBHHZP010000143.1:0-9465 GCA_046758085.1 Acidiferrobacterales bacterium
GGGCACGCAAAGAAAGGAACCCGTCGTACGGGGGCGGAACCCCGTTAGTAAATAACCGCCCGTTAGGCGATACCAATTAATTAATGACACCATAAAACGGTTGTACTTCGACCAGCGTTCCCGGCTCGATCGTGCTCGCCTCCTGAGGCAAGATCACAAAGCAGTTCGCCAGGCTCATGGAATGGAGCAGACCTGATCCCTGCTGCCCTGTACTGCGCACCAACAGCTCACCGTCGGCGGTGCGTTCGAGAATGGCGCGCTGAAACTCCGTGCGGCCGGGGCCTTTTTTCAGGCGCGACGCGCACGCCACCTTGAACGTCGGTAAGGGGCGGGCATCGCTTTGTCCCATCATGTGCCGCAGCGCCGGCTCTACAAACTGGTAGAAAGTGACCATCACCGAGACCGGGTTGCCGGGCAGCCCGAAAAAAATGGCGTCGCGGATGCGGCCGAAGGCCAACGGTCGCCCTGGCTTGATAGCAATCTGCCAGAATCCGACCTCGCCCAGCGTCTCGAGGGTCTCTTTGACATAGTCGGCCTCACCGACGGACACGCCGCCTGACGTGATCACAGCATCCGCACTGCTCGCCGCCTGGATAAAGGCTTCTTTCGTGGCCTCGCGGTCATCGCGCACGACGCCCATGTCGAGGATTTCCACTCCGAGGCGCACCAGCGCGCCGTACAATGTGTAGCGGTTGCTGTCGTAAATCTCGCCCGGAGCCAGCACCTGGCCGATGGAACGCAGCTCGTCTCCGGTGGAGAAAAACGCCACACGCACACGCCGGCGAACGGTAACTTCCGCAATACCGACCGAGGCCAGCAGTCCCAACTCAGGTGGTAACAGCTGCTTGCCGCTGGCGAGCATCACCTGGTCTTTGGTGAGATCCTCGCCCGCTGCCCGCACATTATCTCCGCACCGGTGTCCGGCGCTTACCCGAATCGCATCGCCTCGGCGCTCCACGTGCTCTTGCATGATGACGGTATCGGCGCCATCAGGCACGACCGCCCCGGTCATGATCCGCACGCACTGGCCGGTTTCCAGCGCTCCGGCAAAGGGTGTTCCGGCCCACGAGGTACCGATGACCGTCAGCTTCACGTCGCCGTCGTCAACCAGATCGGAGGCTTTGATGGCGTATCCGTCCATGGCCGAGTTTCGATGCGATGGTACATTAATAGGAGAACGGACATCCTCGGCGAGCATGCGGCCCAGGGCGCTGCGCAACGCCACCCTTTCAAATCCGTAAACCGGTTGCACGGCGTCAGCGATACGGCCTCGCGCTTCTTCTACCGAAAGCGCGGGGGCTTCGTGACCGCCGCAACCGGCTTGAGGGTTGGGTTTTGTGTCGCTCATAAGCTGCATTGAGTGCCAGGAGATATCAATCCAAAAACAGCCGTGCTTGGCGATCTCCGCGTTCCAATCCCGCGCTGGGACAGGCTGTTTAACTTCCTGTAGCCGAGTATAAACAAATAGATGCGCGCCTTAATAATTGGCTGTCGGTTTCACCGCCGCCCGTGGGCGCTCGCCGAACAATGTCTCACAGACAAAATCAGCAATTTGTCGAGGATCGTTCAGATCAAGTACTGGCAACTGCAAACTCACCGGCAGCCGGCCGTCGCTTGCCACAGCTATGATGCTACGGTCGCGCACGCACATCAACGGATGCCCGAGGCATGTGCGGTAGAGCTCGATTTTCGGGAAGGCCTCGTTCTTGAATCCTTCGACCAGCACGCAATCAAGCGCATCCTGGTCGAGATTCTGCACCAAAGCGTCCAGCCTACCTGCACCCGGTGCTTGTGTCTCGGTCACGAGCGCCCAGCGCTGTGATGATCCGATCAGCGTTTGCGTTGCCCCCGCCTGGCGAATCTCGTAGCTGTCCTTGCCGGGGCGGTCGATATCAAACCCATGTGGCGCGTGCTTGATCACCCCTACGCGCAAGTCCCGTTGCCGGAGTAGCGGTAACAGCTTCACAAGAAGGGTGGTCTTTCCAGTGCCACTGAAGGCGGCAAAACCAAGAATTGGGACGCGCGCGTTTTTGATCATGCGCTGACTCCCGCCAGTCTGGCTTCTACTGCCGCACGCTCGTCGGCGTTGTTGACGTTTATGAACATGTCGTGCCTGTCTTCAAAATAGGCTAGTGCGAGCCTATGCTTGTCGAACCACCGGTCAATCTTACGCTCGCCCGTCTCAAGATATTCGAGCAGGCTCGGCAACAGGTCGCATCGCAGCAACGCGAACACTGGCTGCATGCGATTTCCGTCATGCGCCACACTGACCTCGGCGTCTTCGTGCAGGAGCGCCAAGTACAAGCGCTTGGCCAGATCGTGGCTTATCAGAGGCGAATCGCACGGTGCCGTCAACACGTACGTTGTATTGGCGGCATGCATCCCGCTGGCAATGCCGGCGAGCGGACCCTGGTAATCGCCCAGCATGTCGGCGATTACCTCCACCCCGTAGGCTCCGTATCGGTCCCGGTTGCGGTTGGCATTGATGATCATATTGCTGACCTGCGGCTGCAGCGCTCGCAATACGTGCTCGATCATCGGTTTGCCGTGCAACTCCACCAGCCCTTTGTCCACGCCACCCATTCGACGGGCGCGCCCACCGGCGAGTATTACACCGGTAATCTCCTGCGATGGAAATGAAGCTGTTGATGAAACAGACGTGCTCACGACGGTCGCTGATTAACGATAGAGGCCGGTGTTCGCGTTATGCTGGACCCGCCAAATTCGAGTAGCTCGACGCCGTCACGATATCGGCGACGGGCCTTTCGCTGCCGTGGCGGCCGGGGGAATCAAAATCACTATAAAGTTTCCCTTCGTGAAGGTGAAACCGCACATCACCGACAGACGAGACCCTGTGAAGCTCATGACTGGTAATTACTACGCCGATTCCTTGTGACTTCAGACGCTGGATCAAAAAATAGGTGCGTTCGCGCGATTCGTAATCCATGCTTGCGGTCGGTTCGTCCAGCAACAGAATGCGCGGCGAGAGTATGCGCGCGCGGGCGAGCGCGACACGTTGCTTTTCACCACCCGATAGTTGGCGCGCATTGCGCCGGGCAATGTGGGTGAGGCCGGCCCACGCAAGGGCTTCCTTAACCTTGGCCCTGATGTCCGCCGGCGACAGGCGGGTGTGGCGCAGGCCATAGGCTACGTTGTCGGTGACGCTGTAGTCGAATAAATAGGGCGTCTGATGCACGTACACCACGTCGTGGCGGTAGTGCCGGCGCGCGACGCGCCAAGGCAGGACCTTCCCCTGGTAATGTACCTCCACCTTATCGGGAGGCTCGAGCCCGGCGATAATTTTCAACAGCGTCGTCTTGCCTGCCCCGTTCTCGCCGCTCAATAAGATACAACGGCCTTGCTCGATGGCAAACACGGGGATGTCGAGCAAGCAGCGGCCACCGACATGCTTGCGAAGATGACGAAACTGCAACAGTGGTCCGGCGCTCATGAGACCATCACCCCCCTGCCCTGCAGCAATGCGAGCGAGAAATTGAGCAACAACGCGAGCACCAGCAATACCAGGCCGAGCGCGATTCCCTGGGCGAACTCGCCTTTTGTGGTTTCCAGAGCGATGGCCGTGGTGATGTTGCGCGTATAGTGAAGGATATTGCCGCCGACCATCATGGAACAACCCACCTCCGCAATGATGCGGCCAAAGCCTGCGAGCAGCGCAGCCATAAGGCCAAAGCGCACCTCGTGCATTAACGTCAGCATGGCTCGCCCCGGCCCTGCGCCAAGGGTCACGGCGGTTTCCCAGGCGCGCCGGTCCGCAGCCTGTATCGCGGAATGGCCCATGGCGACGAGAATAGGAAAGCACAGTATGATCTGGCCGATCATCATCGCGGTCTGCGAAAACAACAGCTTGAGATCGCCGAACGGCCCGCTGCGCGAAAGCAACAGATAGAGCGTGAGACCAACCACTACCGCCGGCATCGCCAGCAGCGTGTGGAAAACCGAGATCAATACTCGGCGCCCCGGAAAGCGTGTGTGGGCCAGCACGAAGGCCAACACCAGCGCCACCGGCGCCGTCAACACGATGGCCTTAAGCGATACGCTGAACGAGATAGCAATCGTGGTCCAAAGATCATAGTCGCCCGAAATCAGTAATAACAAAGCGTGGCGGCTGGCCCCGAGCAGACCCTCCATGTTTACTTCTCTACCGGGCGCTTGGCCTGTGCCGCTAACGGTTTGAACAATGCTTCGCCGCCGATTTCGAAATCGCCAACGATTTGCTGCCCACGCACCGACGTGACCCAGGCGATCAGAGCCATGGCGCCGGGGTAATTGACGTCGGGGTAGCGCGCCGGGTTCACGGCAATGATGCCATAGGGATTGAACAGGCGCGTGTCGCCTTCCACCATGATCTGTAACGGAAGCTTGTCCCGCATCGCGAGCCAGGTGCCGCGATCGGTCAATGTGTAGGCTTGCAGCTCACCCGCAATCTGCAAAACTCGACCCATACCCTGCCCGGCCTCGCGGTACCCGCGGCCTTCGGGTTGCACACCGGCGAGCCTCCACAGCTCGCGCTCTTTCTTATGCGTACCCGATTCGTCGCCGCGAGAGATGAACATCGCATTACTCAGTGCGAGGCGCGTCATCGCGGTCGCCACATTCTTCGCACCTCTGATCCCGGCAGGATCGTGCTTGGGACCAACGATGACGAAATCGTTGTACATGAGATCGCGTCGATTGACCCCGTGACCGGCGTGCACGAACTCGTGCTCTGCCGCAGGCGCATGTACCATGATGACATCCACGTCACCGTCCCGGGCCATGCGCAACGCCTTGCCGGTTCCAACGGCGATTACATGCACCTTGTACCCTGTACGCTGTTCAAACGGTGGCAGCAGCACACGCAACAGGCCGGAGTTTTCCGTGCTGGTGGTGGTAGCAAGGCGGATCGTGTTGCTATCGGCCTGCGCCAAGGGAATAACCAGAACAGATCCGAGCAGCAGCAGGATCGGCAAGCGACGCAGACTTTGGGTGGCATGATGAGGCGTCAAACGATTTATTCCTGTGGTGTTTTAGGCGTATTGTGATAATTTTGGTAGCAATTCTGATGCCAATGGGCGAATTCCGTGGAAAAGCCCAGAAATTCCGAGCGCCTCGCCGCCAAATCCCTTTCCTATGCATTGACAGTCGGGTCAAATTGACGCATCGTAAAGCCGACTTTGCGACACATTGACCCACTACTTTCGCGTCTAGGTGATTCTTCCGTCGTTATTTCGGTGAGTTTTCCGAAACGCGGAGCGTGACATTAACAAGGAGGCTTATATCGTGTCTGCGGCCGTGAATCCGTCCGTTGAGAAAAAATCCAGTAACACTAACGGTCCTCAAGCAGATCCCGATCCGCCGGCCTCGATTCTGGTGGTAGATGACGAGCCCGGCATTCGCGACTTTCTGCAACGTGCCCTGTCAAAACGCTACGGTCTGGTCGAGGTTGCCGAAGACGCCGAGACCGCGCAAGAGCTGTGCAAGCGTTGCCACTTCGACCTGCTGATCGTGGACATCCGCCTTCCCGGCCGCTCGGGCCTGGAATGCATCCAAGAACTGCGCGCAAGCGGCGCCGTAATGGATGTGATCTTTATTACTGCTTACGCCGATGTCGAGGCCACGATCGCCGCCTTGCGCGCAGGAGCTGCGGACTTCGTGCTCAAGCCGTTCCGCCTGGAGCAGATCCTTACCGCGGTGGAACACTGTTTCGAACGGCGGTGGCTGGCGCGCGAGAACACCGCCTTGCGCCGTCAGGTCAACGATTTCGTCGATCGCCTGTACGGTACCGCAGGCATGGTCGGCCGCAGCCAGCCGATGCGTGACGTCAGCGAAGTGATCAAGCGCGTGGCGCCGACGCCCACGTCTGTGCTGATCGAGGGAGAAACGGGGAGCGGCAAAGAGCTGGCGGCGCGCGCGATTCATCGCTTCAGCGGCCAGCGCGGTGCCTTCGTGCCCGTCAACTGTGTGGCGATCTCACCCGACCTGTTTGAAAGCGAGCTGTTCGGCCACACCAAGGGGGCCTTTACCGGCGCCCATCAGGCGCGCGAGGGCCTGTTCACCTTTGCCAGCGGGGGTATTTTGTTTCTGGATGAGGTCTCGGAAATGCCAATCGGCCTGCAGGCCAAACTCCTGCGGGTTCTCGAAAACCGTAAGATTCGCCCAGTAGGATCCGACCGCGAGCTGCCGGTTAACGTGCGTATCCTGACGGCGACCAACCGAAATCTCGGTGAAGAGGTCAAGGCGGGCCGGTTCCGAGAGGATCTGTATTACCGCCTCAACGTTGTCACGATCAGGATGCCGAGCCTGCGCGAGCGCGTCGAAGACATTCCCGAGTTGCTGGATTTCTTGAACAAAAACCTGGCGCAAGAGCTTGGGATGTCACCGGTCTCATTTACGCAGGAAGACATCGCACGACTGCAGCAGTACTCTTGGCCGGGGAATGTGAGAGAGCTGCGAAATCTGGTTGAGCGTGCGTTGTTGCTGGGTCGCCTGCCGTGGGACGTCTTAGGCGGAACGTCGGGGTCGTTAAATTCAACTGCCGTGTCCAACCCGGAGACCACGGGCTTTCCCGCCGACTGGACCCTGGAGCAGGTGGAGATGAAACACATGCTGCGCGTGCTGGACACCACGGGAGGCAACAAGTCCGAGGCCGCGCGTCGGCTCGGTGTGTCGCGCAAGACCTTGGAACGGAAATTGCGTTCCCGCGCTGCGGCGGCACAAGACTCATAGGTTAAACCATACTGATGAACACAGACCCAAGACGGTCGGGAAAGATACGCGCACTGATCCGTTCAACGCTGCGGTACAAGCTGCTCGTCCTGGTGCTGTTTCCCACACTGCTGGCGATGCCCGCTACGTTCGGGCTCACACTCTATTGGTTCAACCACTTCACGCGTGACAACCTGCTGCTCAAGGTCAAGAGTGATCTTGCGCTGGCGCGCGCGGGCTTGAAGCAGCTCGAGGAAGAATTCGGGAGGGCGCTACAACGGGTGGCCGACTCGCATAGCCTCCGCACGCTGTTGACCGCGGGCAGCAGCGTCGATCTGCAAAAAGAGCTGCACCGGCTAGTGGTTGACGAGGGCTTTACCTTTGTGCACATCACAAACGAGTTGGGGTACTGGCGCTTTGACCGGCAAACGGGACCGATACAGGCGAGCAAACCCACCCCGCTCAGCGGTCGCGCCATGAGCGGGCGACCGGCGACCGGGTTGGAGGTCTTCTCGAGCGAAGACCTGGCGCGCGAGGAGCCGCAACTGGCCGAGCGCATACGGATCCCCCTGGCGGAATTGGCCGGTGACCGGTCCGACGTGCTGGGGGTCGCGAATCGCGCTATCGTGCTGCGCGGCGTCTATCCCATCAAGGATGCCAACGGCAAGGTGTTGGCCCTGCTTGACGGCGGGGTCTTACTCACTGGCAACGCGGCGCTGATCGAGGAGCTGCGGGACCGGGTCTATGGGGCCGGCAGCTTGCCGGAGAGCGGTCTCGGCGCCATGGCGATCCTGCTCGGTGACATACGCATCAGTACCAACTTTCCAGTGAGCGCGGATGGCGGGGCGTTAGGCACGCGTGTGACGCCCGCGGTGCGCGAAGCAGTGCTTGGCGAGGGCCGCGTGTGGGCCTCGCGCGACCGGGTGGGCGATCAATGGTACATCGCTGCTTACGGGCCGCTGTTTGATGTCGATGGGCGGGGCGTGGGTATGCTGCAAACGGGGTTTCTCGAGGCACCGTTTCGCCATGCTTTTTACCGGGCAGCTGCCGGGCTACTGCTCATTTTTATTGCCCTGATCGCGTTTTCCACCTGGATAGTGCTTCGCGGCGCCCGCGCGATTTTCAGACCGATCGAGCAGATGGCGGCCGTGGTGCGGGCCACACAAGCGGGTCTTGATAAACGTATCGGCCAAGTCGACTCGCAGGATGAGATCGGCGAGCTGGCACGTCAGTTCGATGCCATGCTTGATCTTTTGCAGCAGCGAAACCGCGAGATCCAGCGGGCGGCCAATGAGCTGGAACTCAAGGTAGAGGAGCGTACGCGCGAGCTCGAGCGCAAGAACACGGATCTCGAGAGGACCGTCAATCTGCTACGCGAAACGCGCCAGCAGCTGGTGACGGCCGAAAAGCTGGCAAGCCTGGGTGAGATGGCGGCGGGCATCGCGCACGAGATCAATAACCCGACCGCCGTGATTCTCGGACACCTGGATCTGCTCGCCGCCGAGCTTGGAGCGGCTGCCGATGTGGTACAAGGTGATATCGAGATGATCATGCAGCAAGTCGAACGTATTCGCTACATCGTGGATAGCCTGTTGCAGTTCGCCAAGCCGTTGCCCTCGGCAGACGAGGCCGAGCTGGAGCATGTGGATGTCAATCGCACGGTCAGAGACACGCTGCCGTTGGTAAGGTATGCCATCGAGAAAAGCTCGACCGAGGTGCGGGCGCACCTCAAGGCGACGCGTAGCGTACGCATACAGCGCTACGAGCTGCAGGAGGTTCTGATAAACTTGATACTGAATGCCGTACGGGCGACAGCTTCCGGTGGAACAATAAATGTCACCGTACAAGACTGGGATCAACACGGTGTGGTCATCAGCGTCAAGGATGACGGCGTTGGCATCGCGCACGATATCGTGGGACGCATATTCGATCCTTTCTTTACCACCGATGCAAAGCACGGCACCGGTTTGGGTTTGTCAGTCAGTTACGGCTTGATCCGCCGCTACGGTGGTGAGATCACCGTTGAGTCCGAGCCGGGCAGCGGCACCGTCTTTCACCTGTGGTTGCTGGAGGAACCGCTGCTGGCCGATGACATCGCGCCGCTCGAGTTCTCTCGACGCGGATGAGATCAATAGCCGGAGGGTACATGAATATTACGACATTTGATGAGGACAAGTTCAACATGGAGGTGCGCAAGTTTCTGAAAAAGGTAGGCATTACTTCGCAGCGCGAGATCGAGCAGGCCGTCAGGGCGGGGCTGGAATCGGGAAAGTTATCGGGAAGTGAACGCTTCAAGGCACAGGTAACGCTCGAAATTGCCGACCTCGGGGTAACGGTCAAGATTGATAGTGACATCGCTCTTAGCTGAACGATTTTTGTGGTGTCGCCTACCGGCGATTATTCTAAGCGGGTTCTCGCACCCGACGGTGGGGTACTTCGACTCGGACCTTTCTTCGCTCTCGCTGTCCTGCTTCGCTCGAAAGCCCGGGGTTCGCCTTCCGTGGCGAACCCGCTCGCCGGGGCGGCGATTCACTGGATCGCCGCCTTTTTCCGGCTCGCCCCTGGTCCTCGCCCGTCGGGTCGCCTCCGGCGGTCCAAATCTGATCCAGTCAGATTTGCCTTTCCGCGACAAGACACTCGCCTGGGGCGAACGTCGGAGTCCTTGCCCGACTCCTGCGGGCCGGTCCTTCGGCGGCGCTGGGTCCTCGGCTTGACCAAGGGGGCCAAAAAAAGCAAGACCACTCCCTCTCCCTGAATGGG
>JBHHZP010000144.1:0-9236 GCA_046758085.1 Acidiferrobacterales bacterium
CTTGGCGTGTTGCTGCGTGCCGGTGACATGTTCGAGTTGGGCGATCCCATCGACGTACGAGACACATCCATCGACGACAAAACAGGCGAAGTCTCCGTGACAACTTGTGCAGCATGCCACAGGCCGTTCAAGCCCGATCGCGTCGGACAGAAATTCTGCAGTAACAAGTGTGGAACATCAATAGAGACTGCGACAGTCGTGTAGCCAATGGCGATCCCACGCGAAGAACACGCGCTCCTCTCACACCTCGACAACCTCCACAGCGAGGCCAAGAAGGTTACCGATGCTGTCTCCACAAACTGGGATAGTTACATCGACACCTATAAAGGGCGCTCGTGGAGAGGGACACGTCCGCCACACTTCACCGCCAACGCGACCGAATTCGTCGTCAACCAGAAGGTCGCACTCCTGACCGAATCCAAACCTGACATCCAGATCATCGCACTCAAGACCGGCATGACGCGCACATCTGAAGTCATCGAACAGACGATCCGCGCTCTCTGGGATGAAAATCACGTTCAATCAGAACTCGAACGCCTCGCATTGAACGGTGCAGTCCTGGGCAACGGTTTTGTTGAGACGACTTGGGATTCCCGTGCAAACGGAGGTCTCGGCAACATCATTATCTCGTCACTTGATCCGCGCACAGTCTCGTTCGACCCGTTTGTCACCGACATCTCACGCCTCGCAGATGCACAATACATCATCATCGAGAAAGTGATGACGCTCCAAGAGATTCGCCTCCGCTACCCTGGGCGTGGTCAGTTGGTCACTGCTGAGTCGAATCTTGGTCCGCCGACCCGCGCGCACACGGGCATCAAATCGCCGACATCCCACATTTCGAGTGTCGCACACTTGCCTGGGAAGCCCCAATCGACCGACGCCATCCCACGCGCGACCGTCAAGATCTACTGGTTACGAGACGACCAACTCGATCCTGCAACCGGCAAACCCATGTTTCCCAACGGTCGTTTCATTGTGCGTGGCGGCAACATCATCCTCGCAGACGATCAAAATCCATTCTGGGATGGCAACTTTCCCATCGACGGCTTCAACTGGGACATCGACATCGAACACGCCTGGGGTCGCGGCGAGGTGCAACGATTCACGCGCATCCAAAACTCCATCGACCGCATCGGCGACTCGCTCGTGCGTAACATGCTTATCAACAATAACACAGTCTTGATCGGTGATAACGACGCACTCGATCCAGATCAATGGAAGACCTTGACGAATATCGAGGGCTTAATCATCAAGAAACGCGCCGGGCGCGAGTTCACCCGGCAAGCTCCGCCAGTGTTGCCCCCCGAATTCTTCGGCATTCCCCGCCAACTGATCGACCTCATCTCTATGTTGTCGGGCATGCGTGAGGTCGTTCAAGGCACGCGCCCCGGCGGCATAACGTCGGGGGTGGCAGTGGAGGGCTTGCAACAATCAGCACTTACGCTCGTGCGGCGCGTCGCCCGCAACCTCGAAACAACGATGTGTGGCGTTGGTCAGAAACTCATCTCGCGCATCTTCCAATTCTTCAACAGCGATAGGATGTTGATGCGTGTCGGCCAGAACGAAGACTGGCAATCGTACGCATTCTCTCGAAAAGAACTGTTGCAGCAAGTTCTCATAAACGGCGACGGTTCTCCTGTCCCGACGGAAGACATCGGTTTACGCCTGCGCAGCGCGTTCAACGACTTCCGCTTCTTGATCCGCCCCGGTTCGAGTCTCGCGCAGTCACGCATCCAGCGTGGCATCCAGGCGATCTCGCTCTTTCAACTTGGCCTTATTGATGATGAAGAAGTTATGCGCGTGGTTGAATGGCCTGATCGCGACGCAGTCTTGCAGCGTGCAAAGATCAAGCAGGCGGCGAGCGGCCAGATGCCGCGCACCGGTTCGGCACAGGCACAGCGTCGTGTCGCCTCAAGTTTAGAGAAACTGGGAGGACAAGGATAATGCCACCTGATCTGATTCGCCTACTGACGGAACTACTTCAGAAGCCGAATTCGCCGCTTGCGCTTCTGCTCGCGGGCAGAGGTCTGAGCGCGTTCCTCAAAGACTTCCAGAAGTTGATGCCGCAAGGTGTCCGCCTCGAAGGCACCAACAAGCCCGGCGTGACAGTTGCTCCGTCAGCATCGAACGCGCCCATTCCACAGAGTTTGACACAACCCGGCATCGGCAATCAGCAACAACTCGCCAGTCAACTCGCCGCACTCCAAACATTCAGGCGCGGAACAGGCCGCCTGGGCGGGGGGCGGATATAATGCCAAGTAAACGCCTCGCGAAAGCCGGCGTCACCAAGTCCAAGTTCGATAGATGCGTGTCCAAAGTCAAGGCGCAACGAGGCACACGCAACGCATTTGCAATATGTACGAGCGCATTCAACAAGAAACTGTTCGGACGCGCACGATTCGCGAAGCGGAGTCGTTGATTCGGCTGTATGCATCGACTGTGTTACACTAAAACTGGAGGCATGCTATGTCAATGCACTTTGGCAAACGAATTACGAAGCGTACCACGAAGCGCAAAACAACACGGCGAGTCTCCAAGCGCAGGAGATAGCAACGTGGCGAAGTCCAAGGGCACGACAGTTATCATAGCAAAGTCGGATCGCGTTGGTCCGAAGGTGCCGCCACGTGTTGCTCGCCTTCGCATCCGTGAACTGCAACGCGATCTTCAGTCCCGTAAACCTTCACGTCGAAAGGGGTGAGAACATGGCCAAGAAGTCGAAGAAAGGCAAGGGCAGTATCGTTTCACCGGTTCAGACCGGCGGCGGAGGTAAATAGTGACTGATCCGATCACGCAACCACCCGTGATTCGTGGACTGACGCGCACTGCATCGTCTAGCGACAAGTTCGACTCGATGATGAGTGCATTGTCGTCTGTCAGCGACAACGGTATTGCTCGTGATCGGATTAACGAGGCAATCACCTTGCTCCTCCAGGCAGGCAAAGATGACCCGATGCTGCGACCCATCCTTGGTCGGGCGATTCTTGCACTGACAGAGGGGCCAACTCAACCGCCGAACACGCGCCGAGATGCTGAAGGACTCGCATCACCCGCGCGCGGCATGTTTGGCACATAGGAGACATCGTGGCTGATCCAAAAAAAGATTCAGCAAGTGAGCCTGAGTGGTTCGCACTGATCCCCGAAGATCAGCGTCAGGCTGCCCGTGAAGGGTGGCTTCGTCAGCAAGACTACACGCGCAAAACCCAAGAGCTTGCTGAACAGCGCCGCCAATTCGAGGAAGCCAGCAAAGCTGCCGAGGAAGCGGCCAAGCAATACGGAAGTCCCGAAGAGTGGGCAAGGTTCTGGCAGCAGATTCAGCCGCACTGGGACACGTTCGTGAAGTGGAATCAGGCTCAGCAAAGCGGCGCGACGTCACCCGCCAAAACACCCACGCAGACAACCGCATCGTCACCTGGAGACGATTTCTGGACAAATTGGGACATATTGCAGCCACAAGAGCAGGCACAACGTCTCTCGCAGATCGTGGCACAGAACGTGCTCAACCAGATCAACCAGCAATACGTGCCCCAAATCCAGAAGCAGTTTCAAGACTACGATCAATACCAGAAGAACTACATGACGATGTGGCGTCGGGCATTTGAACAGAAACTTCAAGATCCAAACATCGACCTGGACCGTATTTTTCAGACGGCTGTTGACATGCAGACCGGCAAACTCGATCCCCTCGACGCTGCGCGGCAACTCTCTGTCACTCCCGAGGAATCGCAGCAAAAATTCGAGAAAACCTTAGAAGAGCGCCTCGCCCAAGAGAGAGCAAAGTGGGAAGAGGAGCAACAAGCTAAGGCGAAGACCATTCCTCTGGCGGGTGGCATAGGTCCAGCAGCGTTTCAGCCGGTCGAGGATGCCCCGAAGACGGCACAAGAGGCCAAGGAGCGTGCGCTCAACGCCGTCGTAGACAAGTACGGGACAGGCATTCTCTAGCACTCTCGCCATTCATGCTGCTGTTCGAGTGGTAGAGTGCTAGCCCATGGAGGCACATAACCAATGGCACTTCCACTCGATAACCGACAGATCGAAGACATCGCGTCTACGACCGTCGATCAGCGGCTCCCAACCATTGCCGACAACTTCTTCACTGGCAGCCCGTTGTTTGTGCGGCTGCGAAGCCGTCACAACGTCGTCTTGGATGGTGGCGATAAGGTTCGCCAAACCTTGATCTATCAGGGCTTGCCGGGCGGTTCGTATGGTGTCGGCGACAACTTCGATACATCTCGCCGCAACATCCTCGAACAACTGATCTTCAATTGGAAGCGGTATTACGTCAACATCACCGTAGAAGGACTCGAAGACCTGCAAAACGCCGGTGCATCTCGTGTCATCGACCTCGTGTCCACGAAGCTCGACGTGGCCGAACTCGACATGATCCAGAACGTCGGCGGCGATCTATTCGGGCAGGGTGGCGGAAACTTACTCACTGGGTTGCGTGCTGCCGTCGATAACGGCGATCTCGTCAGTTCGTATGGCGGTATCACCCGCTCTTCGACGGCCGCTGAAGGCAAGGCCGTGCGCGGCAATGTTGACACCACGGGCGGCGTCTTCAGCCTCGCGCTCATGAACAGCACCATGATGGGCACGGGTACTGGTCCCGCTATCGGACGAGAAAAGCCGGACCTGATCGTGACCACCCAGACGATCTTCAACAAGTGGTGGGAGCGGTCGCAGCCGTCTGAGCGGAATTCGGGCGGCGAGGATCTGCGAAAGATCGGCTTCGACACCATCCGGTTCAACGGTGCGGACGTCGTGGTTGATCCGCAGGTTCCATCTGGGCAAGTCTACTTCCTGAACACGAAGTTCGTCAAACTCGTCATCCACAAGATGCGCAACTTCACGTTTCGCGGCTGGTTCAATACCAGTAACCGAGACGAGCGTGTCGGTCAGGTTCTTTGGGCTGGCGAGTTGGTGGTTCCGTCACCTCGGATGCAGGCGTTCGTTTCGAGCGTGACATAGGAGAAGTGAGGTAGAGAGTGGCATTCAAGGGTGAGCGAGCACGCAGCCGCACGAACGCACGCGGCGAACGTCTCCGCGAAATCATCGACACAAAGACTGGTCGCGTGATCGAGCGGCGCAACCTCACCACCGGAACACGCCACATTTCTAAACTGGCCGCACGGCACGGTCGCAAACACGGCGAGAACGTGCGTGCAGGCACAACCAAACGGAGGATGAGTCGTGGTGCGATCTGATTCACATAATCCTGGTTGGTACATAGTAACATCGAGAGAGGGTAAGCCGGGCGTGAATTGGAAGATGCGGGTAAGTCCTCGACCGTTTGGATTTCGCGTTTTCTTGCGGGTACCGTTGTGGCCGACTCGTTTTTGCTACAGCGGAACCGTAACGCTCCATACACGCGAGGCTCAAGCGCACAAACGACTGACGTTGGACCAGCACATCCGTATCCCTAGAACCGTCTTCCAGAACGCGGCGGGGAGGTGATAGATGCCGTTCTGCCGTAAGAAACTGGTGGACGTTGACAACCGACAGAACCGTTTAGCGCGTCGCCGCTCGGTTCTGCCGCCGCCACTCCAGAAACTCATGCCCAAGCGTGGCGTTCAAGCGGCCAAGCGTGTTGCAGATCCAAGCAACATCTTGTTTGTCGAGGGCATCCCACGTGATTTTCCTTGCAAGCAAGCTGCAATCTATCTGCTTCATGCAGCCCAAGACGGTGGCTACGGCACGATCACGATTCTGAAGCCGCCGAATCACCGCCACGAATTCCGTGTACTCGATCTCGTGCGTGATGTTGCCAAGCGGCATTCACACAGAAATCCGTGGTGTGGGCCGTCGCTTGCTGGCATCAAGATGCGCGACGAGTGTTGGTTCGATTACAGCACCAAACTTTTTCAAGTCGGTCCGATGCCTCGCCCCGAGGCTCGTTTGACCGTCACAGGAGAATAACAATGGCTGGAACTGGAGCAAATGCTTTTGTCGGGCTGGGGAACATCCTTCCCGTCGGTATGTCTGATCTGACCGAAGCGAGTAAAACCCCAAAGATGCGTGGCGGCATGGTGTCGTTCATGAACGACTCGTTCGGTCTGCGCATCTTCAAGTACGTGCGCTGCCTCAACACCGGCGGCATGACCAAGGATGAGTTGATGGCTCGCGTTGCGCTCGTCACCGGCACCGTGACTGCTGCCTCCGGCGAGACCAACGACACCACGCACCTCTCCGATACCGGCAACTTCACCGCCGACAACGAGACTGGCAAGGTCGGGATGATCAACGTCGCGGGCGCGGCTGCTCCTGAAGGCGAGTGCTACATCATTCTCTCGAACACAGCTGATACCGCGACGATGGACCCCAACTACGCGCTCACCGCTGCCCCGGCATCGGGCGACACCTACTCACACTGGGGCCTGTTTCACGGTGACGACGCCGCTGCCGGCGACAACAAGATCAACATCCACGGCGTGCTGATGGCTAGTCCCGCGCTGCGCGACTACTGCTGGGCGCAGATGTACGGCTTCCATCCGCAAGTCGCTGTCAACACGGCGACTGCACTCACCGCCGATCAAGCAGTCGTGGCGGCTGCGGTCGGTATCGATGACCTAGCAGCCGAAACAGAGGAAGACTGGGTGGGCTGGACCCCGATGGCGACTTCCGCATCGGTGACACGCGCTGGAGCGTTTATTGACGTGTGGGAATCTTCCCAGCCTATCGCGTAGTTACGCACGATAGTTAAAGTGAGGCTTTAGGGTTTATGCCCTACAAGGAACGTGAGAAAAACCTCTCGTACTGGCGAGAGTACAGTCGAAAGAGACGGGCGGCCCGTGCTGCTGAGCAGGGAAGAGTTTATCCTAAGCCTGTTCCTCGGGCCGCCGTTTCACCAACTTGGGAGGACGTGCGGTGGGCGGCAGGGTTCCTGGAGGGTGAAGGCTACTTTTCATGCACGCCGCAGCGTTTGGGTGGGCGTCGTGAGTACTGGCGTATGAACGTTGTGGCTACACAGACGGATAACAAGTGGCCATTGGACCTTCTGCGTCAATACTTCGGTGGTCGGGTCCATAGTGTGAAGGCAAAGAAAGCGTCTAGGGCTCACCATCGGTGGGGCGCGTATTGCGGCCGTGCTGCTGGGATCATGATGACTCTCTATCCCTTCGTGAGCCCGCGGCGCAAGGAACAAATTAAACGTGCCTTGAGTACATGGAAGACATCGTAGAGGAGGAAACAGATGGCACTCACAGTCGCAGTCGATAACACGCCTCAACTCATCGGGGCGACATGGAAGCACACAGGCACCATCGGATTCGACACATCCTATCCGACAGGTGGAGAAGCGCTCACAGCGGCCAGCATCGGCCTGAGCACCATCGATGACATCCAGTTCGGCTCGGGTCGGCACGGCTACGTCTACTACACAGACACCGCGTTGCCAGCGTCATCCGTGAACGTCGAGATTCTGTGTCCGACCGGCGGCGCGGCACCGACGAGCGTTGCCGATCCCTCGGTCGCTGTCCCGGCTGGTGCGACGGCTGTCACCTCTACTGCCGCCCAACCGAACTTGACTGAAACGGGCGGCCGTGGCGTCGAGCTTGGAGACACCGCCGACGCGAGCAGCCTGACGCTCGTGCGCTTCACCGCGTTCGGTGTCTAGTTGCACATAACGTCTCCTCGGCTATCCGAACATGTGTGGCAGCCTGTTCACAACGTGTCCACACTGCGGAAAGCCACTCGCGCTTCAGGCAACGGACAAGCCGCAGGAGATCTGTTATTACTGTGGGAGTGTAATCGATGGCAAAACTGAGAGTTCCGACAAGCAGGCTGAGAGTCCAGGCGCGGGAGCGGAAGGGCAAGATCACGACGAAGGGCCGTCGTAGCTTGAGTCGCGGTCAGTTCGCGCTCCCTGGCCGCTCGCGGCGTCCGGGCGTCAAAGGCAGATTTCCCATTGACACCATCGAACGCGCCCGCAACGCGCTCGCTCGGATTCGATTCGCGCCTGCAAACAAGCGTGCCAGCATTCGCGCCGCCGTGCGACGCCGCTTCCCGAGCATCAAAGTCAGCGGCGGGCGTTCGACTACGAGGCGAGGACGATGATCGCCGCCGCGACGCGCGTGTTCATTTTCGTGATCGTCATACTCAGTCCGGCCGGCGTGTCCGACAATCAGGGCGACATTTTCCAGTATGACACCGCCGAGAAATGCGAGAATGTTCGCTCGATGTACCAGAGTGTAAACCGCGGATTACCGGGGTTCAGGATCAGCAACAGATGTTCCGAGGTGCCGGCATTGACGCCGGGCGAACTACGAGACTTGCACGAACCGCCAACGGAAGAAAACAAAGAGAAGCTCGGCGTTTAATTGAAAGGATAAGCAGACATGCCAAAGACGCCGCTCGACGATGGCCTCAAGTGGCTGAACCACATCATGAAGCAACTCGAACCGCTGGAAAAGGCTCGTGATGCAATGACCGAACTGGCGACCACTTGGGACAAAGTAAACCTCGCCAAGGCAGACTTGGAGAGTCTGAATGCTAAACGCAACACGGCGAAAGAAGCCTATGACAGGACGCTTCACGACCTGGAGGAGAAGCGCATCCAAGCAGAAGCCTACCTGACTGAGACCACCAATCACATCAAGGCTGACCTCAAGCAACTGGAGAGTCAGCGTGATGAACGTAAAGCAAAGTTCAAAGCTGAGAGCGAGAAGCTCGAACAGCAAATGTCTGCCAAGCACAATCAACACAAGCAAGATGTCGAGAAACTAGCCAACGACTACAAAGCCAAAAAGGCGTCGCTGGAGAATGAACTTGTCGCTCTCTACGACGAGAAGCACCAGTTGACAGGCAAACTAGCTGAACTCAAAGCCGAGTGGGATCGGCTGGCGCAGTTTGTGTCTAAGCGATAGAAGAGGAGCGATCATGCGTCTGAAACGGATTTACAAACGAGACGAGTTCGGCGTTCTCGTCCAGAATGACTCTGGTGAATATGTAATCGACCATACCAAGGTCATCCGATCCAGCGAACGCCAGAACTTTTCGACTCGCCTCGTGGAACGCGCCGTTACTGAGGGCTGGATGTCAATCGGTCGAGGGAAGATTGTCACTCATACCAGGCCCGAACTCTCCTACAAGATTGTCCGGGAGCCTGGTTATTATTGCTGCCACTGCAACAAGAAGTTGGACGATGGCCCTTCGGCTCGAACACACATCGAGGCGGCCCACGCTGGGAAGAACTCGCCCGATCCGGGGAACCCTTCCGGCTACCGGCGAGACAATTTCTA
>JBHHZP010000145.1:0-9144 GCA_046758085.1 Acidiferrobacterales bacterium
TCGGCTTGAGTAAGGGGATTTCAAAGCAAGACAAATGCACCCTCAGCATGACCTTCGGCTGGGCTGGGTCCTCGGCTTGACCAAGGGGGCCAAAAAAGCAAAGAAAATTCAGCCTAACCGCTTTCTCGGCGGTCGAGGAGATTCTGGGGGAAAATCGTTAATGCAGGTCTTTGCGCCTCTGCGTTGGACGTAATTGGGGGATTTCCCTGCGATCTTTGCGAACTCTGTGGTGAGTTCGGGCCCTTTCCGCGCTGTATGGGCCCCGAACCGCACCGGCGCCCCCCGCTGGCGGCGCCGACCGTCGTACGACCGGACACGAGGGGGTTGCATTCCGAGAAAAACCCAGTATATTGCGATTTGCGGGTTGTTTTACCCCAAGATCTTGGGTCTCAGGCAACCGATATCTTTGTGGGTGCGGGCGCG
The DNA here is from genome assembly GCA_046758085.1 of Acidiferrobacterales bacterium. Taxonomy (GTDB): domain Bacteria; phylum Pseudomonadota; class Gammaproteobacteria; order Acidiferrobacterales; family SPGG2; genus VRUB01. Next base: position 424 of record JBHHZP010000145.1, read on the forward strand.
GCGTAGCTAGCGCTGCTTGACGCGGCGGCCACTACCCTGGGGCCAAAACAATAATACGGCCGGCTACCGCAGAGCAACCGATCGGGAGACACGATTATGCATTGCAGGCACTGCCAGTCACTGATGGCACAGACCCATAGCGAGTTGAACCCCCTGAGCAAGCAGTCCTGGTACAAGTGCCCGCTGTGTGGGCGCGCGCAGTTTGTGTCAGAACCCCGCAGTCCCTTGTGGTTACAGCGCGATCGCCCGGACACGCAACCCCCACCAATCCTCCCCTTGTCACTGAGCCGATAGCGCTTAGCCGGCGCGACAGCGCGCCCCGGTGTCGGTAAAACGCAATATTGCCTGCGTGAATGGCGCAGCCCAGGGGCGCCGCTTGTGTTGTTGGCGCCTTGTCTTGTATCTTCCATATTGCACTTCAGGTGTCCCGAGGGCATTCGGCCCGAGGGATTAAACGGGAAGCCGGTGCGTCCCATGGCATTGACGCCGCAGTACGTAGCGCACGCAGCCGTCACAACCACTCTGCGTTCGCCGCGCGCCCAGCGGTACACTCAAATGCCTGGGGCTATTCCGGTGCTGCCCCCGCAACGGTGATCGAGTTGCGGCGGATTATCTTGCCACTGCGTATGCACGCGGGAAGGCGATCCGCCCCGGTGGCCACTGAATCGACGTTGAGCGCAACTTGCTCTGTTACAAAAGCAAGGTCGATTCAGTAACTGCCTGCTCGTAAGCCCGGAGACCGGCCTGAAGCGGCACGGCCACGGTGTCGCGGCGGGCGACTCGAGCATCACACCCCGGGTACGCTTTCAAGCACTGATCCCTCCGCCCACCGTTTCACGCTATTGCGCGGGTGTGCGCATCGTGCGGAGGAAGAACCATGAATCAACTGCCTGCCGGGCTTGCCACGATCGTGGCGGCGTACATGATCTTGCAAACAGCACATGCACAATATCAAGACGAGACCAGCGAAGAAGATGCGGTTGTTGTAACGGCGACCCGGACAGCGCAGACTGTAGACGAGTCGCTAGCCTCGGTGACCGTTATCACGCGCGAGAACATTGAGAACAGTAACGCGCTGAGCGTGCCGGAGCTTGTCCGCGGGCTCACCGGTCTCGACGTCACCATGCAAGGCGGGTTTGGAAAACTCTCCTCGTTTTTCCTGCGCGGCACGAACTCCACCCAGGTGCTGGCGCTGGTCGACGGGCTCAAATGGGGCTCGGCGACATCGGGCTCGACCTCGTGGGAGTTTCTCCCGTTGTCGGAGATCGAGCGCATCGAGATCGTACGCGGACCCCGCTCCAGTCTCTATGGCTCGGAGGCGATCGGCGGCGTCATTCAGATCTTCACCCGCACCGGTAAGGGGCCGCCAACGGGTCGAGTCGAGATAGGCGCGGGCACCGAAGACACGCGCAACGCCGCGGCCGGCCTATCCGGCGGCGGCAAGAAAAACTGGTACAACATCAGCGTCAGCCGTTTTCGCACCGAAGGCATCGACGCCCGTCAACCGACGCTTCAGTTCGGTTTCTTGCTCCTGGACGAACCCGACCTCGACGGCTACGAGAACAATGCCTTCAGTGCGCGCTATGGCCATCGCTTCACGAGCGCCGGCCAGATCGAAGTTTTTGCGACCCAATCGGAGGGCAACACGCAGTTTGATTCCAACGGGGGCAACGAAGACGACTTCAAGATCGGGGCCGCAGGCGCAAAGTACAGTTACCAGCCCAAACCGCGATGGAACCTGATACTCGAAGGAGGAAGCACACGCGACGACCGAACTACTTTTCGTGCCGACGACAGTGTCCCGGCGAGCCGGTTCAACACGGAGATCCAGACATTTACCTGGCAGAATGATCTGACCTTTGGCAGCAGCAACCTGGTCACACTCGGGGCAGACTATCGCGACGAGAAGATTGACAGTAACACTGCCTTCAAGCAGACGTCGCGAAACAACGCGGCCGTATTCGGGCAGTATCAGGGAACATTCGCCCGCAACGATCTCCTGCTGGGATTGCGGCGGGACGATAACGAGCAGTTCGGCGGCGAGACCACCGGCAACATCGGCTGGGGTTATACGATGCAAAACCAAATGCGGGTGGTGGCCTCTTACGGTACGGGCTTCCGCGCACCTACGTTCAATGACCTGTTCTTTCCGGATTTTTTCGGATTTCCGACGAGCAACCCTAATCTCCGGCCCGAGCGCTCGAAAAGCGCCGAGGCCGGCGTGCGCGGAATACTGCCGGGTGGTCGCTGGGACGTTCGCGTATATCGCACCGAAATCGACGACTTGATCGTGCTGGACCAGAACTTCATTCCACAGAATCTGAGCAGCGCCACCATCGAGGGTATAGAGGCCGAGATCTCGGCCGTGATCGCAAGCTGGATCGGGCGGGTGGGGCTGTCTTACGTCAATCCACGCGACGATGCCACCGGTAATATTTTGCCGCGGCGATCCAAGAAATGGCTCAAATTCGACCTCTCGCGCAGCTTCGGCAACAAGACCCACTTGCTTTTCACGTTGATCGCGCAGGGTCCGCGTTTCGACGATACCGCTAACACCAATGAAGTACCGGGCTACGGGCTCGTCAATGTGGCGGTGAGACACAAGATCTCAAAAAGCTGGGAGCTGGGAGGACGCATTAACAATCTGCTCGACAAGCAGTATCAAACCGTTGATACGTTCAACGAGCTCGGACGAAATGTTCTTGTTACGGTCGCTTACCGGCCAAAGTTGCCGGGCGCCTCACTGGAATAACCGTGAGCAGATATAAGCTAATGTTGTTTTTGTTGATCTCCGCAGTTGCGCACGTGGCGGTGTTAGCGCCGTGGCACGCGCGTTCGGTTCCCAAGTTTCGCGTTACAGCTATCCTGTCGGTCGGCTTCGCCGCGAAGACGCCGGCGGTCGCGGCGGCAGCTGCTGCCACGACAACCAACCCGTCCTCCGAAGCCAAGAAACCGCATGCGAAGAGGCGTGCGCCCACCAAAGTTGCGAAACATGGTGCGCGTCGAAGACCCACGACGCGTGTCGGGCAGGCGGTAAACCAAACTGCAAAGGCGTCCAAACCGCGAAAAAAACGGACCGGCAGGAACGTGACGGGCGTAAAGAAAACGCTGGCAGCACGTTCAGCCACACGGCCCGCCGAGTCGTCCAGCGACCAGGTGGCCAAGCTCGCGCAGCAGCGTATCAAGGCTACGCCCGAACCCCGCGCCCCGGTTGCAACGCAGCCCTCGCGAGCGAGGCGGGGACCCCTACCGGATGACACGCCGGTACCGCTCAACCGGCTTGCATCAGCGCACCGCATACCCCCGACGATGACTGCGGCTGCGGTTCCGGGCCTCGCACCGGATACCCACCCGCTTGATCACATGGCCCGCGTGGCCAGTACAGCGGATGCGCGCGAGACCGCACGGGCGCGGATCCGTGGCCGATTACAAACCGACTTGTCGCGTTACTTCTCCTATCCCGCCATTGCCCGGCAGCGCGGCTGGCAGGGACACGTGCGGGTCGAGTTTACGGTCGAACCGGACGGGCGCCTGACCCATCTGCGCATTGCGCGCAGCTCCGGCTATGCCGTACTGGACACCTCGGCGCTGAAAGCGCTGCGCCAGCTGGGCGTGTTGGCAGAGGCGCGCAACTGGTTAGCTGGTCAAGCCGTGAAAGTTGAGTTGCCGGTCATCTATAGGCTGGAAGAGCGTTAGACACGCGCCAAGCCGCTACAGTACCGCCAGAAACCACACGTTTGTCTGGCTTATGCTTCCGGGAGCGGCTATGTTTAGCAAGGGAACGCAGCGGGGAACCGCTTGCCAGGGGATGTGTATTGGTGTTTATATCGTCATAACCATGAAAAATACATGTGTTCAACTCACCGGCCGCCGACTGACTATGCTCGCCGCGATTGTCATGATGCTCATCACGGGCGCGGTTCCCAGCGACAAGACTCATGATCAATCGGCCGGCGGCGCGAACAACGTCGCCAACCGCGCAGCCGAGATCGCGGGCAACGCTATGCTGGCGCTTTTGGGCATTGGCGACGTATGGGCTGGCGACAGTGGCACCGGCGGGGGTGGTACTCCACCACCACCGCCACCGGGTGGTGGTACTGAACCACCACCACCACCACCACCACCACCACCTAGTGGTCCTGCGCCGACGGCGTCGTTTACGCTGTGTGACAGCACCAAAGCCGGCGAGCCCGGCGGTCGTATCGACGTCTTCGCCGATGGCAAGACTGTAATCACCAAAATAAGATGCAGCTAGAGGAAGGAACCCCTCGGGACCGGCGCGTCTCATTTTACGGTTTGGATCCGACAGACATGCCTGCGGCGCTGGCCCGTCTGCGATCGGCCGGCACGGGTCGATCGAACTCAAGGACTTAGGAGTCGAATTGCGGCGTGCATCTTTACGCGGCGCAGCCCCTGCGCGTTACTCCGCAGACACCGGCTGTTGAGCTATCAGGACCCAGCAGCTACGTGGGGACATGGTTTCGCTATGAGCAACAGCAATCGTCGTTGCATAACCAGTGCCGGTTTTACACTTTTGGAATTGATGATCGCGGTGACAATCGTCGCGACCCTAGCGGCCATTGCGATATCAGCGTATTGGAGCTATTTATTTCAGACCCGGATGGCAGGCGAGATCAACAATCTCGCCGTCAGCCTATATCAGGCACGGATCGATGCTTTGAGCAACGGCACGCCGGTGTCCGTGTGCCCGAGCAATAACGGTGTCACGTGCTCGGGCTCCCGATGGGAGGGAGGTTGGATCGTTTTTACTGATACAGGTGCACCCGGACAGGTCGATGGCACCGACGCCGTTCTGCGCATCGGGCAGCCAATTGACAGCGTTACCAATCTCACTATCGACGGCACCGTTCCTTACGTTCGATTCGTACCCCAGGACCTTCGCTTTGCAAAATAAGCGCCTAAATTGCCTGTGTCGGGCCAGCGGCGTTACGGCGCCGCGGTCGCTCATGCGATTCGCTTATTGCTGTGGCGTACGCGGGGCGTTTTTTGCTACACCGCCGCGCCTTGTTTGTGGCCTGCCAGGGCATCGCCCGTAGCGATGCTTGCGCACCGTCTGTCCAGGTTACGACGACTCCAAGGGCTGCGTTCGCTGCCAATACCGCAAGAATGCTGCCAGAATGAAGCTGGTGCCGACCATTTCGATGAATTCCTCGACGGCTCTGAACAAGTGCCTCGCGTCGTCAAAGGAAAACGGCGTGTGCCGTAAAATCATGTCGTAATTGCGATCGATGCCATCAAAAAAATCAAGGCCAAGCGCGATAACGTAAAGCGCGATCCCTCCAAGAAACAACTGCAGAGCCTGTTGGTCCGCAAGCTCCCCCCAAAGAAAGATCAGCATAAACAAACCAAACCCAGCGAAAATTGGCGCGAAGATCAACAACCAGTAGTAGCTTGGAAATTTTCTTATAACGTCCAACCAAAAGTTCTGCGTGCCGGGCGCTTTTGCCGCTTCCCCGGCGAACGTGCCGACGCTCTCATGCAACTGCAGGGCATCATCGATCGCCATATAGCCAAAGAAAGCGGCGATTATGAACCAACCGAAGATTTTCTTGCTTTCTTCCTCGTGTTTGTTTCTGCCAATGAAATATGCACACACGCCGACAAGCATAAACTGTACACTGGAGAACCAAGTCGGCAAGTTAGATTCCGCCGTAATATCAAAAAGTGTTGTTATTCCGCCTCTTGAAGGGCCACGAAACGCATATGCAATCGCATCCAAAAGCAGAAGCAAAACCGCTATCCCGATAAGGATCAGTGGTATGGCTCTCACTGAAAAACGGGCGCCGAATCTTAGGTGCATACCGATGCTCTCACGGTGGGACGTGCTTGCGGGCGCGCCCGTTTTACCAGGCTAGGCGCGCTCACGCAGGTTGCTCGCTTATCTCCAGCGTTTGGGCCCGAGCGGCCGCGAGACTCCGCCTGGCTCGGAGATGGCCAGATGCTAACCGCAATTATAGACGCTGCAATTTCGGTAGGTTGCGCGAAATACACCTTCTTCAGCGAACCTTCGCACAACATGAGTTGCGGAAGCCAACCGCAGTGCGAGCGGCCGCAGGTGCGCGATCGCACGAAAACGTAAATGACGCGATAGTTAAGACTGAATCTCGTTTGAACTCGGCTCAGTCGTGCTTGTGCACCTTTCATGGTAAATTTGCAAAAAATACACTGGCAATATCAGTAATAGCGCTCTGAATTGCAAAGCACGCGCTGAAACCAGATGGGGCATCGTTTATCAAAAATCTACACCCGCACCGGTGACGACGGCACGACCGGGCTCGGCGACGGGACGCGGACGGAGAAGGACAGCCGGCGCGTGGAAGCTTATGGCACCGTGGATGAGCTCAACAGCGTGCTCGGACTACTGCTAACGCACGCGCTTCCCGGAAACATTCGTAGCTGCTTGACGGATGTTCAACACACGTTGTTCGATCTCGGTGCCGAGCTGTGCATTCCAGGCCATAACGCTGTGGCTCCGGAGCGGGTGTCCGGGCTCGAGACTACGCTCGACGAGCTCAATGCCGGGCTGAAGCCGCTCAAGGAGTTCATCCTGCCCGGCGGTACCCCGGCCGCGGCGATGTGTCATCTGGCCCGTACGGTGTGTCGCCGGGCGGAACGGCGCGTGGTGAGCCTGGCCAGGTCGGAATCGGTATCGGCAACCGCCATCCAGTATTTGAACCGGCTCTCCGATCTTCTGTTCGTGATGGCGCGTTCGTTGAACGCGCAAGCCGGCCAGCGCGATGTCTTGTGGCAACGCGAAACCAAACCCTCAGACGAATAGCCCATCTTGCGTTCAACCCGGAAAGCGCACGAACCCACCACAGAGCGCGCAGAGAAATACCCAAAAACGTCCAACGCAAAGGCGCCAAGACGCAAAGAACTTCTTTACTTATTCCGCAGCGCACTCCGTGCCCCTGCGTACTCGGCGCCTTTCGCCGAGCCAAGCACCAGGCAGGATGGCGGCCCTGAGTAAGGTGAAGTTGACGTTGTTTTTCGTCCCCTTGGTCAAGCCGAGCCCCGAGTGCAGACGAAGAGCGGGCCCGTAAGGGGCGCGGAATGGATTCCGCGCGTCCAGGCCAGGCAACAGGGACGTGCCTTGCCTGGACCCCCTGAGGCAAGCTCTGAGGCGAGGGCAGCCGCGGGGTGTGCGGCCGCAGACCCGGGGGAGCGTTTCTTTGGGTACTTTCTTGTCGCGACAAGAAAGTACCTCGCCTTCGGGTGCGAGAACCCGATTAGAATATTCGCCGGTAGGCGACACTTAGACAGACGGTGGGAAACGCGGCCTAAATCCCTCTCAACAGCTGATTGACACTTACGTTGTGCCGGGTCTCTTCGTCCACCTGCTTGGCAATGACCGCGCAGTAGAGCGCATACCTGCCATCATCGGAGGGCAGGGCGCCGGGCACCACCACGGATCCTGCCGGCACGCGTCCGTATGATATCTGCTCCTCTGCTCGGTCGTAGATCTTGGTGTTCTGGTCGATGGACACACCGTTAGCGATGATGGAACCGTGTTCCACGATTACGCCGTCCATGATCACCGAGCGGGCGCCGATAAAGCAGTTGTCTTCGATGACGGTAGGTGTCCCGAGCGCGTGCAACGCGTCATCCGGATACCCGTTCTCGTCGATCACGGTGACCGTGGCCAGCACGGGCTCCAGCACACCGCCTATCTCGACGCCGCCGGAGATATGCACGTTCTTGCCCACCTGTGCGCATGAGCCCACGTGGGCCCAGGTGTCGATCATCGTACCTTCATCGATGTAGGCGCCGATGTTCACATAGCCTGGCATCAGCACTACGCCCGGCGCGATGTAGGCGCCTTTACGAACAGTGGCGAGCGGAACCACACGAAATCCGCCACGTCGGAAGTTCTGCGAGTTGTAGTCAGCGAACTTCGAGGGCACCTTGTCAAAGTAGTTGGTGTAACCACCCTTTACAAAGTTGCTGTCCTCGATCCGAAAGTAAAGCAACACCGCCTTGTTCAGCCATTCATTGACGATCCATTTGTCGTCCTTGTTCTCCGCTACGCGCTCCTTGCCCGAGTCGAGCAGCTCTATGGCCTCATAGACGGCGTCCTTCACGTGAGTCTGGGCCGTTCGCGGCGTAATTTCGGCATGCCGTTGAAACGCCTGTTCGATGATTCCCTTGATATCGTTCATGTGAGAGTCCCCGTTCGCGGAAAGACTGGTTGGCGGCCCGGCGTTGCGTCGGGCCTGCATCGCGCTGCAAAGTGTAGGGTAGATGTGCCGGTCGCTCCAGCGCAATCGAGCTCCGGGCTGGTAGCGAGCTGAAAAGCACATGGAAGGCATTGCTGTCCGACAAGTCTCGGCTTGAAACGCTGAAACTCGCCAAGACTAAAGATGACTTAGGAATGGGCTGCACTCGAGCGACATGGATGGCACCTTTGTTTCCGGGACACGCCGTGGATACTTCCCTGTAGGCTCGGCCCCAGCAGCCCTGCTTGCGACGGTCTCGGGAACAAAGGTGCGATCCATGCATCGAAGGGTTGTGGGAGAGCGATGACAGGGAAGGACTTTTTCAGGATCTTGCTTGCCACGCGGCTGGCTTAAATCGGTTCTATTGTTCGTAAATTGACGCCATGACACGCTGTAAGTGCGTAAATCGCGCGGTAGCTGCCAATATCGGTTAGCGCAAAACTCCACCGTTTCGCGCGATGAGCGCATGAGTGCATTTGCTGCG
>JBHHZP010000146.1:0-9111 GCA_046758085.1 Acidiferrobacterales bacterium
AACGCATCGAGCAGTTACCGCGGGAACTAACCGTTAAACACCGCCCGTGGCAACCCGCCCGCGGTGCAAAGTCTGACACCGCAGCCCCTTTGGGATCAGGCCAAAACCGCTTGATCTTCCTTTCTCTGTGTCCTCTGTGTGCTCAGTGGTGAAATATTCGGGTTAGTCACCAGCGAGTCGGGATTCGTTGTTGCACAGAAGCGCGCGCAGGAAGCGCGCGGCCTGATCGTAAATACCCGGACAACCGCTTTCCCTCGGACCGGCACAGTTCAAGGTTCTTACATGATGGCGCTCGAGCCAGTCCCGCACAGTATCCAGCTCCGGTAGGCGCGTCGGGTCCACCACCAGATAGGGCGTGTGATAGCGACGCGCGAGCTCTGCAGTCAGCGCCGTCCCGCCGCTAAGCCCGCCGCAGGCAATAATGAGCGTGGCATCAGCATCCCGCACGTTGCGTGCCGTGCGCTGCGCGTATTCAGCCGCAGGCGTCGGTTTCAGCGGGTACTTATCAGGAATCACCCCGTCTTCGGCGCGGCGCCCGCGTGGACACCAGCCCCCGCAGGGTATGCTCAGCTCCAGCGCCACATCCAATGCGGCCCGGTCGACGCCCGTCTGACCGCCCGAGATGAGCTTCGATACCATGACTGTTTGGACGAAGATGTCAGGCCCGCCAGGCAGGAACGCCGATGAGCCAGGGATGCAGGTACAGCAAAACGATGAAAGCGCCCAGACTCACCAACAACCGCAACCATCCGATCTCGCCGGGCGCGAACCGAGTGCGACCGCTGATGATTGCTGTGAACAGGAAATACGAAGTGGCTGCCGCAAAACGTTGCCAATTATGACCTTTGGTGGCGTGATTGCGCCGGTCGATGTGAATGGCACCGCCCAACGCCAGCACGCCGAGTGTGCCAAAAAAGATGACCGATGCCGCATCACCGTTTACGAAGATGTGTGCCGCCGCCCACAATGCGATGCCCCACATGACCGGGTGTCGTGTGATCTTCAAAATTCCCGGGGCCGGGTCCCGGGCCGACAACAACCGTTCCTGACCGACCATAGTAGGGTTGCGCGTGAGGTAGCCGGCGACAATCAGGATCAGAGAAAACGGCATAATCCCCAGCGCAAGGTAGCGGACCCACGTTGTCTGTGCCCACAGCGGGATATCGGGTGCGTGGCCGTATGCACGAATCAGCCAGATAAGACATACCGCGGCGACAATCGAGTACAGTCCCCGGAACGGCCACTCCCCAATATGCGCTACGATCGCGTTGCGCACGGACAGGCTCGACAGGAGAAAATGCGCGCCGGTGAAGGCCACGCCCGCGAGCAGCAGCTCAGTAATAGTTCCGGACATATGGGTAAACCTATCTGGAATCAGGAAAAGTCGTATCAGCGCTCGCCGATACACTAATCGCTGGGGACCGGAGTCGCAAGTCAGTACGGGCGCTACACGGACTCCCGCTTCGGGTCGGCTGTTGCACAAGCGGGCGGGTGAGGTTCGGCTACGGCACGACCGGTGGACCGACCTCAGGTATAGTAGCGCCCCGGAGGCCGCGACGCTGAGCCGCGGTCAGCCGAGCAGGAATAACGCCTATGGCCATCGTGCGCCCCTATGTCCGCCGAGCAGCTTGACAGCCCGCGATTGTATGAACGCATCTATGCCGTGGTGCGCCGGATCCCGGCGGGCAAGGTCGCGACCTACGGTCAGATTGCAGCTATCGTCGGGCGCTGCAACGCTCGCACGGTGGGCTACGCTATGGCGGCGGTTCCCACCGGCAGCGGCATACCGTGGCAGCGCGTGATCAACGTCCAGGGAAAGATCAGCGATCGGCGTGGCGGCGATGGCAGCTTGCGCCAGCGCCGGCTGTTGCAAGAAGAAGGTGTACTGTTCGATTCGCAAGGGTGTGTGGATTTCCGTGTCGTCGGTTGGCAGGGGCTGGAGGAGGAAAGCGACGGCTAAGAGAATGTCGAAAATCTCCCCTTGGATACTGTTACGTTGTGCCAGAGTGCTGACCGTAGCAATACGATCTAATCTACATCGTGGCTCGGATTATGGACAGATTGAATACAATTGAATTCGATGACTTTCTCAAAGTTGAGTTGTGCACCGGCACGATTACGGCAGCCAAGCTGAACCCAAAGGCGAGGCAAGCGTCTTATATTCTCTCCATCGATTTTGGGGAAAAGGGGACACGAATCAGCTCGGCGCAGCTGACCGCCAATTACGCGGCGGAGGAACTTGTCGGCAAGCAGATTGTGGCGGTGATGAATTTCGCACCCAAACGAATCGCCGGCGTCAAGTCCGAGGTGCTGGTGCTCGGTGCGGTGTGCCCCAAGCATGGGGTCGTGCTGCTCGAACCCTCTTACAAAGTCAATAATGGGGTGCCCATTGCATAGGAGCCGTTGCCAAGGAGTGACGGTCCGATGACTTCTCTGTCAGCCATTTTCCTGTCACACGGGGCGCCGACGCTGTTGCTCGACAAGGGGCCGACACAGGATTTCCTTGCAGGGCTCGGTGCGATGCTGCCACCTCCACGCGCGATCGTGTGCATCTCTGCGCACTGGGAGACAACCAGCCCGCGAGTCATGGGTGCCGCGCGACCCGCCACGATCCATGACTTCTACGGTTTTCCCGAGGCGTTGTACCGGATGCACTACCCGGCACCCGGTGATCGCGCGCTTGCCGAAAAGATTGCCACGTTGCTACGTGAAGCAGAGTTCACAGTGGACATCGACGAGTCGCGCGGCCTGGACCATGGCGCCTGGGTGCCGTTGAAGCTGGCCTACCCGGCGGTGGATCTACCGGTCGTGCAGCTTTCCATTCAGCCTCAGCGCGATGCACGACACCATCTGGAAATCGGCAAGGCGTTGCGTCCGCTGCGTGAAGAGGGCGTACTGATTCTGGGCAGCGGTGGCGCGACGCACAACCTCGCGGAGTTTCGCGGCCAGGCCATCGATGCGCCGCCGCCGGACTACGTGGTAGCTTTCGACGCGTGGCTCGAGGAAACCATCACGGCCGGGCGAGAGCAGATGTTGTTGAGCTACGAGCGCGAAGGGCCGAGTGCGCGCCGCAATCACCCGACCACAGAGCATTTCCTACCGCTGTTCGTTGCCTTGGGGGCGGCCACCCCGGGGGTGCACGGGCGCAAGCTGCACGGGGCATTTACCTACGGCGTGTTGTCTATGGCCGCTTACGCCTGGGATTGAGTGGCGCAGCATTCACAGGTACGCATGTTCACGCAGTGACATGCCGGTGACGCGGGGCGGCGCCCACGGACCATACCGAATTGGACGCACAGTCGTGGAATACGCTATTTACGCTATTAAGGTCGAGTACGTAGCGAATCGCTACCAGCGTCGCGCTGGTGCAGCCCGGTGCGACACGACCGCGTTTTCCGTTGCTGCGGCACAATCGGTACGATCTTTCCACCGCAGCTTCAAGGACTATTATCCGACGCCGCTGGTGGCGTTGCAGCGGCTTGCGGATTCGCTAGGGATCACGCGTTTATGGGTGAAAGACGAGTCCCGGCGTTTCGGCCTCGATGCCTTCAAGGTGCTCGGTGCGTCCCACGCCGTCGGCCGGTTTATGGGGCGCCAGCTCGGGTTGGAATTGGAGCAGGTTTCCTTCGATTTTCTTAGATTGCCGCAGACCCGCGCCCGTCTCGGCGAACGTGTCTTCGTCACCGCGAGCGACGGTAATCATGGCCGCGCCGTGGCCTGGGCGGCACGGCAACTGGGACAACAAGCGGTCGTCTTTTTGCCCCAAAACGTGTCTGCCGCACGGGTAGCCCACATTCGCGAGCTCGGGGCCGAGGCGCGCGTCACCGACGGCAACTACGATGAGAGCGTGCGTGTAGCAGCGCAGGCGGCGGCCCAAAATGGTTGGGTGTTGCTGCAGGACACGGCGTGGGAGGGCTATGAGCAAGTTCCGCTGTGGGTGATGCAGGGATATCTGACCATGTTCGCGGAGGCGATCGAGCAACTCGAGCCAGAGCGCCCCACGCACGTGCTTATCCAGGCCGGCGTCGGTTCGCTCGGCTCATCCCTACGCGCCTATCTTCACGAGCTTTATGGCAATGCGGGCCCGTACTTTGCTGTGGTCGAACCGAAAAATGCGGCCTGCTTTTATCAATCCGCCAAGACCGGCGACAGCGCGCCAAATGCGGTGACGGGTGCGCTGGAGACGATTATGGCTGGGCTGGCGGCGGGCCAGCCCAGCATGCTCGCCTGGCGGATTCTGCGCGATTACAGTGATGGTTTCTTCGCGTGCTCCGATGGGGTGGCAGCAAAAGGAATGCAATTGCTGGGAAGACCGCTTCCGGGGGACGCGGCGGTGGTATCCGGAGAATCCGGGGCGGTTACTACGGGTGTGGTTGCCTGTTTGTGTTATGACGCCGCGCTGAGTGGGTTACGGGAAAAGATTCGGCTGAACGCGCAGTCGAAGGTTCTGCTGTTCTCGACGGAAGGGGCGACGGATCCGAACATGTACCGCAAGATTGTGTCAGGCTGAACAGACGCAAACCATTACGCGTGGTCATCTTCCAACTGTGAGGTACGCATCATGAAGCGTGAAAACATCGCTAGCAACACGCCGTGGGGTGATATCGTCGGCTACTCACGGGCGGTCGCGATGGGTCCCTACGTGCATGTGTCCGGTACCACCGCGACGGACAAGGACGGTAATATCGTCGGGGCTGGTGATCCCTATGCGCAGACCGTACAGACGCTCAAGAATATCGAATCGGCATTGGTGAAAGTCGGTGCGACGATTGAAGATGTCGTGCGAACGCGCATGTATGTGGTCGACATCGGCGAATGGGAAAAGATCGGCCGGGCACACGGGGAGTTTTTTCGCGATATCCGGCCCGCAACCAGCATGGTGGAGGTGAACCGGTTGATCGCGCCGGATATGTTGGTGGAGATCGAGGCCGATGCGTTTGTCGATGACAGTTAGTCGGCGCCTGGCGCCCGGCGTGATCAGGCGTTTGCGATGATGTGGGGCGCTGCGTCCCGACTACCGGAAAATGACTGGCCAAGGGTAGGTGGAAGGTGACTCGTCGCCTATCACATGTTATCGGGTTTGACGATGCGCCGTTCGCGCGCACGCACCGGGGCGATGTGTTGATTGTCGGAGCGCTTTACTCAGGCTTGCGCCTGGAGGGAGTACTGTCTGCAAAAGTCCGCCGCGACGGCGCTAACAGTACCTCTACGCTTGTTCGACTGTTGTTGCAATCGCGCTTCAAGGGGCATATCCAGATCATCATGCTGCAGGGGATCGCCTTTGCCGGTTTCAACGTCATCGACTTGCATCGGCTGCACGAGAGCTTACGTATTCCGGCCGTGGTAATTGCGCGCAAGCCCCCGGACTTGAATGCAATCAAGCGTGCACTGCTGCATAGAGTACCGGGCGGCAAGCGCAAGTGGGCGCTGATCGAGCGCGCCGGGCCGATGGAGCGTGTCGGCGGGGTCTACGTCCAGCGCACGGGACTGAGTTTGAAGCAGGTCGACAAGCTGCTCGGGCGCTTTGCGATCCATAGCGCCATCCCCGAGCCATTGCGCGTCGCCCATCTGATTGCCGGCGGCATCGAGACGGGCGAAAGCCGGCACAGGCCGTAATTCAGTAGCGAGTAGTAAGTAGCGAGGAGAGAGCGTCGAGTCGCGTTGGGATCGCAAACTCAGGTTGTTTGCCCGGTGCTTGCCTTGGAATTCGATGGCGTGTCCAGGTAGTAGTGTTTGATGACATTGAGGTCGTCGTCGAGCTCATAGATCAGCGGTACACCCGTGGGGATATTGAGGTTCGGTATGTCTTCGTCCGAGATCTTGTCGAGGTGCTTGACCAGCGCGCGCAAGGAGTTGCCGTGTGCCGAGATGATCACGCGCTGGCCCGCGCGCACGGTTGGCGAAATCGTGGTATGCCAGTAAGGCAGCACGCGGTCCAAGGTATCTTTCAGCGACTCGGTCGCCGGCAGCAGCGACCGATCGAGGTCGTCGTAGTTCGGGTCGAATAGCGGGTGGCGCTTATCGTTCTCTTCGAGTGCCGGTGGACGTGTCGTATAGCTCCGACGCCAGATGTGGACCTGCGCGGCGCCGTACTTCTGGGCGGTTTCGGCCTTGTTCAGCCCCTGCAGGGCGCCGTAGTGGCGTTCGTTGAGTTGCCAGCTTTTGACGATGGGTAGCGATGCCTGATCCAACACCTCCAGCACTATTACCAGTGTGTCGATGGCGCGTTTGAGTACAGAGGTGTAAGCGATGTCGAACGTGAAGCCGCGCGTTTTCAGTGCCAGCCCCGCTTGGCTGGCTTCCTGGCGACCCGCCTCGGACAGGCCCACGTCGGTCCATCCGGTAAACCGATTCGCCCGGTTCCACTCGCTCTCTCCATGGCGCAGCAACACGATATTTTTCACTACAGCTCTCCCCATTTGTATTTTCAATGCCTACCAGACTAATGAGAACCTATTTTCAACAGCCTGGTAGGGTGGGGCACAGGCGGCTGAACAAGCCAGGGACGGGCTTTTTCAGCATCCCGCCAGGGCCTAATACAGGTGGGCAGTGGTTCCATCATAATCAATGCCCAGCACGGGACCCGAAAACCGATTGTGCCAGCTTCGTGCGGCATTTTGTAATATAAGGGCCGTTATTACTGACGGTGTCGGACCGCCAGGCTCGACCGACTGCGGGCAGAAGCCAGGCAGGGTGCGAGATGACCTCGCAGCTCGGGCGTTCGTTAGGCCGTATTCACCGATACCTCAGGCATGATGCACACAATGACCCGCCCACAAGCAATGCAAGCCTAATGGCCATCGAGCGGCAGGACAGCACACGCGCAGTGACCGTTGCCGATGATAAAGCGGACAAGCTGCTGCAAATCATCACGGGCATGGACCACGAGTTGCATCCGCACGATCCGCTTGCCGCCCGCGTGCGGCTGGACAGCGCGCTGGAGCGCGAGCTGGGTTTCGACAGTCTCAGCCGGGTCGAGTTGCTGGCCCGCGTCGAGCGCGCTTTCGGGGTCAGCTTGTCGGCGCAGGTGTTCGCAGCCGCGGAGACCCCACGTGACCTGCTGCAGGCGGTCGCCGGCACTGCGGCAGCGCAAGCGCGGCGCACGCAGGTAGCGCCGGCCCCGCTCACGCTGGGGGACGCCGCGGCGGCGCCTGCGCAGGCGCAAACATTGGTCGATGTGCTGGAGTGGCATGTAACGGTCCATCCCGATCGGCCGCATGTCTATCTGCTGGGCGACGACGGTCAGGAGGAGGAAATCACCTACGAGGCGTTGTTCGACGGCGCGCAGGCCGTGGCTGCGGGCCTACAAGCCAGCGGGCTCGAGCTCGGCAACACCGCGGCCATCATGTTGCCTACGGGATCGGCTTATCTGTTCACTTTTTTCGGCATCCTGCTGGCCGGTGGTATCCCGGTCCCGATCTATCCGCCGGTGCGGATGTCGCAGATCGAAGATCACCTGCGACGGCACGTCGGAATCTTGTCCAATGCCCAGGTGCCTGTTTTGGTTACGGTGGCCGAGGCGCGGCCGTTGGCGCGGCTGCTCAAGTCCCATGTCGCCACGCTGTGGCGTGTGACGACCCTGGCAGAGCTGACCGCGCAACGGGGATTGCCCGCCCGCCCCCTCCTGACAGCGGACGATACAGCTTTTTTGCAATACACCTCGGGCAGCACGGCGGCTCCGAAGGGTGTTGTGCTCACGCATCACAACCTGCTGGCCAATATCCGAGCAATGGGCACCGTACTGAAAGTCGACTCCACCGATGTTTTTGTCAGCTGGCTTCCGATGTATCACGACATGGGTCTGATCGGTGCCTGGCTCGGTACGCTTTATCATGCGTTCCCGTTGGTGCTGATGTCACCGCTGCACTTTCTGACGCGACCGGCACGCTGGCTTTGGGCCATACACCGCCACCGGGGCACAATGTCGGCCGGCCCTAACTTCGCCTACGAGTTGTGCGCGCGCAGGGTCGATGATAGGGAGATCGAAGGTCTGGACCTGCAATCGTGGCGCATGGCCGCCAACGGCGCCGAGCCCATCAGCCCGCAGACGATGCGCGCGTTCTCCGAGCGGTTCGCACGCTACGGCTTCCGCGAGGAAGCGATGTATCCGGTCTACGGTCTGGCCGAGACCGCGGTCGGTCTGGCATTCCCGCCGATCGGGCGCAAGCCGCGTATGGACCACATTGCGCGCGAATCGTTCATGCGCGAAGGTCACGCGATTCCTGCGGCCGAACCCAAGCCGCATGGTTTGAGCTTTGCCAGTTGTGGGCACGTGTTGCCCGGGCACGAGATACGCATCGTCGATGCAGCCGGAAATGAGCTAGGGGAGCGGCAACAGGGGCGCCTTGAGTTTCGTGGGCCGTCGGCGACGAGCGGGTATTTCCGCAATCCGGAAGCCACGCGGCGTCTGTTTGATGGAGACTGGCTCGACTCCGGTGATCTGGCGTATATGGCCGACGGCGAGATCTACCTTACCGGCCGCACCAAGGATGTGATCATTCGTGGCGGGCGCAACATCTACCCATCGGAACTGGAGGAAGCGATCGGCGGCCTCCCCGGCATAAGACGCGGGTGCGTCGCCGTGTTTCCTGCCATGGATTCCACCGCGGGTACCGAGCGCCTGGTGGTGCTGGCAGAGACCCGCGAGACCCGGCCACGCGTCCAGCAAGAACTGCGCGAGCAGATCAATAATACCGTTATTGATCTTGCCGGCATGCCGCCGGACGAGGTCGTACTGGCACCGCCACATTCGGTGCTCAAGACTTCGAGCGGCAAGCTGCGCCGCGCGGCCAGCCGCACACTGTACGAGCGCGGCAAGCTCGGTATGCGTAAATGGGACGTACGGTGGCAACTCGCGCGTTTCGCGTGGACCGGTCTGTGGCCGCAATGGCGCCGCTTGATGCGCGGTCTCGGCAAAGTCTGTTACGCGGTGTACGTATGGGCAATATTGGGTATGCTCGGGCCAGTTACCTGGCTGCTAATGGCGCTTTCGCCGCGACAGTCGTGGGCCTGGGCTATCTTCGGGGTAGCCGGACGGTTGCTGGGGCGGCTCACGGCGACACCGCTCACGGTCGAAGGGCTGCACAATATCCCCAAGACCGGTGCGTTCGT
>JBHHZP010000147.1:0-9008 GCA_046758085.1 Acidiferrobacterales bacterium
TGCCGGTTGCGCGGCGTGGATCGGCCCGCCCAGCAAATTCCAACCTTGTATGCCCGCTGCGCCACGCGGTCCGTCCACGCCCGCACCAGTGCATGATCCACATTCAGGTACGGAACATCGCGGGGTATCGTGTCCGCACGGGCATCGAACAGGCCCGCTAGGCTCAGCATAGGCACGTGTAAGTCGAAAACGATATCTGCAGGCAGTTCATTAGGATCGCCGACCACGGCGTCGATATCGAGCGACGACCCGAGCAGCCGCTGCAGCTCCGGCTGGCATGCGAGCACAACGCGGCCACCGCGCTCCTTCGCCATCGGCACAAAACGGGAGAATTGGATGCTGTCACCGAACCCCTGCTCGGTGTGCACCAGCAAGGTCTTGCCTGAAAAACTCGCGCCGTCCCATTTCGGTTGGGGGAACTCGCGCAGGGTACCATGCTGAGTCTCATCGGCGCTCGCAAAACGCCACTCGTACTCGCGCCAGCCCTGCTGGAACTCACCGGTCAGCAGCAGCGCCAACCCCTTGTTGGTGTGGGCCTCGGCGAAATCCGGTCTGAGTACGAGCGCGCGCTCGAACGCACCAAGCGCCTCAGTCAAACTGCATTGATCCACGAGCGCGACTCCGAGATTGTTGTACATCTCAGCATCGGCAGGCTCAAGCGCCACCGCGGCTTGGTAGGCGGCGATGGCCTCGGGCAGTGCGCCGCAATCGTGCAGCGTATTGCCGAGATTGTAGTGTGCCTCGGCAAAGTTCGGCCGCGCGCTCACGGCCCCTCTGAAAGCCCCGATGGCATCAGCAAGCTGCCCCTGCTCGCGCAGGGCGATCCCGAGGTTATTGTGGGCCTCAGCATAGTCCGGGTTCAACGCGCGCGCCAGACGATAAGCTGCGATCGCATCATCAAGGCTGCGCACAGCCATCAGTGCCTCGCCGAGGTTGTTGTAGTACTCAGGGACATTGGGGTTCGCATGTATCGCCTGTCTGATCAGCGCTGCTGCACTCTCGGGCTGGCCCTGCTGGCACGCAATCACGCCGAGCAGGTGCAGGGCGTCGGGGTGGTTGGGTTGAAATCCCAAGACTTCGCGGTAGATGGCCGCCGCGTCTTGCAGCCTTCCTGCCTGGTGAATCTCCAGCGCGCGCCGAAGCTCCGCCTCGACTCGAGCTCGCATGGGGTCTGTCCGTTCCATCATACTGTCGTTGGATCGTGGGCCCCGCCTACAGGAAACGATACCAATAGTTTCCGCGCCGGATGACCTGGACCGCTGCTGCCACCCGGGCGCGCCAACGGCCACCCGTATGCGCGAGCGCACCGCATCGAGCTTAAGCCAACCACCGCCTGTCAACAAGGCGTGCGACCGGGCTGGCGGCACTCCCGTGCTGGATGCGCTTCCGCTGCCATGGCGACAGGTATAATACCCTTCCAACGCACGCGCCGGGCGGGTATGCAGGCCCGCAATGGTTGACAACGACGCAGTAGAGCAGGTACACGGTAAGTATGTTTAACATACTCGATATCCTGTCAGATCCCCCGATGATCAAGATCATCGATGTCGGCGCGATGTCGTTGGAAAACATCGATGAAACCTACGCCAAACTGTTAAAACGCGGCCTAGCGACCGTTGTGGGCTTCGAACCCGTGGCGGCCGAGTGCGACAAGCTGAATGCAGCGTCCGATGGAACGCACACTTACCTGCCTTATTGCATAGGTGATGGCAACCCCGGTGTCTTCCATGAATGCAACTACTCGATGACCTCGTCATTGTACGAGCCCAACACTGCCCTGCTCGAAAAATTCCAGGCGCTGGAAGAGTACACGCGCGTGGTAGGGAAAAAACAAGTCAAAACACACCGGCTTGACGATATCTCCGAGGTGGCTGGCGCCGATTATATCAAGGTAGATGTACAGGGAGGTGAGGTCGGAGTCTTTACCGGTGCGACCGGGCTACTGAAAGGGATATTGGCAATCGAGACCGAGGTCGAGTTCGTTCCGATGTACAAGAATCAGCCCCTGTTCGCCGAGGTTGACCAGCTGCTCCGCAAGAACGGGTTTGCATTCCATCGGTTCAGGGACATCTGGGGCCGAACATTCAAACCAATCTTCATCGAGGAAAACACGGGCGGAACTCTCGGCCAGGCGCTCTGGGCGAACGTGGTCTATGTCAAAGACTTTATGGCACTCGATGCATTGCTCCCGTCGCAGTTACTCAAGCTCGTCATTATCCTTCATGAGGTCTACGACTCTTACGATCTCTGCGTTGTCGTTTTGCAGCAACACGATACCGTGGCCGGCACAAAGCTGGCCGACGCGTACCTGGAGCACTTGGACAGTGCACAGGACTCATTAGCGCAAAAGCCGGAAAACGGCTAGTCCGAATATTTCACCGCGGAGCGCGCAGAGACTCCCCCTCCCACCATAAAACCTACAACGCAAAGACGTTAAGGCGCAAAGAATACTCAAGATGAGCGGTTTTTAGGTTAAACCCTCTGCGTCTTTGCGCCTCTGCGTTGGACGTTTTTGGGATTTCTCTGCGATCTTTGCGGTCTTTGCGATGAGTTCATGCAATTTCCGGGCTAGCACGTCGCGGTTTCTAGAACAGGATAGATCAAAAAAGTCGCGCGCCGGAACGCTCTGATACGCAGATGCTAGTGTGACTCGAACGGCGCGTCGTTTCCGACGCAAAAATGCCGCGCGCGCGGCGCCTGAGCATGATGTGCCGCTATCACGTCACCTCGACGTTGCCCTCCCATTGCGGGGTGGCCATCTTTTCCCCGAATGAGGTGAACATGAGATTATAGGCAACGCTTATTCTCTCCTCACTGCTCTTGTTGATTTCAACCGAATGCGGCAACCATGACGGGAACATTACCAGTGTACCGGTTTTGACGGACAAATGTATCTTGCGGGCATTCTCCGGGGTGTTCACGCGCGTCGGCGGCGCGATAGTCATGACCTGAGGTCTAGGATCGTCAACCGTGATGCTGTCAGCGCCCTCCGCCACCTGGACATAATAAACGCCGCTTAGATAGTTATTCGGGTGCGTGTGCGACTGGTGCCGCGTGCGGATCGCACTGATGTTCGCCCAGCACCCGGTAATCAAGACATCATCGTAGACAATCTTCATAAAGTCAAAGATGCTTCTGGCTGCAGTGTAAACATAGGCGTTTAATTTCTGAAATTCGTCAAGCTCATACAAGGACTGGTCGGTTTGCCACTTTTCTCCCGGCTCGAGCTTCAGCTTACCGGCGGTCAGCTCTTTGAGCTTTTGCTTGACCTTCCGGTTTATGACCTCATAGTCCTGTGCCTTGAGTTGCGTGCGCCAGACAAAGGTCGGAAACAACGTCAATACTTCGGTCTTCTCGACGGGTAAGGTAATCTGGTCAACCATCTCCTGCTGGCCTCACAATCCACAACAACCATCTAGATGCTACTCGAGGTACGCGGCCACGTCGAGAGCGCTGACGAAGTCGCGCCCCCCTGCGCGTGGCCGCGTCACCGCCGGAACGGACCGAGGGTTCGCCTCTTGTGCTTATGGACTTGTCGGCGAAAGCATATTTCCTTAAGCTTTCTCCGTTTCACCCTGGACGTTACAGGGCGTGGATTGGTATTTGGCCGGAGCTTCAGCAACAAATGATTAAAGCGATCTCGTTCGACCTGTGGGACACTGTCATTCATGACGACTCCGATGAGCCCAAGCGCGCTGCAAAGGGGCTTCGCTCCAAGAGAGAGGAGCGACGCCATCTGGTGTGGGACGCGCTGAACCGTATCCAACCGATCGCCTACGAAACCGTGGCGATGGCCTATGACGTGGCCGATGCCGCCTTCAATCGTGTCTGGCACCACCAGTACGTCACCTGGACCATTGCTGAGCGCCTCCAGGTCTTGCTGGACGGGATCGGACGCAGCTTGCCTGAAGAGTACTTCGGTACCATCGTCAAGGCCCACGAAGACATGGAGATCACTATACCGCCGGATCCGATCGAGGGCGTGGCCGAGACGTTGGCGGAGCTGTCAAAGCGCTACAGACTTTGCGTAGTATCGGATGCGATTGTATCGCCGGGGCGTTGCCTGCGGGAGTGGCTCGACATAAACGGGCTCAAACGCCATTTCAGCGGCTTCGCCTTCTCCGACGAGGTGGGTCACTCCAAACCTCATCACGACATGTTCGCGTCCGCCGCCAGCCAGGCCGGCGTCGAAATTACGGATATGGTGCATGTTGGCGATCGCGACCACAACGATATCAAGGGTTCACAGGCGTTGGGAATGAAGGCCATCCTGTTCACCGGCACCCGCGATCGGGACAAGGCGATCACGACGGCAGACGCGATCTGCGAGCGTTATCGGGACCTGCCGGAGATTGTCGCGCGACTCGATACAGCGTAGTGCATGGACCGAGATTCACCAACCGTGGCTGCTGATCCGCATTTTCTTGTTATCGACGGTTACGACCGGGCCGGACGTGAGACGCTCGCCGCCGGCGGCGCTACGCCCGCGGGTGAGCTCTATGCGAACATGCTGCGCAAATGTCGCCCGGGATGCACGATCGACATCATCTACCCGGCTGATGCGGGTGTGTCGTTACCTCGAGGAGCGGCACTGGAATCGTATGATGGCATCGCCTGGACGGGCTCCAGCCTCACCGTCTACGGGGACGATCCCCGGGTAAGGCCGCAGATCGAGCTGGCCAAGGCGATATTCGAGGCCCAGGTGCCAAGCTTCGGAAGCTGCTGGGCGGCCGAGATTGCGGTCGTGGCTGCCGGCGGTCGCTGTGCCGCGAACCCACGCGGGCGCGAAATGGGTATCGCCCGCAAGATCACGCTGACGTCAGAAGGCCGCGCACATCCACTGTACGCGGGAAAACCTAACGTGTTCGATGCTTTCATCAGCCATGAGGACGAGGTCACTGATCTGCCTCCCACTGCTGTGCTGCTGGCATCAAACGCGTTTACCACGGTGCAGGCAGTCGCCGTCACCCACAAGGGTGGCACATGCTGGGCGCTGCAGTACCATCCTGAGTACGATCTTCACGAGCTGGCGCGATTGACTTTTTGCCGTATCGACAAGCTGGTGAAACTCGGCTTTTTTGCGAACCGCGAGGCGGCGTTGGATTACGTCGATAAGCTTGAGACCCTGCACGCAGATCCGGCGCGCCAGGATATCGCGTGGCTGCTGGGGGTTGATGCCGACATTATGAACGAGGACGTGCGTCTGGTCGAAGTGCGGAACTGGATCGAACAACTGGTTCTGCCAGCCATGCGGCCTTAGCCGCAGGCCACTTGTTCCGTAGTACAACAGCCAGCTCAGCCGGAGGTCGCCCCGCGGTCGACCGCTGTGGTGCCGGCTGCCCCTGCAGTCGCCGTTTCCGGCAACGGCTCACCGCTGATCCAGATCGCTAGTGAGTACCTCTTCCCCGCGGTGAGCTCCGTCACCTCGTGGTCGTAATACTTGGGAAACATGAGAATATGTCCGACCGGGACGACACCGGCGTCGAATTCGAGATCGGGAAAGCGGAAGCGGCAACCCTCGAATTCGTCGTTCAATCTTATCACGCCGCTGACAAGGCCTCTGCGGTCCTTGTGCCTTTTCATCGCGGTGATTCCGCCTATGGTATACCTGATTATGAAAGGTTCGAGGATCTTCGTCACATCCAGCTTGTAGTACGCCTTCACTGCGGGCATAAGATGATGCTCGAACGGCTCAACGAATCTTTCAGCCTCATCGAGCGTCCCGACCCCTACCTCCTTTCCTTTCTGGCCTGTGGTCCGACGTTCCCATTCGTCATGGACCGCATCCCACACATTCATCTGCTCGGCCTTGGAAATCAGGTAGCGGCAGTACTCCTCGCTGACAAGCGGGACACTCACGACACCATGCCGCCAAACCCTGATGTCCACGGGGCGCCCTGCCTCGGCGGCACCGAGGAGTTCCGGATGAAGAATGTCCATGTCCTAACGTGGCAATGCGTAAGGCGGCCTGTCTACTCCAAGGCAGTCGGCAAACTCGAGTCGATTAATCACGACATCATAGCGGCGCACTTTTCAATGTCAATGATAGTGCATCACTGAAATGCCCCACTCAGGGGATCTTGGTGGTCCGCGCAGCAGGCCGTCCAGGCGCCAACGCACCGAGAACGAGATGCTTCTAGAGCTTTGGCTGGCGATCGTTTAAGCTTGGTCGTTCTCCTCACTGCGCTAACGGAGCTCATCGATGGCAAGTCTTAATCCAACCGATTTCTACGACGTGCAGTCCCTGCTGTCAGACGAAGAGCGCATGGTACGCGAAACCGTGGCGCGCTTCGTAGATGAAAAGGTGCTCCCCATCATACCAAAGGCCTTCGACGAGCACCGCTTTCCCGCAGAGCTAGTCCCGGAGCTGGCATCGCTCGGTCTGCTGGGCAGTACCATAGAAGGTTATGACTGCGCCGGCATCAACAATACTTGCTACGGGCTCATTTGCCAGGAGCTCGAGCGCGGCGACAGTGGTGTGCGCAGCTTTGTGTCGGTGCAGAGCAGCCTCGTGATGTGGCCGATTTTCCGTTACGGCTCCGAGGAGCAAAAGCAACGTTGGCTGCCGGCGATGGCGCGCGGTGAGGCCATCGGCTGTTTCGGCCTCACCGAGGCACATGGTGGCTCGGACCCGGGGGCGATGCACACACACGCAAAGCCGCACAATGGCGACTGGTTGATCAACGGCTCGAAGATGTGGATCACAAACGGCAGCATTGCAGATGTTGCGCTGGTGTGGGCCCACACGGATGGCGGCGTTCGCGGCTTCCTAATCGAAACCAACACTCCCGGTTTCGAGGCGCGCGAGATCAAGCGCAAGTTTTCGCTGCGCGCATCGGTCACGTCGGAGCTGTACTTCGATAACGTGCGCATTCCCTCAACTAATATGTTGCCCGATGCCAAAGGGCTGAAGGGCCCGTTGAGCTGTCTAACGCAGGCCCGCTATGGCATCACCTGGGGGGCGATCGGCGCAGCGATCGCCTGCTTACAACAAGCTCTGGAGTTCGCCAAGACACGGCTGGTATTCGAGCGCCCGATCGCGCACACCCAGACCGTGCAACGGCGGCTTGCCGACATGGTGCGCAAGATCACGGCTGCACAGCTGCTGTCACTGCAGCTCGGGCGGCTGAAGGATAAGGGCCGGATGGATCCCGCACAGGTGAGCCTGGCCAAGTGGAACAACGTGCGCATGGCGATCGAGGTGGCACGCGATGCGCGCGACCTCCTGGGCGGTGGTGGCATCACCACGGAGTATTGCCCGATCCGTCACATGTTGAACCTGGAAAGTGTAATTACCTATGAAGGCACAGAGACCGTGCACGAGCTGGTCATCGGCCGCGAGGTGACGGGATTTAATGCATTCTAGAAACGAGTAACAAGTGACAAGTTTCAAGTAACAAGTGGGCATTGTTTGACTTCAAGTAGCAAGTGTGAAGTGACAAGTAGCAAGGAGCAACACGACAGGGTTTAACTTGCTACTTCGAACTTGTGGCTTGCTACTGGGTTTTGCAGTATTTCTTCCACACCTCCCGATAGGCTGCTTCCAGGTCGCGTGTGTAACGCTTGGAATCACACAGTGGCGAGGCCATCATGCGGCCGCGCAGGCTTTGACGAAGCTCGGAGAGGCGTTCAATATCCTGCGCCAGCGCAGAAGTAACCGCAATGTAATCCTCGACCGTCTCGGTGACGAGCTCCGTAAGCCCAACATTAGACAGATGGCTGGTGCTGTGGCGCCCGGCAAAGGTGCGACCCGAAAGCGTCACCACCGGTACACCCATCCACAGGGCTTCACAGGTCGTGAGCCCGCCGGTATAAGGAAACGGGTCGAGGGCGATGTCAATGGTCGCGTAGCTCGTGAGCAACGCCTCATGCGCGACCTTGCCTGCGAGCTCAACACGGCTGTCTGCAATACCGTGTGACCGGAACAGAGAGAAATAGCGTTCCCGCACGGCGCGATCGTGCAGTCCGTGTGTTGTCAGCTTTATTGTCGAACTGGGTAAACGTTGGAGAATCTGCGCCCACACGCGAACCACCTCGGGCGTAATCTTCGCCAGATTATTAAAGCAGCCGAAAGTGATGTAGCCGTTCTCGCGGGCAGGAAGACCCGTAACTGGCGGCGCATAATCTGGCGGTGCATAGCACACGTAACCGTTTGGCAAGCGCACCAACTGCTCGCTGAAATACCGGTCGGTCCCCGCCGGAGTGTGAAAGCGGTCCGAGAGAAAGTAATCCATCGCGTCCAGCCCGGTCGTATCGTAGCTGCGTGAAACCTGCACCGGCGCGGGCTTACGGGCGAATACCAGAAGGCGGTTGCCGCCTTGGTGGCCAGAAAGGTCGACCAGAATATCGATGTCATCGGCGCGGATCTGCTGCGCCAGATCCTCATCCGAGACACCGCGCATGTCAAACCAGCAATCCGCGTACTTAACGAACTGCTCTGTCATTTCGTCCGGCTTTCTCACCCCTGCGTAGCACATGATTTCGAAGGCTTGCTTATCGTGCGCCATGAATACGGGCAGGAAAAAATAACCGATCGGATGCCGGCGAAAGCTGCCGGAGACATAGCCGAGCCGCAATCGCCGTTGCGGTGAACGCTCATTGTCATGGTGAACGGGTGTTTGTGCCACCGTCCGGGCGTGGCAAGCATTGAACCTGCGTGCCTCGCTGAACAGAGCAGAGGGATCGAATGCGGGGCTGTAGTGCATACACAGAAAGAGGTTTGTGTGTGCTGATACAAAATCGGGCTTTAACGCCAGCGCCTGTTGGAAGGCGGAAATGGCCGCGTCCACTTCGCCGCGATCCTGTAATGCCAGGGCCAAATTGTTATGCGCCTCCGCATAGTCGGGCTTGAGGCGCAGGGCACAACGATAACAGGAGATAGCGGTGTCGAGATCCCCTTGCTCCTGGAGCGCCGTACCGAGGTTTTGGTGTGCTTGCGCAATCTCAGGATTACGCGCCAACGCCTGCCGAAAACAGCCAATCGCCTCAACAAGCTGGCCCGACTCGTA
>JBHHZP010000148.1:0-8669 GCA_046758085.1 Acidiferrobacterales bacterium
CCCATTCAGGGGGAGGGAGTTGCTTTTTTTGGCCCCCTTGGTCAAGCCGAGGACCCAGCGCCGCCGAAGGACCGGCCCGCAGGGGCGGTGCTTGAGCATTGGTTTTTTTTTGGGCGCCTTTCGCCGAGGCGTGAAGGGGACCCGCTGTTCTTGCGGGCGAGGGCGCAGGCGCCAGTGGCTTTGGGAACTTTGGCCGAATCCAAAGTTCCTCGTCTGGCGGGACGAGACCCGGCTAATATACATCGCCAGTTAGACGACACACCTACAATGCAGTCGGACGCATGGCGGCTGCGCGGTGAAACATTCGCATTAGCATCTTACCTTTCGACCGACCAGAAAGAGATCAACGCCGGAGTTCGGCCCACGATCGTGGTTGAACGTGCTCATGCCATTGCTGAAGTGAACGTAGCCGATGGACCAGCACCGAAAGTCGTAGCGCCCGGAGAGATAAAAGCGACCATGTGTACCTACGTTAGCACTTTTACCTGCGACCGCGAGACCGCCGATGAAGCTCAATCCGCGCCAGATGGGGACGATATATCCACCCCCGACGGTTAAGTTGCTTTTGTTGCTTTGCGAACTGTGCCAGCCGCCGCCAATGATTTCCCAGCGATTAAGGCGGTAACGGGCGAACGCCGCGATTCCGATGTCGGCATTGTCCAGGGCGGTCCCGCCGACGCTGATACCGGTGCCCACGTCCACCAATAGCTCGCCCGGATTGGCATCGGCGTAAGCGGGCGCGGAGTAACAAAGGATCAGGCCAACGGCTGTGATAAGCAGGCTAATGATTCCGCGATCTGTGATTCTAATTTTTCCTCCCTTCGACTTTTGCCATCCGGATTTTATCCATCTCCGAAGCGGGGACCTGGCGCGACAGGCGGCCGCCGGATCATGACACAGCTTACGATTATGGCCAAGGTTGGCCGCACTGCGGCCGGGGTTAATGGGGTTTAGCGGTGCGCTCACGCCGGGGGCCGGGGCACTCATCCGCCCACCGCATTTCTGTTACTATTAGAGCGCGCTAATCGTAGGATTATTCTTTCCCCACTCTTTCGGATTTTGCATAGTGACAGTCGCCGGCCGCTTACGAGACTACGCCCTGTTGATGCGGCTGCATCGACCCATCGGCATCCTGCTGTTGCTGTGGCCGACGCTTTGGGGACTGTGGCTGTCCTCGGCGGGACACCCGGACCCATGGATTCTTACCATCTTCGTCGTTGGCGTAGTGCTTATGCGTTCTGCCGGCTGTGCGATTAATGATTTTGCCGATAGAAATCTTGATCCCTTTGTCGAGCGCACACGCGACCGCCCGCTTGCAGCCGGGCGCCTGCGCCCACCCGAAGCATTGATTCTGTTTGCGGTACTTTCACTAATCGCCTTCTTGCTGGTGCTTCAGCTCAATCGGTTGACCGTGGCGATGTCAATTGTCGCCATCTTTCTCGCGGCGACCTATCCGTTCCTCAAGCGCTACACGCACCTGCCCCAGTTCTATCTCGGTGTCGCCTTCGGCTGGTCGATTCCCATGGCGTTCGCGGCGCACACGGGTACGGTGCCGTTGCTTGCGTGGATCGTGTTCCTGGCCAATGTGTTCTGGGCGGTGGCCTACGACACCGCGTACTCTATGGTCGATCGTGACGACGACATCAGGATCGGTGCCAAGTCCACCGCCATCTTGTTCGGCAGCTACGACCGGCTGATGATCGGGGTCACGCACACCATAACGATCGCCTTGCTCGCTCTTGCCGGGGCAATGGCGGGTTTAGGTGCGCTTTATTATCTCGGGCTGGCCGTGGCCGTGGGTGTGGCCGTGTATCAACAACACCTCACGCGCGGGCGTCAACGCGATGGATGCTTTCGTGCGTTCCTTAATAACAACTGGTTCGGGGCCGCGGTATTCGTTGGGCTTTTACTGGATCATATGAATCGGGGGACGCTATGAAGCTCTACGGATCTCTAACCTCGCCTTATGTGCGCAAGGTACGGGTGTTGTTGCACGAAAAAAATATTGCGTGCGAGTTCATCGTCAGTGATCCATGGGACAAGGACAGTGTCGTGCCGCAGCACAACCCACTGGGCAAGGTACCGGTGCTCGAGCTTGATGAGGACCCCCCTTTATTCGACTCACCGGTCAATGCCGAGTATCTCGACGCACAGGAAGCTGAGCCGCTGATTCCGCGTTCAGGGAAATCACGCTGGCAGGTGCTGCGCTGGCAAGCACTGGCGGACGGGGTGCTGGACGCGGTCGTCACGCGGTTTCTGGAAACGCGCCGGCCGCCGGAGAAGCAATCGGCGGAAACCGTGGCGCACCAGGAACGCAAGGTCACGCGCGCGTTGGCGTTCGCAGTCCAATCCGCCAAGGGCGAGACCTACCTGGTGCAGGATCGCCCGAGTCTGGGCGACCTGGCGCTCGGCGTAGCGCTCGCGTACACGGACCTTCGTTATCCGCATGATTGGCGCGCGCACCATCCCGGACTTGCCGACTGGCTTGCCGGCATCGATACCAGGCCTTCGTTTATCGACACCCAGCCACCCGGCATGAAACCGCCCACGGCCTCACCGCGATAAGAATGGCGATTGTCCCGAAGCCGGCTATCGCCGCGGCCATACGACACTCCTGCCAAAGGTGGGTCACGCCTATCACTAATACCACGAAGTGTGTCGGCCGCGGGCTTAGCCCCCATTTCTCACCAGCTATCTACTGCGGCTGCGTATTTGTCCGCGTCTACGGCGTTGCGCTCGGGAAATGTGCTCAACGTAGTGTAAGCTACGCCTCCGCGCATTTTCTCTCGCGCGCCTTGTATCCACGGGCATCTCCGCGCCCTCGCGACGATACCCGGTGAGAAATGCGGGCTGGGGAAAGATAACCGCAATGGCTGCAGTTACCCTGATTATCGCACTTGTCGTCATATTCATCGGCGCCGAGGTGTTTACCAATGCCCTGGAGAATCTAGGTCAACGCCTACAAATCTCCGAGGGCGTCACGGGCTCCATCTTTGCAGCGATCGCCACGGCGTTGCCGGAAACCATGGTGCCGGTCATTGCAATACTTGGCGCCACGGCGGCGCAAGAGGTGCGCGAAGACGTGGCGCTGGGAGCGATCCTGGGCGCGCCGCTCATGCTTTCGACCGTGGCGTTGTTCCTGATGTCGGTGTTCGCGGGACGCGCGCGGGGTTGGTCAGACCCTTTGATACCCGAGCGCACCGGGTTGAAACGCGATCTGTCGTGGTTCCTGACCGTCTTCAGCCTGGCTACTGTTGCGCTTTTCGTCCCTCCGACGGCGGAGCTGACCCGGGCGGCGCTGGCAGTCGCGCTGGTGG
Source organism: Acidiferrobacterales bacterium (assembly GCA_046758085.1). Lineage (GTDB taxonomy): Bacteria > Pseudomonadota > Gammaproteobacteria > Acidiferrobacterales > SPGG2 > VRUB01. Next base: position 3,318 of record JBHHZP010000148.1, read on the forward strand.
TCATGTATTTCCTCTATCTGATGTTGACCATACGCGCGTCCGCGAGGTTGGTCGAGAACGGACATGGGACCGAGGCCGATCATCCGCTTTATCTGGTCCACTATCTGCCGCGTATAGGTCTGGGTGGGCTGCCCGAGAACATGTTTACCATCGTGTTGCAGCTCGCGGTCGGGTTTGGCTTGATTGTGGTGGGCGCCAGGGGTTTCGTGCATGGGGTCGAGCAGCTGTCCGTCGCTATAGGCGTGTCGGCGCTCGTGCTCTCGCTTCTGGTGATCCCGGTGGCGACCGAGTTACCGGAGAAGGTAAACAGCATCATCTGGATCCGCCGCCGCCGCGATACGCTGGCGTTCGGTAACATTACCGGTGCAATGATGTTTCAGGGCAGCCTGTTGCCCGTGCTGGGAATCGCGCTCACACCCTGGGAGGCTCGCCCCGAGGTGTTGCTGGGCGCCGTGTTAACATTGCTTGCCAGCGGCTATCTGTTCCTGCTCGTGCGTCACAGCGTGATCCGGCCCTACCACCTGATCGTGAACGGGTTTTGCTATGCGGCCTACGGCCTGCTGCTGTTCTTTTAGTCTGGTGTATAGTGAGATTCACGCGATAGCCCAAGTGCGTGGTGCTTGGTAGTCCTATGTCAGAGTCCCGCTCCAACAGCCAACTCTACGCCGTAATGGGCCATCCCGTGCGTCACAGCAAGTCACCCGCGATTCATACCGAGTTTGCGCGGCAGTGTGGCATAGCGCTCGAGTACCGGGCGATCGAGGTCGAACCCGGTTCGTTCGCACGTGCCGTCGAGGAGTTCCGTGTGGCCGGCGGCCAGGGACTGAACATCACCGTACCGTTCAAGATCGAGGCCTATCAGTTGGCGGATGAGTGCAGCGCGCGCGCTGAGCTGGCCGGCGCTGTGAATACACTCAAGTTCGAAAGCAGCAGCGCGGTCTATGGTGACAACACCGACGGTGTCGGATTGGTGCGCGATCTTGCGATCAATCATGGCATCGCGTTAATGGGTAAGCGCGTGCTCATCCTGGGCGCCGGCGGCGCGGTGCGAGGTATCCTGGGTCCCCTGTTGCAACAAGGTATGGGTAGCGTCGTCATCGCGAACCGAACCGTGAGCAAGGCCATAGAGCTTGCGCAGGCGTTTGCGGCGTACGGGGACGTCAGCGGCTGTGGCTTCGATGATCTCCACGGGCAGCGCTTCGACATCGTAATTAATGGCACAGCGGCGAGCCGGCGGGCGGACGTGCCGCCATTGCCGGAGGAGCTTTTTGCCGGCCAGGCAGTGGCCTATGATCTGATGTATGGGGATCAACCGATGCCGTTCATGATCTGGGCGCGCGAGCACGGTGCCGCCGGGGTAATCGATGGTCTGGGTATGCTGGTCGAGCAAGCAGCGGAGTCATTCCTGCTCTGGCACGGATTGTGGCCGCATACAGGGCCGGTGATCGAGCGCCTGCGCCAAGGCTCATCGTCGGGGCAATAGTGCTATGACGCGTAAGATCCGGGTAGGAATCCTGTTTGGCGGCAAATCGGCCGAGCACGAGGTGTCGCTGCAGTCGGCCAAAAGCATCGTCGACGCTATCGACAAATCGAAGTACGACATCACCCTGATCGGGATCGATAAGTCAGGCCACTGGTATCTGAACGACGCCTCGACCTTTCTATTGCATGCCCATAACCCCAAGCTAATCGCTTTGAACAAGAGCAACGAGAGTGTGGCACTCGCTCCGGGTGCGAGCGGACACAAGCTGGTGAGCCTGTCGGGGTCCGGAAATGCCGGTTCCATCGACGTCGTCTTTCCGGTCCTCCACGGTCCCTACGGCGAGGATGGCGCAATGCAGGGATTGTTGAAGCTCGCGGATGTCCCGTTCGTCGGTTCTGGGGTCCTCGGTGCCGCCGTAAGCATGGACAAGGATGTGATGAAGCGTTTGTTGAAAGCTGCGGACATCCCCACCCCTGCATTGCACGTATTGCACAGAGTTTCGCGTGGGCGGATTTCCTATAAGGAGATCACCGATATGCTGGGGGCACCGTGTTTTGTCAAGCCCGCGAACCTCGGTTCCTCCGTCGGCGTCTCCAAGGTGGAGACGGAAAAGCAATTCAGCCAGGCGCTGGAAGAGGCGTTTCAATACGATAACAAGGTCGTGATCGAGCAGTGTATAGTGGGGCGTGAGATCGAATGTTCGGTGTTGGGTAACGAGGATCCGATCGCCTCGGTGCCCGGCGAGGTCATTACTCGGCACGATTTTTACTCCTACGAAGCCAAGTACATCGATGGGCACGGCGCCGACCTCGCCATTCCCGCGGAACTGGCTGCCGACGTGATCGAGCAGATCCAGGCACTCGCGATCAAAACCTTCAAAACGCTGTGTTGCGAAGGTATGGCGCGGGTCGATTTTTTTGTGACGGAAGATAACAAGGTCTACGTCAACGAGCTCAACTCGATTCCCGGCTTCACCAAGATCAGTATGTACCCCAAGCTATGGGAGGCAAGCGGCATCCCCTACGCGGAGCTCATCGACCGGCTGATCCAGCTTGCGCTGGAAAGGCACGAACGGGAAAGCAAGCTTAGGACTGACGTTGATCTGTAGTCATAGGCGCCTTGCGTGTCATAGATATGTGTCGCCTAGCGGCGACGATAGTTTTTTAACGGGGTTTCGCCCCCGTACGACGAGTTCCTTTCTTTGCTTGCCCAAAGAAAGGAACCGAAAGAAAGGGCACCCCGGACTCTGCGCCCCAAAAACCGGGGTTCCCTCGCTCGTCGGTCGGCTCAGAAGGTTCGCCCAAGGCACATCCCTGTGCCTGGGGCGAACGCGGGGGTCCGTGCCCCGCCACTTCGTGCTTGCGCTTCGCTCTCCCTCCTCCCTCGGCTTGAGTAAGGGGGTTTAAAAGCACTTCAACTTCACCCTGGCCGTCTATTTCCGCCTGCCATATGCGGGGACGTGCAACTGTTACGGGCCTACGGCCGAGCAGGTCCGATTTTCGTCTTCGCGTAGCATCCCGCTTGGATTACGGGCTACGGGAAGCCGGTTGACTGATTCGTAATCAGCAGGCCGGTGGTTCGAGTCCACTCGCCGGCACCATTAAAACAACCACTTACACCACTACCTGCCGGCTCGCCGTACTTGGGGTAACCGCTGGGGTAACCTTCTCTCCAGTGTTTGCACCGTCTGTCGGCCCAAATGTTGCGCGCCAAATCCCGCTCCTGCGCCCTCCTGGTGGACTATAGAAAGAATCTGGGCCACAGAATGGGCCGGCAGGCAACCGAGGGTAGGCCATGGACCGCACGGAACGTTTTTACAAGATTACCCAACTGCTGGAGGCACGAAGGGTCGTTTCCCGCGAGGAACTGCTGGAGGCACTCGACGTCTCGCCCGCCACGTTCAAACGCGACCTCGAGTACATGCGCGACCGCCTGAACGCCCCCATCGTTTACGATCGCGAGCAGGGCGGTTACCGGTTCGACAAGAACGGATCGCGAGGCCCACAGTTTCAGCTGCCCGGCGTTTGGTTCAACGATGCCGAAGCGCATGCGCTGCTGACCATGCAGCACCTGCTGGCAAACATCGAGCCCGGCCTGCTCGAACCGCATATCAAGTCACTGCGCGCACGCATCGAGGCGTTACTGGAAAACAGCGACCATTCGATCGAGGAAGCGCGAACCCGTATTCACATCTTGCCCCTGGGATCGCGTCCGGTCGCACCCGATCACTTCGGCGTCATCAGCACGGCGCTGCTCGCGCGCAAGCGCCTGCGTATCACTCACTACAACCGTGGGCGCGATGAGGAGACCGACCGTGAAATCTCGCCCCAGCGCCTCGTGCACTACCGCGACAACTGGTATCTCGATGCCTGGTGTCACTGGCGTGAGGCGCTGCGCAGCTTTGCCGTCGAGGCGATTCGTCGCGCGCAGATCCTAGACAAAGATGCGCCCACTGTAGCCGAGAAGGTTCTCGATGCCGAGCTCGGCAGCGGTTATGGAATCTTTGCCGGCAAGCGCACGGAGTTTGCTAAGCTGCGTTTCACAGCAAAGCGTGCCCGCTGGGTGGCAAACGAGCAATGGCATCCCGACCAGAAGGGATCTTTCGATTCTGACGGCTCCTATGTCTTGGAGGTCCCCTACGCCGATGATCGGGAGCTCATCATGGACATCCTCAAGTACGGTTCCGATGTCGAGGTCTTGGAGCCGGCCAGTCTTTGCGAACAAATAGCCAAAGCGCTGCAGAACGCATTGTCACGATACCAGTGCAGTTAGCTGTTTACCCCAGTTAAGGGTTCTAGCCCGTTCGTTAGCTGTCGAAATGGACACCGGTAAAACGAAAGGGTAACCTAAAACAATCACTTATTGGAAAAATCACTGATGCACAACGAGTTTACTGCCATCATTGAGCGCGACGGGGACTGGTTCATAGCCTATTCTCCCGAGGTTCCCGGTGCGAACGGTCAAGGACGCACTAAGGAAGAAGCACGTAAGAGCTTGGCTGACGCCATAGCCCTAATCCTCGAGGATCGTCGTCAAGACGCTTTACGGGGCATCCCCCCCGATGCTGAGCAAGGCACGGTGACCGTGGAGTGAAGCGCACCGCGCTGCTCCGACACCTCCGCCGCCACGGGTGTTATCTAAAGCGGGAAGGTCGCTCTCATTCCCTCTGGTGCAATCCTGCGACTGGTGCCGTTGAGGCTGTACCACGACACACCGAGATCGCGAATCGGCTAGCTACCAAGATCTGTCGAAACCTTTCAGTGGCTGAGCTAGGCGACTAAACACGAATCACCGGTCACCCTATGTGCAAGCAGGCCCAAGTGCCGCGGGTTCAGGATGAAGAGGAGCGGCGATCACGACACGCCTGTGGCGCGCTGGCTCACCCCCTGAGCCACCCGAAAGCCTAGAATCAGCAGTTAAACCCTTCATTCTAGTGACATATCCAAACTAAACCCCGCCTTTCACCCTCTAACGTTTCTAGTTGGCGCACCGAGTTAACTAGGCTCTGTTGGCACGATTAACGGCTCGCGACTCACGTCTTACGAGCCTGGCTCACCCTATGAGCCACTACCCAGCGCATACTGCGCAATAGCTTTAGAAGTCGGAGGTCTAGCAATGAAGTATCTGCACGCATTACTCCACTACTCCCTCAAAACCCTGCTGCTCGGGCTCATGGCCCTGGCCCCGGCCTATGCCGGCAACGGCGAGGACATCTTCAAGCAGGCACCGGCCTACACGGTGCAGATCCGCACGGTCGTGGAGACGCCGTTTACCGAGGACCGCCAGAGCTCCTCGCTCGGTGCGGGCTTCGTGGTCGATGCCAAGCGCGGTTGGGTCATGACCAACGCCCATGTCGCCGCGCGCTCGCC
>JBHHZP010000149.1:0-8655 GCA_046758085.1 Acidiferrobacterales bacterium
AGCCAAGAAGGCGAAGAAGAAAGTAGCCAAGAAGGCGAAGAAGAAAGTAGCCAAGAAGAAAGTCGTAAAGAAGGTGGTCAAGAAGGCCAAGAAGGCTAAGAAGGCTAAGAAGAAAGTAGCCAGGAAGACCAGGAAAAAGGCGCGCAAGACCAAGTAATAGGCCTATCAACTGGGTAGTGTCCAGGGTGGTGACGCTATCGGGGCGCGTTCGTCCAAGCCGTGTTTCGCTTGTCCAACCTGCCACCAGCATCCGCCATCGATCCGCTCCGCGTCCATCGCGCAGCGGCCAACGGCTCATTGCTGTCACCGGGTTCTTTAATATAACCTAGCCTGCTATGAGCCATCGTAGTCAGGCCAGTAGAGGCTATCCAGGCGTGCGCATGCGGCGCATGCGCCGGGATGCATTCAGTCGGCGGCTTATGCGCGAGTGCAATCTCAGCGCCGACGACTTGATCCAACCCGTGTTCGTTATAGAGGGGAGCGATAGGTCTGAGCCGGTCGACTCCATGCCGGGAGTGGAACGACTGAGCATCGACCGGCTAGTCAAGCATGCCGAAAAGCTCGTGCGCCTCGGTATTCCGGCGCTCGCCTTGTTTCCCGTGGTACCCGCAGAGAAAAAATCCGCTGCCGCCGAGGAGGCCTATAATCCCGAAGGCCTCGCGCAGCGCGCAGCGCGCGCGCTCAAGCGCGAGTTTCCGCAGCTTGGCATAATTACCGACGTCGCGCTGGATCCGTTTACCACCCACGGCCAGGATGGTTTGGTGGACGAAACCGGTTACGTCATGAACGACGAGACCGTGGAGGTACTCGTACGCCAGGCGCTGTCGCATGCCGAGGCCGGTACCGACATGGTGGCGCCCTCTGACATGATGGACGGGCGAATCGGGGCGATACGCGACGCGTTTGAGGGCCGTGGCTTCACGCTCACCCGCATCCTGGCGTACTCGGCAAAGTACGCCTCTAGTTTCTATGGGCCGTTTCGCGATGCCGTAGGTTCCGCTACGGGTCTGGGCGGCGCCAACAAGTACTCCTACCAGATGGACCCCTCCAATAGTGACGAGGCGCTGCGTGAGGTCGCACTGGATCTGGACGAAGGCGCGGATATGGTCATGATCAAGCCCGGCCTGCCGTACCTGGACATTGTGCGGCGGGTGAAGGAGCGCTTCCAGGTGCCGATCTGCGTCTACCAGGTCAGTGGCGAGTACGCCATGCTCATGGCGGCGGCGCAAAACGGCTGGCTCGATGAGCGTGCCGTCGTGCTGGAGTCTTTGTTGTCAATCAAACGTGCCGGTGCCGACGCCGTGTTAACGTACTTCGCCGCGCGCGTTGCCCGGTGGCTGCGCGAGTAGTACCCACGCCGGAAGAATGTTGCTGCTTAGCACACGTCACACCAACTCTAGCAGGATGCTGAAAAAGGCCATCCTGGGTTTTTTGACTCGCCACATCCCTGTGGCTCGCGCCTGCGGCGTCGCTTTGCGGTCCCATTGCGCTCCTGGCGCAATTGGTCAGCTCCAAAGCAAAAAACGCGTTTTTTTCTCGGCTCCATTTTTCAAACACTTACGTGTTCGAAAAATGTGCGATGCATCCGTGCACCGCTCTAGCAGGCTGCCGCAAATAGCTTTCAGCAGCCTGCTAAATCTCGGATCGTGTTCTTGGGAAACGCTACCACTCGCAAAGCAGTAGCGCGAACTCAGATGAATATTGAGGGAGATTGAGATGCCTACCGGTTATCTCACCAATCTGTTTGGAAAATCACCGATTCGGCCATTGCAGGCGCACATGACCAAGGTACACGCCTGCGTCAGTCTGCTGAAGCCTTTGTTTGCTGCGGTCATGGCCGAACACGATGGGCGCATCGCACGCGTGCAGGAGCAGATCACGGAGCTCGAGCACGACGCTGATGACAGGAAAAAGGAGCTGCGCCATGATCTTCCCACGGGACTGTTCATGCCGGTCGACCGGCGTGATCTGTTGGACGTCCTCATGATGCAGGACAACATGGCGAATCAGGCCAAGGACATCGCCGGGCTGGTGTTGGGCCGGCATATGCGGTTACCGTCGCAGATGCACGATCTGTTTGCATCGTACGTCGATCGCGTCATCGATACTTCGGCACAGGCACTGAAGATTATCAATGAGCTCGATGAGTTGCTCGAAGCCGGGTTCCGTGGCATCGAGGTAGAGCGTGTCGAAGGCATGATCGCGGAGCTCAATGTCCTGGAGAGTGAGACCGACCATATACAGGTGCAGCTGCGCGCCATTCTCTACGGCCTTGAAGACGATCTGCGCGCCACCGACGTGATGTTCACCTACCGCCTTATCGAATGGGTCGGGGCGGTCGCGGATTACGCCCAGCGCGTCGGCAGCCGTTTGCAACTGCTACTGGCCAGATAAGCGCGCAGTCGTATGGATCCGACGGTCGTTTACCTTTCGCTCGCGGCCGCCTTCGGCCTGTTCATGGCCTATGGTATCGGTGCCAACGATGTGGCCAATGCCATGGCGACCTCCGTGGGCTCGCGCGCGCTTACCGCGGTCCAGGCTGTTGGCATCGCGGCCGTGTTCGAGTTCGCGGGCGCCTACCTTGCCGGCGGCGAGGTGACCTCCACCATACGCAAGGGCATTGTCGATGCCTCCGTATTCACCGAGACCCCCGATCTGCTGATCTACGGCATGCTGGCGGCACTGCTCGCCTCCGGAGTGTGGTTGCTGATGGCCTCGCGCCGGGGCTGGCCGGTATCGACGACGCACACCATCGTAGGCGCGGTCGTGGGTTTTGCCGCCGTGGGCATCGGCCTCGACGCCGTGCAATGGGGTAAGGTGGGAACAATTGTCATGAGCTGGGTGGTCTCACCCATGCTCGCCGGGGCAATTGCCTTCGCCGTATTTAACAGCATTCAACGGCTGATCATCGACACGGAAGAGCCGCTGCGTAACGCCAAGCGCTACGGGCCGTTCTACATTTTCGCGGTCAGCTTCGTTATCGTCATGCTGACCCTGACTAAGGGTTTGAAGCATGTCGGGCTGGATCTCACTGTTTGGCAGGGCCTCGGGCTGGCCCTGCTTATCGCCCTCGTGATCGCGGCCTTGGGGATGTTCCTGATCAATCGCATCAAGATCGATCCCGCGGCCGACCGCGAGTTTCACTACGCCAATGTCGAGAAGGTGTTCGCAGTCATGATGATCTTCACGGCCTCGTCGATGGCCTTCGCCCACGGCTCCAACGATGTGGCCAACGCAGTCGGTCCGATGGCGGCGGTCATTGCGACGGCGACGAGCGGCGAGGTCCTGCAAGAATCGCCGTTGCCCCCGTGGGTGCTGTTGCTTGGAGGTGCGGGCATCGTGGCAGGGCTGGCGACGTTCGGTTACCGGGTGATGCTTACGGTGGGGAAGAAAATCACGGAGCTCACGCCGAGCCGGGCGTTCGCGGCAAACCTCTCCGCCGCCAGCACCGTGGTGCTGGCGTCCTTTACCGGGCTGCCGGTCTCGACCACCCATACGCTGGTCGGCGCCGTGCTGGGCGTGGGCTTTGCTCGCGGTATCGCCGCCCTTAACCTGCGCGTGGTGGGCAACATTTTTATGTCATGGATCATTACATTGCCGGCCGGGGCCTTGCTCGCTATCATGTTCTTCTTCATGTTCAAGGGCATGTTCCTTGATCAATCCTTCCTGCGCTAGCGCCCGTGGCTGCCGATGAGGGCCGCCCGTGGCGCCGTGCCGGCATATCGCTACGACCCGGAACGCGGTCCGAAGGATTTACGCACCGCTAAGCCGGTATACTACGTAGAGCCCAAAACAGTTCGCACACGGCATCTCGCCGGTGTTAACGCCCGGAGCCGAGGACGCAAAGCAGAAATCGCGGTTTTTGTTTTGTTCCTCCTGACCAATAACTCCAGCGGAGCCCCGTGGGTGGCGAAAGCTATTCACTCAGGCACAGGTTGATGGGCATTGGCAGCCTGCTAGACACCTTGGCCCGGGAAAACGCAATGCGGTAGAGATTATCATGGCAGACAGCAAGCCCAGACCAACCGACATCAAGCTGCATCAAAAGTCCCGAGTTCTGGAAGTCGCGTTCAATGACTATCGGCGCTTCAAGTTCCCATGCGAGTATCTGCGGGTCTACTCGCCATCGGCTGAAGTCCAGGGTCACGGACCCGGTCAGGAGGTTCTGCAGATCGGCAAGGAGAATGTCAACATCGTGAACATCGAACCAGTCGGAACCTATGCCGTGCGTCTTCACTTCGACGACGGCCACGATACCGGGCTGTACTCCTGGGAATGGCTGCATCATCTCGGCGTGCATCAGGAGCAACTCTGGAGCAGTTATCTGCAACGTCTGGAAAAGGCCGGATACAAACGCGAACCTAAGCCGGCAGAGTGAGTACCGGATAATTATGCCCGCAGACCGAGAAAATAGAACGACGCACTTCGGGTTTCGCCAGGTGCCGGAGACCGAAAAGGTCGACCTGGTTGCGGATGTGTTTCATTCGGTAGCGGAAAAATATGATTTGATGAATGACCTGATGTCGCTAGGACTGCATCGGTTCTGGAAGCAGTTTACGGTGCAGCAAAGCGGTGTGCGTGAGGGACACCGCGTGCTCGATGTTGCCGGTGGCACGGGTGATCTCGCCAAGCTGTTCGCGCCTCGCGTTGGCCCCAAGGGCAGCGTGGTGATCGCTGATATCAACAATTCCATGCTCGAGGTGGGCCGCAGACGCCTGGTGGACCGTGGGTTCGTACGTAACCTCCACTGGGTGCAAGCCGACGCGGAGGCGCTGCCGTTTGCCGATAACCACTTCGACTGTGTCAGCATCGGCTTCGGACTGCGCAATGTGACTCACATGGACCGTGCACTCAGTGCCATGATTCGGGTGCTGAAACCCGGTGGGCGCGTACTGGTGCTCGAGTTCTCGCGCCCCACCCTGGCGGGCCTTGGCAAGGTCTACGATGCCTATTCATTCGGCGTACTCCCGTTGATCGGGCGAGTCGTTGCCAAGGACGAAGCGAGCTATCGTTACCTCGCCGAATCGATTCGCCGCCACCCCGACCAGCGCGCACTGGCGGGAATGATAGAGGCTGCAGGATTCGGGCGTGTGAAGTGCTTCAACCTCAGCGGTGGTATCGTGGCGCTGCATGAGGCATTCAAGTTCTAGGAAAATGATGGAGCGCCGGCCGGGGCGTTGCCGGGGACAGCCGGCGTCCTGAGAGCCCCACGCTGACAGCCGGCAGGCACAGTATGGACGCTGTTTTCTACTCCGCGTAATAACACAAGAGTAAGCTCACCTCACACGCTGACATGATCCACGAAGCACACAAAACTACCGACTCCGCCGGCATGTTTATGACCCTGCTCGAGCCGGTTATTAACGGCGTGCTTCGCCTTGATCGCCATAGCCTGTTACGGCTGGGCGAGCTCGAGGGAAAAGTGATCCGCATCGTTGTAGGGCGATTGCAGGAAGCGGTTACGCCGATCGAGATCTACGTCTTGCCCTCGGTCGACGGTCTGCGAATCCGGCGGCAACACGATCGCGAACCCGACGTTACCCTGAGTGGCGCGCTGCCCGTGCTGTTGCGGCTTGCCGGGGCCGGCGCGCGCCCCGAGCTGTTCGCCTCCGGCGAGCTTGAGATCAGCGGTGATGTGGAGCTTGGACAGCGCTTCCAGCGCGTGCTGGAAGCGCTGGATGTGGATTGGGAAGAGCAGGCCTCGAAGGTTCTCGGCGACGTGGTGGCCCACAAGCTTGGCAACCTGCTACGCGGCGCGCGCGCCTGGCGCACCCAATCGTTGCGCTCGCTCGGTGCGGACCTCACCGAGTACCTGCAGGAGGAAAGCCGCATCCTGGCGGCTCGGAGCCGCATAGATGCATTCTTGAACGCTGTGGATAGCTTGCGTGCTGACGTGGCGCGCCTGGAAGCACGGCTAGCCCAGCTGCAGGGGCGCGCGCCATGATTCGGCGCGGGCAACTGTGGCGGCTGCTGCAAATCACACGCATCCTGGTTAAGCACGATCTTGACGAATTTATCAGCGCCATCCATCTTTTTCGGCCGTACCGTTGGTTGTTGCGCATCATGCCATGGCACTGGCGGCCCAGACGGCTGGTGCCACGCGGCGTACGACTGCGCGAGGCGCTGGAGGAGCTCGGTCCCATCTTCGTGAAGTTCGGCCAGATTGTGTCGACGCGGCCGGACCTGTTGCCGAAGGACATCGCCGAAGAGTTGAGCAAGCTCCAGGATCGCGTGCCGCCGTTTCCGGGCGAGCAGGCGGTGACGGTCGTCGAGCAGGCGTACGGTGTGCCGCTCAATGAGGTGTTTACGGATTTCGATCGATCCCCCATCGCTTCGGCCTCAGTCGCACAGGTCCACTTCGCCCGGTTGCCGGACGGCTCAGGGGTCGCGGTCAAGGTTTTGCGACCGGGCATTGAGCGCGTAGTCGCGCGCGATCTGGCGGTCCTGTACACGATCGCCGGGTTGGCGACCCGCTACTCGTCGGATGCGAGACGTTTGCGGCCAGCCGAGGTCGTAGACGAGTTCAATAAGACGCTGCAGGATGAGCTCGATCTGCGGCGCGAGGCGGCAAATGCAAGCCAGTTGCGCGCGAACTTCCTGGATTCGGACATGCTTTACGTCCCGCGAATCTACTGGGATCAGACTCGCCGTGCAGTCATGGTCATGGAGCGTATCAGCGGGATACCTATTAGCAATGTGGAGGCCCTCAAGGCAGCCGGCGTGGACATGCGCCGCCTTGCCCACAACGGTGTAAAGATCTTCTTCACCCAGGCCTTTCGTGACGGGTTTTTTCACGCCGACATGCATCCCGGCAACATCTTTGTCACGGTCGAGGGGCAATATCGGGCGGTCGACTTCGGCATTATGGGATCGCTGGGCGAGCAGGACAAACGATACCTCGCAGAAAACTTTCTCGCCTTTTTTAATCGAGACTACCGTGCCGTGGCGGAGGCGCACATACGTGCGGGATGGGTGCCGCCTGGAACCCGCGTCGATGAGTTCGAAGCAGCGATTCGCGCCGTGTGTGAGCCCATCTTTGCCAAACCAATCAAGGACATATCCTTCGGTCGCCTGCTGTTGCATCTCTTTCACACCGCCCGGCGTTTCGACATGGAGGTGCAGCCGCAGCTGGTGCTGCTGCAAAAGACCTTGTTCAACATAGAAGGTCTGGGGCGGCGTCTTTATCCAGAGCTCGATTTATGGGAGACCGCAAAGCCGTTTCTGGAAGAGTGGACGCGTGAGCACTTGGGACCGCGCGCGTTGCTGCGCGCCCTACGCAAAGAGCTTCCCCGCTGGTGGGAGATTGCTCCGCAGTTCCCGCGCATTGCCCATGAGGTGCTGCAACGGGTGCGTGCGGGGAACCTGGAGCTGGAATGGAAATCTAAAGAATTGCAGCAGTTGCGCCGACAGATACGGATTAACTACCGGCGCATGTTTTTCGCTATTGTCGGCAGCGGGCTCATTGTTTCCAGCGTGCTTGCATTGGGCATCGAAGTCTACGCGCCGCCCGGCTGGGCGGCGGGACCGCTCATCGGCTGGGGATTAGCCGGTTTGGGGGTCATATGCTTGCTGCACGCGTGGCCGCGGGAAAATTCGTAAATAAGCGACATTCCTGACTTTAAAACGACAACCCGGGACGCTATGATTTGGGAAACAGCGAGACATTCGGTTTCATGTCGCGGCGCAGCACGATTATGAAAACCAAACTACTCCTGCCCCTGATGCTTGCGTTTATCGGTCTGTGGCCCACCGCCGCGCCGGCGGGCGAAGCTGCGCTCCAGCTTTATGCTGCCGAGCGCCCCAGCTACAACGATCCGAATGCGCTGCCCGGTACCGGACCGTTGGGCCTGCCGCTCACGCGGCCGCAGGTCTTATTCAACAACCAGAACCAGCGCGAGCAAGAATTACTCGCGGTAAAGTGGGAGCACCGGCTCAACCGTGGGCACAGCTTCGCATTCTCGGCCGGTTACGCCAATGAGCCTAATGTGCAGGACAAGCCGTATGAGTCCAAGAGCACAACGGCTTCGTTCTCCTGGACCAGTAAGTTGACAGGTAAGATGCAACCTCGTCTGACCGGCAGTCTGTTTGTGGGCGATGAGGCTGCCAGGGAACAGTCCTACCAGTACCTCGACCGACGCTACTACGGTCTGAGCTTCGGTGGCCGATTGACGCTGTTCGAAAAGCATAGCCCCTACTTGTCGCTGCAGATGCTGCGCAGTGACTACGGCAGCAACGTTACCGACGACCCGCTCGCATTGCCGGAGTACTCACGCCTGATTGCGGGTTGGGATTGGCAGGTGCGACCCAACTGGCGGCTGCGTGCCGAAGCCGACTACCTGGCGAATGATCTCAGCCTCAACCCCTACCGTTACGACAAGACACGGGTATTTTTCAGTACCCGCTTCGATTTCCGTTAGCAGCTTCGCTGCAGCGCTAGTTAAACGCTGAGTACGCGGAGCCGCGATCGTCGCGTTCCTCCATCAATGGTGTTAGCACAACCTCCGTAAGGAGGTTTTTTCTTTTTAGGGGTTGAGCAGTGTCGCCTACCGGCGGCTATTCTAATCGGGTTCTCGCACCCGAAGGCGAGGTACTTTGACTCGGACCCTCCCTGGTCCTCGCCCTGCGGGTCGCCTTCGGCGGTCCAAATTCGATCCG
>JBHHZP010000150.1:0-8615 GCA_046758085.1 Acidiferrobacterales bacterium
CGGAGAGCGAAGCGCAGCAAGCCCGCTACTAGTACCAGGGTCGCCGCCAGGCGACACCCTACCCCACCCATACCCGCGCATTGCGAAACATCCGCAACCACGGCCCGTCCTCACCCCACTCATCCGGGTGCCAGGAATTGGCCACGGTGCGAAACACGCGCTCGGGATGCGGCATCAGGATGGTAAAGCGCCCATCCGGCGTGGTGAGCCCGGTGATGCCGTACGGGGAACCGTTGGGGTTGTACGGATAGGTCTGCGTCAGCTCGCCGCGATTATCGACAAAGCACAACGCCACCAATCGATCGACAATCACCTGTTCGATGTGAGCGCTTTCGCGAAACTCGGCGCGCCCCTCGCCGTGGGCGACCACGACCGGGAGCATCGATCCCGTCATCCCCTGCAGAAAAATCGAGGGGTTGTCGGGGACCTGCACCATGACCACACGCGCCTCGAACTGCTCGGAGTGATTGCGCACGAAGTGCGGCCACAGCGCCGCGCCGGGGATAAGCTCGTGCAGATTCGACATCATCTGGCAGCCGTTGCACACACCGAGCGCGAAGCTATCGGCGCTGGCGAAAAACGCGGCAAACTCATCGTGCGCACGTGCATTGAACAGGATGGACTTCGCCCAGCCCTCGCCCGCCCCGAGCACATCGCCGAAGGAGAACCCCCCGCACGCGGCAATGCCCTTGAAATCTTTCAAGCTTACGCGCCCGTCGATGATGTCGCTCATGGTCACGTCGATGGCGGCGAAACCGGCGCGATCGAACGCCGCCGCCATCTCGATCTGACCGTTGACCCCTTGCTCGCGCAGTATCGCGATACGCGGGCGGGCGCCTTTTGCGATGAACGGCGCCGCCACGTCCTCCGACGGCGCGAATGCGAGCTTCACCGTCAGGCCCGGGTCGGCCACATCGAGAATGCGGTCATACTCCTGCTGCGCGCATTGCGGATTATCGCGCAGCGATTGCAGGTGAAACGTGGTCTCCGACCACGCGCGCTGCAGCGCCACCCGCGACTCGCTCAGCACCACGCGGCCCTTGTGGGTAAACGTGATGTCGTCGTCCTCGCTTAAGCTGCCGAGGGTATGAACGTAACGCCCGAGCCCCGCCTGCTTGAGTGCCCCGAAGATGCCGACCTTGCGGTCACGCGGCACCTGCAGCACCGCGCCCAGCTCTTCGTTGAAAAGCGCCGCCACCGGATCGCGCCCGAGCGCGGTGAGGTCCACGCGCACGCCCGTGCGCCCGGCAAAGGCCATCTCGCAGACCGCCGCAAACAGGCCGCCGTCGGAGCGATCGTGATAGGCGAGGATAAAGCCGAGCTCGTTGAGCGCCTGGATCACGTAAAAGAAAAGCCGTAGCACGCGCGGATCGTCGACGTCCGGCGCCTGGTGCCCGACCTGGCGGTACACCTGCGCCAGCGCCGAGCCCCCCAGCCGGTTTTTCTTCTTCCCCAGGTCGATCAGTATGAGCTCGGTTTGATCGCGAACGCGGCGCAGCTGCGGCGTCAAGGTCTTGCGCACATCCGTCACCGGCGCAAACGCGGACACGATCAGCGACAACGGCGCCGTCACCGCGCGCTCCTCACCGCTGGCATCGTGCCACACCGTTCTCATGGAAAGCGAATCCTTTCCTACCGGGATCGAGATGCCGAGCGCCGGGCACAGCTCGGTCGCCACCGCCTGCACCGTGTCGTACAGTGCGGCGTCTTCGCCCGGGTGGCCGGCCGCGGCCATCCAGTTGGCGGACAGCTTCACGTCCGGCAGCTTCTCGATGCGTGCGGCAGCAAGATTGGTCAATGCCTCGCCCACGGCCATGCGCCCGCTCGCCGCCGAATTGACCAGCGCTATCGGCGTGCGCTCGCCGATCGCCATCGCCTCGCCGCTAACCCCCCGGTAGCCGCTCGTCGTGACCGCGACATCGGCGACCGGCACTTGCCACGGCCCGACCATCTGGTCGCGACACACGAGCCCGGAGACGCTGCGATCGCCGATCGTGATCAGGAAGGTCTTATCCGCCACCGCCGGCAATCGCAGCACCCGGTAGGCGGCCTCTTTGACATCGATGGTACGGCTCTTGAAGCGGGCCCGCTTGCGCTTGCGACGGCGCACGTCACGCACCATCTTCGGCGGCTTGCCCAGCACCACGGAAAGCTCGAGATCAATCGGCTTGCTGCGCGGTTCATGCCGCGCGCCGCGCGCACCGCCGGTTGTGTCGTTGGCACCGCCTGGCGGTGCGAAGTAGGCATCCTCGAGTACCAGCCGCTCATCTTGCGTCGCCTCCCCGATCACCGCGAAGGGACAACGTTCACGCTCGCACAGCTCGCGAAACACGGGAACATTCGCCTCCTCGATCGCCAGCACGTAACGCTCCTGTGCCTCGTTACACCAGATCTCCATCGGCGACATGCCGGGCTGGGCGTTCGGCACCGCGCGCAGCTCGAAGCGCCCGCCACGGCCCGCCGTGTGCACCAGCTCCGGCAGCGCATTCGACAGCCCGCCGGCCCCGACGTCGTGGATCGAGAGTATGGGATTGCCCTCCCCGAGCGCCCAGCAGCCGTCAATGAGCTCCTGGCAGCGGCGCTGCATCTCGGCATTGTCGCGTTGCACCGAGGCGAAATCGAGATCCTCGACACTGGCGCCGCTCGCCATGCTCGAGGCCGCGCCACCGCCCAGGCCGATCAGCATCGCCGGCCCGCCGATCACGATCAGCTTCGCGCCGGCGGGGATGGCGGCCTTGTGTACGTGCTGGGCGCGGGTGTTGCCGATGCCGCCGGCCAGCATGATGGGCTTGTGGTAGCCGCGCAGCTCGCCGTCGACGGTCTCGCAAAACGTGCGGAAGTACCCGCTGAGGTTCGGCCGGCCGAACTCATTGTTGAAGGCCGCCCCGCCTATCGGGCCTTCGAGCATGATCGCCAGCGCGCTGGCGATATGGCCCGGCTTGCCGCAGTCGTGCTCCCACGGCCGCTCGGCGCCGGGGATGTTCAGATTGGACACGGAGAATCCGGTGAGGCCGGCCTTGGGCTTGGCGCCCCGTCCGGTGGCGCCCTCGTCGCGGATCTCACCGCCGGCGCCGGTGGCCGCGCCCGGATAGGGGGAGATCGCGGTCGGATGGTTGTGGGTCTCGACCTTCATGACGATGGGCGTATCGTCCTCGTGGTAGGCGTACTCGTTCGCGCCCGGATCGGGGAAAAATCGCGCCACCCGAAAGCCCTCGATGACCGCGACGTTATCCTCGTACGCGACGATCGTACCCTTCGGGCTGTGCTCGTGGGACGCGCGGATCATGTTGAACAGCGAGCCTGGCTGCCTCTTGCCGTCGATGACCCAATCGGCATTGAAGATCTTGTGGCGACAATGCTCGGAGTTGGCCTGGGCGAACATCACGAGCTCGACGTCCGTGGGGTTGCGCTGCAGGCGCAGGAAATTTTCCAACAGATAGTCGATCTCGCCCCCCGACAGTGCGAGTCCCAGGTCCGTGTTGGCGGACTCCAGCGCCGCCCTGCCGCTGGCGAGCACATCGATGGTCATGAGCGCCGCCGGCTCGGCTTCGCGAAACAGCTCGCCGATCCGATCGAAGCCCAGCAAGACACTTTGGGTCATACGATCGTGGATCCACGGCAGTAAGCGTTCGCGTTCGCGCCCGGTCAGCTCGACTTCCTGTGCCTTGGCGAAATACCACGCCACGCCACGCTCGACCCGCTTGACCCGGTCAAGCCCGCAACTTTTCACAATATCAGTCGCCTTGCTGGCCCAGGGCGATATGGTGCCGAGACGCGGCACCACGAGTACCAGCTCACCCGTTGCGGTTTGCTCCGGCTGGCTGGGGCCGTAGCTCAACAGGTGGTTTAGGATCGCTGTCTCATCGGCATTGAGCGCGCCTGTGCTTGCGACAAAATGCCAGTACTCCGCGTGCACTCGCTCCAGCGACGGGACGAGATCACCGAGTTGGCGCAAAAGCTTTTCGCAACGAAAGGCCGACAGTACCGCCGAACCGCGCAGATTCAGGACCGCGAGCGCTGCCGCCTGGCGGGCGGAGCGGGCCTGCGATTTACGCACCGTCATGATGTAAGTCCGCTAGATCCGGTTCGATGAGAGCGCGCACCAGGCGAGGCCGTCTTCCTGATCGGCGACCTGTATCCAATTCGGCGTGCACCCGACGGCCTCGCTCAATGCGATACGCGCCAATGCCGGCGTGTTGTTCGCATCGCTCAGATGCGCCGCCACGATGTGCTGAAAGTCTCCGGAGTCAACGCGTGCCAACAGCTCGGCCGCGGCGGCATTGTCCAGGTGCCCGTGAGCGCCGGCGATCCGCGTCTTCAGTGCCTCAGGGTACGGGCCGTTCAGCAACATGTCCCGGTCATGATTGCATTCCACGATCAACCCGTCGCAGCCGTGCAAGGCATCCTCGATGTGTTGCGTGCTGCTGCCGGTATCGGTCAGTATGCCCAATCTTACGGCCCCATCGGACAGCACGAACTGGCTAGGCTCGCTGGCATCGTGGGGAACGGGAAAAGGG
Source organism: Acidiferrobacterales bacterium (assembly GCA_046758085.1). Taxonomy (GTDB): domain Bacteria; phylum Pseudomonadota; class Gammaproteobacteria; order Acidiferrobacterales; family SPGG2; genus VRUB01. The sequence goes on from JBHHZP010000150.1 coordinate 4,518, forward strand.
GTCACCATGACATCGTCGATCTCGAAGGTTCCGTGCGGGCTGAACAGCTCGACCTGCGGCAGTGCACCCGCGCGCTCCGCGCATTGGCGAAACGTGCCCGGCGTCATCCATACCGCCAGGCCGAAGCGACGGGCAAGCAGCCCGACGCCCTTCACGTGATCATGATGTTCATGGGTCAGGAGGATAGCGCTGAGACTATCTGCTGTCTTGCCGAGGCGAGCCATGCGCTCCAGGGTGGTCTTGAGCGACAGCCCGCAGTCTATCATCAGGGTCGTGTCGCCGTATTCGACCAGAAAAGCATTGCCCCGGCTGCCGCTGCCGAGGCACGCGAAACGCATGACAGCGGTCTGGGTGGTCAGTCCCTACCTACCCTGTTCACTTGAGCTGTTCATAGAGCAGGCTCAGGATCTGCTCGCTCGTCTTGGAGGCCTCAGGCTTGCCGTCGTTATCCAGAACCTCGACCTTGGTGCCGTCGTCTATTGATTGCAACGCAATCTGATACTCGGTCTTCTGTTGAATCTTTTTCTTCTTTTTCTTCTTTTTCTTCTTTTTACCCTCTTCGCCGGGGTCGATGTAGCGCACGTAGTAGGTCCACTTGGCACGGTCGCGGTCTTCGACCGTGAAACCGATTCGATCAAGCGACAACCCGACGCGACGCCAGGCGCGTTCGCGAGTGTCTGCCACGGTCAGATACGGATGGCCATTCGCCGTGCGAATCAGCTTGGCCCGGTCCGGCACCGGCTGCGGGGACGCGACAATCGCCTTGGCGCGCGAAGGCGTGGTCCCCAGGTGCACCATGAGCAGGCGCAGCATCTCCGCTTCGAGCTCGGGATCGTTCGGGCGCGGTATCCACGCCGATCGCCCTTCAAGCTCGCGCCCGGTGAGGTCGACCGGACCCGTGTCCTGCACGACTACGCTTTGCAGGCCGCGGTGGGTGAGGTAGACCTCGGTGGCCCCCGGCTGCGCACCCCGCTCCAGCCGGATGCGATAGCGGTCGCGCAGACCGGTGCCGACGCCCTGGCCCGTGATCTTGGAGAAGAACCGCTCGACCTTGCCGCCGGCGCCGGCGCGGTTTTCGGCCCAGTTGGTCTCCATGATCCCGGCCGCCGGCTCCTGCTTGGAGACCGACAGGCCCATCTTGTCTATGAAATCGAGAAGCTGTGGCCATAGCTTGTCCGGCGTCTCGTTTACGACCAGCCAACGCTCATCCCCCGCGCGCACCAGCCGCACATTCTGGTACTCGGGAAGCAAGCCCGCATACTTGGGGCCCTGCTTGCGTTGCTGCTCCTTTTCGAACTGTGAGTAAGTCGCCGCACCGGATGAACCACCGGTGGTGGAGGTATGCGTATCGGGCGGCAGGCTGCTGAGGTCCGGCGGAACCTCTAGCGGCGGTAGCGAACGCGCCGCCTCGTAATCGATCTTGCTGCCTTTCTTGCCGCCACACCCGCTTACTGCGGCAAGCACGAAGAACATGACAAGGGCGAGTGTGAAGCTGGTTGTCTTCATGGTGGGCCGATGACGAAGCTCCGAATCAATCTAGCTAAATGACGCCGGCACTGCGTAATGCCTGGCGTACCGGCTCGTGGTAGTCGCTTGCCAGCGGGGTCAACGGCAAGCGGATGCCGCCTTCAATTATACCCATTTCTTTTAGCGCCCACTTCACTGGTATCGGGTTCGACTCCACGAACAGCTTCTTGTGCAGATCCATCAAACGGGCATTAATGGCACGCGCCTCCTCTTCGTCTCCGTTCAGCGCGGCTTCACACATCTGGCTCATTAGCCGGGGGGCAACGTTGGCTGTTACCGAGATGTCTCCTTTGCCCCCGGCAAGAATCAGGTCCAACGCAGTTGCGTCGTCACCCGAGTAAACATCCAACGCCTCGCCACATGCCTCGGTGATCTGTGTCGCGCGCTCAATCTTGCCGGTCGCCTCCTTGATTCCGACTATATTGGGAACGGAGCTAAGTCGAATGACAGTCTCGGGCAGCATGTCGCACGCAGTACGGCCCGGCACGTTATACAAGATCTGTGAAATGGGTACCGATTCGGCGATGGCCTTGAAATGCCGATACAGGCCTTCCTGTGTCGGCTTATTATAGTATGGCGTCACCAGCAGGCAGGCATCGGCCCGCGCCTCATGCGCGTAGCGGGTAAGCTCGATGGCCTCGGAGGTGGAGTTGGCGCCGGTCCCGGCAATGACCGGAATGCGGCCATTGATGTGCTGCACCGTTTCGCGGATGACCTGGCAATGCTCATCGAGCTCCAACGTGGCGGACTCACCGGTGGTGCCTACCGCCACGATGGCGTTTGTGCCGTTTTCGATGTGGAAATCGATCAACCGGTGCAGAGCGGGAAGATCTACCGACCCGTCCTCCCGCATCGGCGTAACCAGGGCGACCATGCTGCCGTGAAACATCGCGTCGGGGACCTTACTCTTGGGTTTTCACGCCGCATAGTACTTTCCCCTTTGCGCATTGACAAGTCGGCCCTACGGAGCCTCCCCGCGATCGGCGCGACTCCCGGTGGCGCCCACCCGGCGCCGGCAAGACAGAAAAAGCGCTTTGCCCGCGTCCGGCCCGTGTTTCAAGACCATTCGCGGCTGCCGCCCCCGCTACGGGCAATCGGACTGAAGCCGGTACAATCTCCCGCTGGGCATGATCACAACGATCCTCGGGCCTGCCTGGGGGCGCGCGCCTGAAGCGGTGCCCTGAACGGATTTGCTATAGCAACTATGACAACCGCTCGGCTGATGGTCTTACCTTTCCTGGGTTCATTCCCGCTGCTTTTCGTTGAGGCGACCGCGGCGACCGTGTGTGCCGATCGGGGACCCGATCGCCTGATCCCTCCTATTGCGCTGCAAGAGGTGGTCGACGGCCTTAACGAGCCCGTCCACCTGGCCCATGCCGGCGATGCCACCGGACGATTATTCGTCGTGGAGCAGCGGGGTGTGATACGCGTGATCGATAACGGCGTGTTGCGCACCGAACCGTTCCTCGACATTCGCGAGCGGGTGGAAAGCGGCGGGGAGAAAGGGCTCCTGAGCGTGGCCTTCCATCCCCAGTACCAGAACAACGGGCGCTTCTACGTCGACTACACCACGCGTGAGAACGGGCTACGCACGGTCGTGGCGCAATTCAAGCGCGCCGCGCCCGGCCGGGCGGACCCGCAAAGCGAACGAGTCCTGCTGAAAATCCCGCAGCCGTTCGCGAACCACAACGGCGGGCAGCTCCTCTTCGGTCCCGACGGTTATCTTTATATCGGTATGGGGGACGGCGGCGCCGCCAACGATCCACATGAAAATGGCCAGAATCCGAATACTCTGCTCGGCGCGCTGCTGCGCATCGACGTGGACCGGGCCGGAACCACTCGCCCCTACGGCATTCCCGCCGACAACCCTTTCATCGGCAAGCCACGCCATCGCGCCGAGCTATGGGCATACGGGCTAAGAAATCCTTGGCGATTTTCCTTCGATGCGGGCACCGGGCGCCTTTATCTCGCCGACGTAGGCCAGGACCGGGCCGAGGAGATCGACGTCATCGAGCGCGGCCGCAATTACGGCTGGAACATCATGGAAGGGAACATCTGCACGCCTGCGGTGAACAGACGGTGTGATCGAAGCGGCCTCGCACCGCCGATCTTCACCTACCTACACCCGGAGGGGTTCTCCATTACCGGTGGGTTCGTGTATCGCGGCAACGCTATCCCGGGTCTGTGCGGCGTTTATATCTACGGGGATTACGGCACGCAGCGCATCTGGGGCTTACGCTACGACGGACGCCGAGTGACACGACAGCGAAAACTGCTCGACACATCCCACGCCATCAGCAGCTTCGGCGAAGACCAGCAGCACGAGCTGTATGTCGTCGATCACGGATCCGGAGCGATCCTGAAAATCGTCGCACCGGGAGGGTCGTGATCTATGATCCGTGAGTGGTAGATAGGTGAGTCCTTTTTAGGTCGCCTACCAGCGATTAATTACTACCGGGGTTCCGCCCCCGTACGACGGGTTCCTTTCTTTGCGTGCCCAAAGAAAGGAACCGAACGAAAGGGCACCCCGGACTCTGCGCCCGCAAACCCCGCGGGTTCCCTCGCTCTGCA
>JBHHZP010000151.1:0-8579 GCA_046758085.1 Acidiferrobacterales bacterium
CAATCGGGCGACTTGGTGGAGATTCTCGATACCCGCGTCCTGTTTGATCCTAGCCGGCCCGACGTGGCGGGGCGGTATCACGCCGGCGAGGAGCTGCAAGAGCCCGAGTCATTCCAAAAATCCGCGCTGATCTTTCCATCTGGCGAAGAGCTGCCCCGATGCTGGGTGGATGTGGATTACAAGCGCCGGTAAGCCGGCGCAGGTTCAAGTTCCAAGATACAAGCACAACCGCACCGCTAGTTGGGGTGCCATGGCATTGGAGCGCAGCAAGCCCGGTAATAATCGATCGCCGGTTAGGCCGGTGGGTTTTTTGAGCCAGATCAAGGATCGTTTGAAAATGGTTTGACGGTAGCCATCGACGAGAGTAATCGAAACAGTTCGGTGCAAGCGTGTCAGTGCCTAGAAGGAGGTTGCTATGGGTATCCAGACCACCGATCCGATTACGCTGAATACGATCGAGGAGCCGGAAAGCCATCCCTTCATCATCGAGGGTGAAAGGGGAGAATGCACTAAAGATCTATTTCGAGTCGGAGGAAAATAAAAAGGCCTATTTTAGACATCGAGATTGAACACCCGGGCCAAGACTTCGAAACGAATCTAAACAACCCCGTATAAGGCCCGCAGAAGCTCTATGCGCCAGGCATCGCCTTTCGCCCACGGGGGGGAGCAATTCTGCGGTCGCGCGCTCAGGCGCGAGTACGCGCCATGCGCGCCCGATGCTTGGCCGCGATGAAGTCCTTATGTGAGACGTGCAACAGGCCGGCGATCTTGCGTACCAGATGGTCTTCGTACTTGTCCATTCGGCCATCCGCATAGGCTACCTGCCACATAAGCTCGATGACCTTGACCTTCTCCTCTCTGCTGAACCCCGTGTTGATCAGGGCGGTGAACTGAAAGTAATCCGTTGCCTGGTGGGCTTCATCCTCTGCCAGCTTCATGAGTTCCTTAGTTTCCCTGGGAGAGAGGCCGAACGTGGTTTGAATCGCATGCGCGACGCTTTCGATTTCTTCGGACTTGACGTCAAAGTCGGCACGCGTCATCTCTATGAGCATGGCAGCGGTAGCCACCTGTAACCGATGCTCATCCGTGACGCGCTTGTCCGCTTCGGCAGCAATGCGTTGATCGAAGAACTGTTTGATCGCTTTGATCATAGATTCAATCTCGAATAAGCAGTTCGCGCTCAGCGGGGCCGGGCGGCCGCTGGAAAAACGGACCGGGAATTTCGTATTGTCTCGGCCGCCCTCACGTAGTAGTAAGGGTCGATGCCCTGCTAGCCCGGAAACTACGCGAACTCACCGCAGAACGCACAAAGATCGCAGAGAAAACAAAATGACTAAATACTCGCAGGTAACAACCGAACAGAGGCGCAAACTGCGACAGCGTATCCGCTCCAACAATAGAAACAAAACTGCTTGAAATCAATTCCCTGAGCGTTGTGCGTGTACTCCGCGGTGAAATATTCGGCCTTGGGGCTGGGAAACGCAAGCAGACAATAATATCGCGCATGGGAATAAGCTGATCCAGCGCCGCTGTATGGCGGCCGAGCGACAGGGCTGCCAGGACCATTGCGCGAAGGGGCTAACCACCGGTACACGCGATCGCGCACGCTGACTGGGTCTGTGCCCGGGCGGGCACCACAATACGGTGGCGTTAGAGTGTGATAACCTAACGTGGCTTGAAGTTGGCGTTTCTTGTGCAACCGTTGCGGGGGCCGGCGGTTGCGCGGTCAAAGTGGGGGTTACGGGTTTGAGCTGCGGCGCCACCCTCGCGAAAGCGTGCGCCAAGGCCTCATGAAGGACGTACGGTTGTTGAAAAAAACCAGTTACACCAGGGAGGAACTGCTGCAGTGTGGCCGCGGCGAGTTGTTCGGCTCGGGCAACGCGCAATTACCGCTGCCACCAATGCTGATGTTCGATCGCATTGTCGACATCACCGCCGATGGCGGCGCTTTTGGTAAAGGCAAAATCGTTGCGGAACTGGATGTTACGCCGGAGAAGTGGTTTTTTGGCTGTCACTTCCACGGGGACCCGGTGATGCCCGGTTGTCTGGGTGTGGATGCGCTGTGGCAGCTGGTGGGGTTTTTTCTAGGCTGGCTGGACGCGCCCGGCAGAGGGCGCGCTTTGGGTGTCGGTGAGGTCACGTTCAAGGGGCAGGTTACTCCGGACATGAAGCTCGTGCGATATATAGTGGATATGAAACGGATCGTGCACCGCAAGGTCGTCATGGGGGTGGCGGATGCCCAGATGGAAGTGGACGGACGCCTGATTTACACGGCCAAGAGCCTGCGGGTAGGACTGTTCACCTCTTTGGAGGGGTTCTAAGGAACGCGAATCATGCGGCGAGTTGTCATTACCGGCCTCGGCATCGTTTCGAGCATCGGCAACAGCAAGGAGGAAGTCCTGGCGTCGCTGCGCGAGGGCCGCGTCGGCATCGAATTTTGCCAGGAGTATGTAGACCTGGGATTTCGCACCAATGTTTACGGGCCCATACGCTTAAATGTTGACGAGTTGATTGATCGCAAGCTCAGGCGCTTCATGGGAGATAGCGCGGCGTTCAATTATCTGGCGATGCAGCAGGCGATTGCAGACGCCGGGCTCGAAGACCAGGAGCTGTCAAACCCGCGTATCGGCCTGATCATGGGCTCAGGCGGCGCTTCCACCGAGAACTTACTTCGTTCCACCGACATCCTGCGCGCGAAGGGCGTGCGCAAGGTGGGCCCGTACATGGTTACGCGCACGATGTCGAGCACCAACTCAGCGTGTCTGGCGACCGCGTTTCATATCAAGGGAGTGAGTTACTCGATCAGCTCCGCGTGCGCAACCAGCGCACACTGTATCGGCCACAGTGCGGAGCTCATACAGATGGACAAGCAGGACCTGCTGTTTGCCGGCGGCGGTGAAGAGCTGCACTGGACGATGACATTGGTGTTCGACGCCATGGGCGCGCTGTCCTCCAAGTTCAATGATCGCCCGCAGATGGCGTCACGACCTTACGATGTAGACCGGGATGGTTTCGTTATATCTGGCGGAGGCGGCGTGTTGGTGTTGGAAGAGCTGGAACATGCGAAGGCGCGGGGCGCCAAAATTTATGCGGAGCTGACTGGATATGGGGCGACCTCCGATGGCAGCGACATGGTGCAGCCCTCCGGGGAGGGGGCTATGCGTTGCATGAGGCAGGCGTGGTCGCATGTGAGCCGACCGATCGACTACATCAATGCACACGGCACGAGCACACCGGCGGGCGATATTCGTGAGCTCGAGGCGATCAAGGCCGTCTTCGGTGATCATATCCCACCGATCAGCGCCACCAAGTCGCTCACTGGCCACGCTCTTGGCGCCGCCGGCGTGCACGAGGCGATCTACTCGTTGATCATGATGGAGTCGGGTTTCATATGTGCGTCTGCCAACATCGCCCACCTCGATCAAGGCGCGGCGGGGGTGCCCGTCGTCCGAGAACGCATGGATGACGTGAGGCTGAATACGGTTATGTCGAACAGCTTCGGTTTCGGCGGAACCAACGCCTGCCTGGTGTTTCAGCGGCTAGATGACTGAGCCAACCGCGCCGCATGCAACCCCCCGGCAGTTGCGCTTGGCCCTCCAAGAGCTGCGTGTGTCATCTGTATTTCCTTATTTTTTTTCAATGAGTTGTGTACTTGAGAGATGTCGCCAGCGACGAGCGTTCCGCCGGGGCTGGGTCATGATATCGGTATCTCCCAAAGTCATTGCCCCATGGCGGTCTTTGCAAACGCTTATTTCCAACGCGGTCTAGCCCCACCGTCCGTGGGGTTACCTATCCGGGGAGGATTGCGCGCGCTTTGCGCGGTCCTCGCTTTGTGGGCGTTTGCTGCGGCCGCCCAGGACGATTACTGGAAGCTGCCTGTGCCCGAACAAGGGAAAGCACCCGAGAACCACCATCCGCTCACCCGCAACCTTGAGGCCGATAACTGCGGCCTGTGCCATCAAGACCAGCTTCGGCAGTGGCGGGGCTCCCTCCATGCCCGTGCCATGTCCAAGGGTGTGGCCGGGCAGTTGAACTTCACCAGCCGGAGCAACGTAGAGGCATGTCTGGCATGTCATAGCCCGCGCAGCGAACAGTGGGCGCTATGGGATAAGGAGGGGGCATCGGCGCTGACCAGGCTGCACGGCATTGATTGCGCGGGTTGTCACGTACGCGGTTACCAACGCTTCGGTCCGCGCGATGTTAAAGAAACGCCCCATGGCGCCGTAAAAGCGCTGCCGCTGTTCAAGCGCTCCGAGTTCTGCATAAAGTGCCACCAGTTCCCGAAAGGTGAGGGCACGGTACTGAACGGCAAGCCGCTGGAGAATACCTATAATGAATGGCTGGCGTCGCCCTACGGCAAATCGGGCCAGACCTGTCAAAGTTGCCACATGTCCGATGGCAAGCACGAGTTCAAGGGTATTCACGATCCGGAAATGACGCGCCGCGGCCTAGCGGTGCGCGTCATGCGCACCGCGCAGGGTATGCACGTGCGTGCCACGAACGCGGGCGCCGGACACGCGCTTCCCACCTATGGCACGCCGCGTATTACGATCAGGTCAGAAACAGTGATCGATGGCGAGCCACGGCGCTCTGACTTCATCATTCAGCGGCGTGTCGACTGGAATCCGAAAACCGGCTGGCGAGAGCTTTCCGATACGCGCCTGCTACCCGGCCAGTCGTTAAATCTGAATCTGCCGTTAGCGAAAGATAAGGGCGCCAGTGTGCGGGTCTTCGTTCAGCCTGACCAGGATTATCACGAGCGGGTCTACCCGATGTTGTTGTCTGCGCCCATCAATCTTTCCAAGCAAGATCGTGCGATGCTCGAAGCCGCGCGCGATGCCGGGATTGGCAACGAGTACACGCTGTACAGCTTCGAATGCGGGCCGTGGCCGGGGAGCGATAAGGCCTGCATAGCATACGAGACGGCTGCGGATGACGGCAAGCCAGTGCCGAAGAAACAAGCCACGGTGGCGGAGTCGGAAAAGTAGCTGGTAGCGTGTGGTTAATAGCGCGGGCAACCCCGGTACATCGTAGGTCTGCCAGTTCCAACCAACCTTAAGTAGCGAACAACCCGTTCGTGATCTGCTGGACCACCCGCCCCCCGTGCTCGAGCAACGCCAGGCGCCAGCGCACATCCTGTGGACAGAAGGTTTCGAGGAAATCCGCCCGAATCTTTTTGCCCAGCGTAGCGTCGGCGCACCCGTAATGGAAAAGTTGATTCTCCTTGCACAGCACCGACAGCACGCGCAGCAGCGGATAGGTGCCGAACTCCAACGTCGCGGTGATGGTGCGGGCATTAGCGAAGACCCTTCGGGTAAGCGAGCCGATGAGCCCGCTCGCCGAGTAGATACCGGAGCGGCCGGAGTCGGCCGTGGCGATGACACGATCGCCACACCACTCTTGCAAAGACTGCAGCGCAGGCGATCCTGTGCCTGAATGCACGAACAACTTATAGTCCCCGTACTTTCCAAGGCCTGTATGCAAATCGATGTGTACCACCTGCATCGTGGGATCACACGCTTGCACCTGGAGGATGTGTTCGAAAATACGAATCGATTCCTCGGTTTTGGCCCCGCCATAGAAGAGCCCCTGCGCGAACCGGTACTGGCCGCCTGCGATCGCCTGGCGCGCGACGCGCGCCCCGGTTTGCAAGCCGCACCAGAGTAGCCCGGGCATGAAGCGGGTGCGACGTCCTGGCGCCGATCGCGGATTGAGCGCGGCGTCGAACGTCTCATAGGCCGGGTTTGCCGGACCCGGAAAGTCCACAAGGGCGTTGCGATTTAAGTCGACGTTGTTTTCGTTGGTACGCCGTATGTGAGCAAAACCATAAGGATTGAGGGCATGCACCAGCAGTATTCCGCCTAGGGCCGCGGTACATGGCGTGTCGATCAGGTCAATGATGATGTGCTGCTGCAACGCGCTGCCGGCAAAGCCCTCGGCGCCGTGAATGCCGGAAGTGAGAATAAGTAATCGCTGCGGCGAGGCTGCCCCGAAGTAGGCGCTGTCTATACTGAGCGCTTCGCCCCCGGGCCCGCGCGCGCCGATGCGATAGGCCGCACACTGCCCGCCACATTCGGCCGCGAGGCGATTGAAGCGCCCGCGTGCACTGAAGTAATCAGCAGGAAAGTACTCTAGGAGCTGCTGTTTCGAGTTGGTCGGCAATGGTCGCATGACTTAGGTAGGCACAGCCGGGGGCTGTGTCGGCCCAGTGTGCCCGTCGTCCTGCGCACTCGCAAGGGTGTCGGCTAACCGGCGGTATATATGAGCCGGGTTTCGCCCCCGCGGTCGTTTGTGTCACCTCCGGCTCACCCACCCCCGTACGACGGGTTCCCTCTTTTAACCCCAAAGACATTTGCCTGGAACAAACGGCCGCACTGAAATGCGTTCGTTTGTTCCAGGCAAGTGTCTTGTCGCGATAAGACAAATCTGACTGGATCAGATTTGGACCGCCGCAGGCGACCCGCAGGGCGGGGGCCAGGGAGGGTCCGAGTCAAAGTACCTCACCTTCGGGTGCGAAAACCCGATTAGAATAGCCGCCGGTCAGGCGACACCAGCAATGCATGTCGCGCGATGGATTCGCGTGATTACACCGTCAGGCGGCGCCTTGGCGCAGCGTGTGGGGACGCTGGGCCCGTGCGAACTCCAGCAATCGTTGGATCGGCACCATGGCGCGGCGGCGCACGGCCTCGTCGATGAATATCTCATTGCCACCGTGCTTGAGCACATGATGTAGCTTATGCAGAGTGTTCATAGCCATCCATTGGCAATGCCCACAGCTCTCGCACGTGGCCCCCACGCCGGCGGTAGGTGCCTCCAGGAATTTCTTGTCGGGCGCCGCCTGTTGCATCTTGTGAAAAATGCCTTTATCAGTCGCGACGATACATGTCTTTGCCGCGAGTGATCGCGCGGCGTCGATTAGCGCTGTGGTGGAGCCGACGACATCGGCCTGCTCGATAACGCCCGCAGGCGATTCCGGGTGCACCAGTACAGCCGCATCCGGGTGCCTGGCCTTAAGCCCCCGCAGCACGGTGGCCTTGAACTCCTCGTGCACCACGCAGGCGCCATTCCACAGCAGCATATCGGCGCCCGTCGTCGTGCGGATGTAATCACCGAGGTAGCGGTCCGGCGCCCACAGGATTTTCTCACCGCGTCGCGCCAGGTGTTGCACCAGCTTGACGGCGATGCCGGAAGTAACCACCCAATCTGCCCGTGCCTTGACTGCGGCACTGGTATTGGCGTAGACCACGACGGTGCGATCGGGATGCGCGTCACAAAACTCGGCAAACTCATCGGCGGGACACCCAAGGTCGAGCGAGCATGTGGCCTCAAGATCCGGCATGAGCACGCGTTTCTCCGGATTCAGGATCTTCGCGGTCTCGCCCATGAAACGCACGCCGGCCACGATGAGGGTTCGGGCCGGATGTTCATGGCCGAAGCGCGCCATCTCGAGTGAGTCCGACACCAGCCCGCCGGTCTCGTCCGCCAGGTCCTGCAACGCCGCCACCGTGTAGTAGTGCGCGACCAGCACCGCGTTTTGCTCGACCAACATTTGCTTGATCTCGCTTTCAAGGACGTCGGGTTCCACGATCGCAGCGATGCCCGGCTGCAGCATCGGCTTGGAAAAACCGGATTTCACGGCGCGAGGGCTCAATAATGCCTTAGTCATGATTTACCTCATTTGCGGACTGATGCCGCCGCGTGTCAATCAATGCCCGTCTTACTTGATGATCTCCACCTTATCGGGGAACTTCAGCCGGTACAGGCGCGCCGGTCGGTGGTTACCATTGCGTCGTAGCTCTCCGGTTGCCGCGATCCGGTCCAGCGCGAGCACCCGCTTGCGAAAGTTTCGCTTGTCCAGTGGCTCGCGCAGGATGATTTCGTATACCGTTTGCAGCTCACCCAAAGTGAAAGTCTCGGGCATGAATTGAAACGCGATTGTCGAGTAATCGAGCTTAGCGACCAGACGTTGGTGCGCCATATTGACGATCTCCGCATGATCGAACGCCATTGGCGGCAGGCGATCGAGCGCAAACCAACCCACTTCTTTTTCGCCGTTCATGGCCTTTACCTGTAAGTGGTCGGCCGGTGTCAGCGCGTAATACGCCACTGAGATCACGCGCTCGCGCGGATCTCGATCGGGGCGGCCGGAGGTGTGCAGCTGCTCCAGATACACACCGGTGATGCCGGTCTCGTGCTCGAGCTCGCGCAAGGCGCAGCTCTCGAGGTCCTCGTCGATGCCGACGAAGCCGCCAGGCAACCCCCACATGCCGGCGAACGGCTGTGCCGTGCGTCGCACCAGCGGCAACTCCAGACGCGCCTCACGGATGCTGAACAGCACCACATCGGTCGTCACCGCGGGATGCGGATGTGTGTAGCGAAAGTTCTTCAAACCATTAATAGTGTAAGGAATACACTAAGTCTCAATAGAGTAGTGTAAGAGATACACTATGTCAAGCCCCGGCGGCCTTTTCCCGCCACCAGCCGCCCCATTTTCCGCTACCCTAATTTGTGGGTTGTCTACCGGCGATTATTCTAATTGGGTTCTCGCACCCGAAGGCGAGGTACTTTCTTGTCGCGAC
>JBHHZP010000152.1:0-8418 GCA_046758085.1 Acidiferrobacterales bacterium
GATAAACGCATCCCACTGCTCCTCGACCTCGGCCTGACGCTGAGGCACCACGTCGGCTCTCTTCTTGCGCTTCTTCTTGAAGATGCCGGCAAACGCCGGGTCCGCAGCCTTGGCCTCCGTCACGGGGAGCGCGGCCACCAGTGCGCGTGCCTCTTCCAACAGCCTGGCAGCTTGCGAGTTCGGGCTTTTCATTAACGCCGCTTCCGCCTTCTGGATGGCCTTGGTGGCGGCGCGCAAGTCCTCGAGCCGGTACGTGATCATCACGTCGAACATGGAGTTAACCAGGTTGTATCGCCTCTTCGACAACCCCACATCGAACTTCACCGCCGCGCCGATGGACTTGTCCTTGAAGGGATTGGGGAAGGTAGAAGGTGCCTTTCCATAAGTGGCCGGATTCACGGGCAAACGGCGAATCTTGGGATCGAGCAGCGTTGTCTGCCCGTCCGGGGACAGCAAGAACTCGATAAAGGCCGCGGCTGCCTTCGGATGCGGTGAATCTTTGAGAATGCCGATGTTCGCCGGCACCAGCGTGGTGACCTTCGGGTAAATAAATTTGACGGGAAAACCGCTGGCCTCGGACGAAAGCCCGAAGAAATCGATCACCACACCGACGCCGAAATCGCCGCTGTTGACGCCATCGGGCACGCCGAAGCTGCGCTCGGTAACAGTCTTGAAATTACCGCCGATCGCCTTCCACAGGGCCCAGCCTTTCTCCCAGCCGTCACCTTGCAGGAGCGTCTCGACGGTAAGGTGGGTGGTGCCCGAGCGCGACGGCGCGGACATCCCGACATGCTTGTGATAAACCGGCTTTGCCAGATCCGCCCAGCTGCTGGGCGCGGGGATACGCTTCGCCTTGAGATAGCGTTTATTCCACATGATTCCATAGCCGGCCGCCGCGAAGCCGATGTAGTAGCCATCGGGGTCGTTGATCGGGTAGGAGCCGACCACCTTTGGTATGCCCGGCGCCTTGGGCGTGTACTTCTGTAGCAGACCGTCTCCCTTCAACACTTCGAACGCGTCCGGCGCCGACGCCCAGAACATATCTGACGTGTTGTGGTCAGCCGTTTCCTGAATGTACTTGATACCAGCGGTGGTCTTTTTCTTGACCATCTCGACCTTAACGCTGGGGTGCCGTTTCTCGAATTCCGCCTTGAACTTGGACGTCAGATCCTTGGGAAAAGAGGTGACAATGACAAGCTTATCTTCCAGTGCCAATGACGTCCCGGGGAAGGCGACGATGGTTAGCGCGAGCGCTGCGAAAGTGCCGCGCAAAAGAGTGGTGCATGTAGTCATGGTGGTTCTCCTTAGAAGAGCGAGTGATTATATTTTCTGTGGGGTTATTCTCGAGGCGATACCCCGGTAGCCACAGGCCCGGGGCATCTTCCCGAAGCTGCGATACTACGCTGGAAAGCAGCACCACTCAAGATTCCCGGCTACGGGGCAATGCCCACCGGGGCGCTCGGGGGCCAGGCGCACCACAGCCATGTCCGCAAAAATGGCTGTCAGCACTGAATTCCTTGTCAGATACGGATAGGTAGTGACAGAATCGCCCCTGCGCGGGCGTATTGCTTTACCACCGGCAAATACAAGGAGAGGAGGGGCAAGAGATGTTGAAGATCCTGGGGCGAAAGAATTCGTCTAACGTACAAAAGGTGCTTTGGTGCTGCGATGAGCTCGGGATCGCCTACGAGCGTGAGGACGTGGGCGGTCAGTTCGGCAAAAATCGCGAGCCCGAGTACCTGGCGCTAAATCCGAACGGGCTTGTGCCGACAATTATTGACGACGGCTTCGTGCTCTGGGAGTCGAACACCATCATCCGCTACCTGGCCGCCAAGCAGGGAAACGCGAGCCTGTATCCGGCCGATCTGCAGGCGCGGGCCCTGGCGGAGCGCTGGATGGACTGGCAGCTGAGCACCATTGTCCCCGCCATCAATCCGGTGTTCTGGGGCCTGGTGCGCACACCGCCGGAGAAGCGTGACCAAGCTGCGATTGCGGCGGCGCGTGACACGTTGGCGAGTGTCATGAAAATATTGGATAACCAGTTGGCCTACGCCGATTATGTGGCCGGTTCTGCGTTCTCAGTGGGCGATATTCCAGTCGGCATCATGACCTACCGCTGGTTCACATTGGATATCGAGCGTGAGGAGCTGCCGAGCCTGAAGCGTTGGTATGGCCGGCTCACCCAGCGACCGGCTTTCGAGAAACATGTAATGATTGGACTTACATAAATCGAGTAAGACGCAATAATTTTGAAGTGGCAAGTTAAATCGGTTTATGTGTGTTCCTTGTCACTTGTTACTTCTCACCTGAAACTTCAAGAAGTGATTCCGCGATCGAATCGCAAAGGTAATCGATATTCCTGGTCGTGATCCCGGCCACATTGATGCGGCCGCCTTTGACGATATAGATACTTTTCTGCTCGCGGAGAAATCTGACTTGTTCGTCGGTAAGCCCACTGAACGAAAAGATCCCGTGCTGCTCGTTGATAAACGAAAACTCCTGGGGTACGTCGCGCTTTTTCAGGCCTTCTACAAATGCCGCTCGCACCGATCTGATCCTCTCCCGCATCTGCACAACTTCATCTTCCCATTGTACGCGCAAGGCCGGGTCTCGCAGGATGACCATAACGACGTGCTCGCCGTGTGCCGGCGGACTTGAGTAGTTCGCCCGGATAGTGCTTTTGATCTGACTAAGCGCGTTTGCGGCCGCCTTTGTGCTCGACGCGACTAATGTCAGTGCGCCCGTTCTTTCGTCGTAAAGCCCGAAATTCTTGGACAGGGAGCTTGCGACAAGCAGTTCCGGCACGGCGCTGGCAAGAGCGTGCAATCCGACTCTGTCAGCCTCCAGGCCCTCACCAAAACCCTGATAGGCGAAGTCGAGGAACGGAATCCAGCGCCGCTCTCGAGCAATAGCCGAGATCTCGTCCCATTGCTCAGGCGCGGGATCAACGCCGGTCGGATTGTGACAGCACGCGTGTAATAGCACGGCGTCACCGGCCGGGACCTTACTGAGCGCGGCGCGCACGCGTTCAAAGTCCAGTCCCATAGTCACCGCGTCATAATAAGGGTATTCCTCCACCTTGAAACCGGCGGCTTTGAAAATCCCCGGGTGATTCGGCCAGGTCGGGTTGCTTATCCAGATTCTGGCCTCAGGGGCGAACGCCTTGAGAAAATCTGCGCCAACACGCAGCGCTGCCGTCCCGCCCGGCGTATGAACGGTACAGGCGCGCCCGGAAACAACGACTTCATGCTCTTCGCCAAACAGCAGCCGTTGAACCAACCTCCCGTATTCGGGCAAACCTGCCGTCGGCAGATACACCTTGGTCTTTTCCTGTTCCAGAAGCGTGCGTTCCGCAGTCTTGACCGCGTTTAATATCGGCGTGAGACCGTCCTCGTCGCGGTAAACACCAGCACCCAGGTTGATCTTGTCCGGATTCGGGTCTTTGTCGAACGCTTCAGTGAGGCCTATTATGGCGTCAGGCCGAGCAGGAGATATGTTCTCGAACATCGTTTTTCACTCGTGGATGGATTGCCAACTCAAACAACAAGATCGGGCCCCGTAACGTAACATTGTTTCTAAAGATGCTGCCTTAAGCTGTTGGCCCGCGTTCGTATATACTACTTGTTTTTCGCCGGAACTTGCATCTCGGTTTTTGTATCCGGCTTTTCTGATGTATCTCGCAGCTAATTGCAGCGACGGGCCGGGTGAACCTCCGATCGGCATAAAGCAGTACGTACCTATGAAATACGAGGTCATTTCCGCAGATTGTCACATCGACCTCGTCTGGCTACCGCCGGACCTGTTCACAACCCATGCGCCGGGCAGGCTTCGGGACCGCATGCCGTATGTCACGGACGGTAACAAAGGGCCCCAGTGGGTGACCAGGCAGGGCAGCTATCTCGGCCTGGTCAACGGCATGGGTTCCGGCGGACGCCAGTATATACCCGGACAGATCCACCGTTCTGATCGCATGGCGTCGACCGGTCTTTACAATGACGGCAGCCGCGGCATCCGCCGGCTCACAGATCCGGATTTACGCATTATCGACCAGGATCGCGATGGTGTTCAGGCCGAGGTCTTGTACGGCATCCTGGGCGCCAGTATGCGCCTGAACGATCCCGAAGCCGCCGCCGAGATGATTCGCATTTACAACGAGTGGCTGGCGCATTTCTGCGACACCCATCCGGAGCGTTTTGCCGGTATTGCCTGCATCCCCGGTCACAACATGGATGTGGCTCTGGCGGAGATCGAACACGTAGCCAAGCGCGGCGGCGTTCGCGGACTCGAGGTGCCGCTGCAGGCCGACATGAAACCCTTGTGGGATCCCTACTGGGATCCGCTGTGGGCCGCCGTCAGCGAGTCGGGGCTGCCCCTGCACTTCCACACAGTCGGTGGCGGGCGGCCTGACACCAGCGCGTGCCCGCCGCCGGTGCAGCGCACCGCCTGGGCGGTGTACATCACGGGCTTTCAGATCCAAATGGCACATGTGTTGATGTCAATTATCTACGCCGGCGTTTTGCAGCGGTACCCGCATACACAAATCGTGATCGGTGAAAGCGGCATAGGGTGGATCCCGTATCTGCTCGATCACATGGACATCGAGTGGGAAGACCAATTCAAAGACCTCACACTAACCATGAAACCCAGCGAGTACTGGTACCGGCAATGCAAGGCCACCTACCAGTCGGACAGGATCGGCATCAAGCTGCTCGACGATCTGGGCGCGGAAAACGTCATGTGGGGTTCCGACTTCCCGCACCCCGACGGCGTGTGGCCCGACTCGCAGGAGTTCATTAATAAAGAGCTCGGGCACTTGCCGGCGGATGTACGATATAAGATCGTATGCGAAAATGCGGCAAAGCTTTATGGTTTTCCGATCGATTAAGGACGCGGCGTCTCACCGTACCCCGGTCCGGGCCTCGGCTCCGGGCCTTTGCGAAACCCGCCTCGGCTCTCGCCCGGCCGCGCAAGGAGATATCCTATCTCCGTGCGCGGGACGCGACGTCCGTGTCGCGCCCCCTTCAGGCCGCGGGGCTTCGTCTTCGGCGGCTACGGCAGTCGCCTCGGTCCTGGACCGGGACGCCGGGCGGAGCTCGCCGGCGTCAGGGCGAGGCGACTTGCGGAGCTTCCGCGCAGAGCGCAGGGGTGAGCCCGAAGGGGCGAAGGACAGGAAGTCCCGCCCGGCCACGGGCACACGGACGTGCCCTTGGCCGGCTCCCGAGTACAAGCGGAGAAGGCGGAGCACCGGAGCCGAGCGCTGAGGGCAGCGAGCTTGAAGATTCGTCGCGCGAGAACCAAATGAAAGATCGGCAAACTGACGTAATCGTAGTTGGTGCCGGAAATGCCGCGTTTTGCGCTGCGCTCGCGGCGCGCGAACAAGGCGCAAAGGTTACCGTGCTCGAACGTGCGCCCGAGGCCGAACGCGGCGGCAACTCCCGCTTTACTGCTGGCGCCTTCCGCTTCGCCCACAACGGCATCGAGGATCTGCGCCAACTGATGCCGGATCTTACAGAGCAAGAGATCGCCAACTCCGATTTCGGCACCTACACGGAGGAGCAGTTCTTCGATGACCTGGGGCGCGTCACGGAGTACCGCGTCGATCCCGACATGGCCGAGCTGCTGGTAACACGCAGCAAGGAGGCACTGCTGTGGATGCGCTCCAAGGGTGTGCGTTTCATACCCATGTGGGGTCGTCAGGCGTTTAAGATCGACGGCAAGTTCAAGTTCTGGGGCGGTATCGTGCTGGAGGCCTGGGGTGGCGGTCCGGGGCTTACCGACATGCTTTTTGCTGCGGCCGCGCGCGAAGGCATCGAGGTCCTCTACGAGGCCCGCGCTGTTGACCTTCTATATAAGGATGCCGTGGAAGGCGTGTGTGTCCGGCACAAGGGCAAGACCGTAGAAATGAAGAGCCGGGCCGTGGTGCTGGCATGCGGCGGCTTCGAAGCCAACGCCGAGTGGCGCACGCGCTATCTGGGCGCTAGCTGGGACGTTGCGAAGGTTCGTGGTACGCGCTTCAATACCGGTGACGGCATCCGCATGGCGCTCGATATCGGCGCCATGCCGTGGGGCAACTGGTCAGGCTGTCATGCCGTGGGTTGGGAGCGCAACGCCCCCGCGTTCGGCGATCTCGCAGTAGGCGACAACTTCCAGAAGCACAGCTACCCGCTCGGTATCATGCTGAATGCGCGTGGCGAGCGCTTTGTCGACGAGGGCGCCGACATCCGCAATTACACCTACGCAAAGTACGGCAGAGTTATCCTTCGGCAGCCCGGCCAGTTCGCCTGGCAGATCTTCGACAACAAAGTCATCCCCTTGCTGCGCGATGAGTACCGCATTCGCCAGGTCACACGCGTACGGGCTGACAGCCTGGAAGAGCTTGTCAAGAAGCTCGAGGATGTGGACCCCGGGCGCGCGCTTGCGACGATCAGGGAATACAACGCTGCGGTACGCACGGATATAGCCTTCAATCCCGCCGTCAAGGACGGGCGCTGCACCGAGGGCCTCGAGGTCCCCAAATCCAACTGGGCCAATACGATCGACGAGCCGCCGTTCGAGGCCTACGCCGTGACCTGCGGCATCACGTTCACGTTCGGGGGGCTGCGCATTGATCAAAACGCCCAAGTACTGGAAAGCGATGGCAACCCCATCCCCAATCTTTATGCGGCCGGTGAGCTGGTGGGCGGGCTATTCTACTTTAACTATCCTGGCGGCTCGGGATTGATGGCGGGCTCTGTCTTCGGGCGCATCGCCGGGACCTCCGCCGGCCACGCTGCCCGGCGTTAGCGCAGAGCGATCGGTGCAACACCTGATCACTCTTCGTGAACAATATCGAAGAGGGTCCGGTACGCCGACTCGCTGAGATGCCGGAATTCAAGGACCGCGCCCTCTGCAGTCACTCGGGTGACTTTCGCCAGGAATCGGCAGTGCCGGTTCCTGTCGCCAGAGCGGATCTTCAGTACCAGGTCAACGTCGGCGTTTTTCGACAGAACGAGTGTGCCCGTTTCGATAAAAGCCCCGTCGAGACTGATATCGCGAAGCTTGCATTTAGTGAGGCCGAGGCGATCGTGGGTGACCATGGCTTTGACCCCGGCAAAGCGCCGCGGTCCGAAGCGCCGATCGGCCGATTCCGGCCTGTCGGTCACGATAGCTCCCTCTTTGCGCGCATTGACCCTCGCTGAACCCGCAAGATCGGTGCTACGGATGGATTACCGGAAAAGGATCGCGGAAACTTTTTCCAAATCCTTGCAGAGACCCACGAAGCACTAATTCATATTATCAACTTTGACCGCTTAATTGGCAACGGCGATAAGCCAATTGGCCATCGGGTTTTCCGTTTATTCCGCCGGAGGTGGGGCTACCTCTTTTTGCTTGCGCAAACGTCGTGCGGCCCGGAAGACGATGGGAGCGCCGATCACGATCATGGCGATGCGCGCGACATGGTGTGTCGCGACGAATGCGGTCTCGATGCCAAGCGAGAGTGCGATCACACTCATCTCCACAAGCCCGCCCGGCGCGAACGCCAGTACGATTGGTGCCTTCGGAATGCCGGTCAAGGGAACAAGCACTAGGGCAGCTAGGAATGTGAACACCAACATCACAGACGTGGAGCTGACCGAGGCGGCGATCGTGCGAACCACACGCTCTAACGGAACGCCGGCAAATCTCGCCCCGACCGAGGCACCCACCACGACTTGGGCGATAAATACGAGCTCATAGGGTGGTTTGGATTCGGTCCATCCGGCGATGTGAATCGCGGCAGTCGCCAGCATCGGACCGACGATGCGGTACGCGGGCAGGCGTAGTAAGCGGGCGCCCACAGCTCCGACCACGGCGCATAGGGTCAACACACCAAGATCAAGCATGCTGGTGTCGAGCAGAGAAGGCCCGCGAAATGAAACGCCGGCACCGATGCCTTCGGTATATCGGAACCAAAACGGGATCACCAGCACGACCAGCAGGACGCGGGAGCCATGAATCAAGGCGATCGTACGATCATCGCCGTGGAAGGCCGCACCGACAATCACCATCTCGTTCAGCCCGCCAGGCGTCGCGGAGAAATACGCTGTGACCGGATCGTATCCAAGGACCTTGTGAAAGTAGAGATACAGCACTGCGGTAATTAACGCGATATAGACGAGCAGGGCCGATAAAGTGATCGGCCAACGCGAGGCCTGCTCAATGACGTCCGGCGTGAACGCGCTCCCGAGCAACACGCCCAGCACCATCACCATGACCGCACGGAGGCCCTGCGGTACGTACAAGCGCCTGCCCGTCATTGACATGATGGTCGTCGCCACCATCGCCCCCATCATCCAGGCAAGCGGCATGTTGAACCAATAAAATACCGCCCCGCCGACCGCACCGTATATAAGGGTACGTAGCGTACGCCTGAGATCCGGCCGGTCGACGACGTTGCTG
>JBHHZP010000153.1:0-8395 GCA_046758085.1 Acidiferrobacterales bacterium
GTGGGTCACGTGTGCAAAGCGTTTCGAATGAGCTGGCCGGCGAACGCGTGGATATCATCCAGTGGTCCGAGGATCCGGCGCAATTCGTGATCAACGCCTTGGCGCCGGCCGAGGTGATCTCGATTATGGTCGATGAGGAGCTCCATAGCATGGATGTCATGGTCGATGAGATGCAGCTATCCCAGGCGATCGGGCGCGGAGGACAGAACGTTCGCTTGGCGACCGAGCTCACAGGTTGGGAGCTGAATATCATGACTGAGGAGGCAGCAAGCGAGAAAAGCAACACCGAAGTGGCGACCGCGGTCAAGCTCTTCATGGAGCAGCTTGATGTGGACGAGGAGGTAGCGACGATCCTGGTTCAAGAAGGTTTCACCAACCTGGACGAGATCGCGTATGTACCGAAACAGGAACTGTTGACCGTGGAAGGTTTTGACGAAAATCTGGTCGAGGAGCTACGCAGCCGTGCACGCGACGCCCTGCTGACTACGGCAATCGCCGTGGAAGAGCAGATCAGCTTGGCCGAACCTGAAAAGGACTTGCTTGAAATGGAAGGGATGGACGAGCACACGGCACACTTACTGGCCAGTCACGACATCAAGACTCGCGAGGACCTCGCCGAGCAGTCAGTCGACGAGTTATTGGAAATTGAGGGCATCGGTGACGAGGAGCGACTGAAGAAGCTGATCATGACGGCGCGGGCCCCGTGGTTCGAGAATCAAGAAGAGGCAGGTTAGAAATATCGATATGGCGACAATTACAGTAGAGGCTTTTGCAGAACGTATCGGTATCCCGCCCGAGACGTTATTGCGGCAGCTGGGCGCAGCCGGAATTGATGGCAAGCAAGTAGGCGATGCGCTGAGTGAAGAAGAAAAATTGAAATTACTCAGCTTTTTGCAGGGCGGTGAGCCGGAGGCGCTGGCGCGCAAGAAGATTTCAGTCAAGCGCAAGTCTACGGGTCAAATTACCCAGAACACACGCACGGGAACGACCCGCACCGTTCAGGTGGAGGTGCGCAAGAGGCGCACCTTTGTCAAACGTGCTGAGGTCGAAGCTGCCCCGCCGGTCGAGCCCACGCCGACGCCGGCCGAGGTGCCCAAGCATCCCGTGTTTGCAGAGGTCGAGCAAGCGCCGACGGCTGAGATCAACGTCGATGTATCTGTGAAGGAGGAGCCCGTAGCGCCTGCGCCACCCACCCCGGAACCGGTGGTCGCGGAAGAATCTCCGGTGCAAATGGAGCAGATAGCAGATGCAGAGCAACCAAGTGCTGTTGAACCAGCGGCGCCCATGGCCGAGAAAAAAGCGCCGAGCGCCAAGGAGCGAGAGCGCCGCCGCAAGGCCGAGGAAGCTAAAGAGCCGGCACGCGCGGAGTTACACGTGGCCGACGGCCGCAAGGTACGCCGCCGCATAAGGCCGGTCTCCAAGAAGGCGGTCGTGACCAGCATGTCGGGGCAGCACGCCTTCGAGAAGCCAACACAACCTATTGTACGCGAGGTCGTGCTCCCGGAAACGATTACAGTAGCCGAGCTTGCGCAAAAGATGTCAGTTAAGGCCGCTGAAGTGATAAAGACCTTGATGGGCCTGGGGAGCCTGGTCACGATCAACCAGGTGCTTGACCGTGACACGGCGACTGTGGTCATCGAGGAAATGGGCCACACGGTCAAAGAGGGCAGGCCCACGAGTCCGGAAGCGGCGCTCGAGCAGCCGCTAGAAGCGGCGGCGGAGGCCGAGCCGCGCCCGCCAGTGGTCACAGTAATGGGGCACGTCGATCATGGAAAGACTTCGTTGTTGGACCACATTCGCAAAACGCGTGTGGCCAGTGGTGAGGCGGGTGGAATCACGCAGCACATCGGTGCCTATCACGTCAAGATTGACAAAGGTGTGGTGACTTTTCTGGACACCCCTGGCCATGAAGCGTTTACTGCGATGCGTGCCCGCGGCGCCGGGGCAACGGATCTGGTGATACTGGTCGTAGCGGCGGACGACGGCGTTAAGCCGCAAACCATTGAGGCCATACACCATGCACGTGACGCCGGTGTCCCGATGGTGGTGGCAATCAATAAGATTGACAAGCCTGACGCTGATCCGGAGCGAGTTCGGCAGGAGTTGACCAAGCATGAGGTAGTTCCGGAAGAATGGGGAGGCGAAGAACTATTTATCAATGTGTCGGCTAAGACGGGCGAGGGGATCGACGAGCTGCTGGAAGCCGTGCTTTTGCAGGCAGAGCTCCTGGAGCTCAAGGCTGTCAAGGTTGGTCCAGCCTCAGGCATCGTGGTCGAGGCGCGGTTGGACAAAGGACGCGGCCCGGTTGCGACCGTGCTCATACAGCGTGGGACTTTGCACAGGGGCGATATCGTGCTCGTCGGGGGGGAGTATGGGCGGGTGCGCGCCATGCTCGATGAGAACGCCAAGGCGGTAAAAGAGGCGGGGCCTTCCATCCCCGTGGAGCTACAAGGGTTGTCCGGCGTGCCCTATGCAGGTGATGAGTTGACCTGGGTGGAAAGCGAGCGCAAGGCCCGCGAGATAGCGTTATACCGCCAGGGCCAGCTCAAGGACACCAAGCTCGCGCGACAACAGGCGGCCAGGCTTGCCGATGTTTTCGAGCAAATGAAGGAGGGCGAGTTCAAGACCCTTAGCCTGCTCATCAAGGCGGATGTCCAGGGGTCCGTCGAGGCACTGACGGACACGCTCGAGCGGTTGTCGACGGATGAGGTGAAAGTAAAAGTCATACACGGCATGGTAGGGGGAATCAGCGAATCGGACGTCAACCTGGCAGTGGCTGCCGGCGCCATCATTATCGGCTTTAACGTACGCGCGGACAGCGCTGCTCGCCGCCTGATTGAAGAAGAAGGTGTTGATGTTCACTACTACAATGTCATTTACGACGCGGTCGACGAACTCCGAAACGCGATCAGTGGGATGCTTGCACCTCAGCTCAAAGAACAAATGGTCGGTCTCGCCGAGGTCCGGGATGTGTTCCGGGCGCGCAAGTTCGGGGCCATTGCCGGGTGTTATGTCAGTGAAGGTGTTGTACGTCGCAACCTGCCAATTCGTGTATTACGAGACAACATCGTCATATATGAAGGGGAGCTTGAATCATTGCGTCGTTTCAAAGAGGACGTGAATGAGGTGAAAGCGGGGACCGAGTGTGGAATCGGCGTTAAAAATTACAACGACGTCAAAGTCGGGGATCAGATCGAAGTCTACGAGAGGATAGAGGTTGCCCGCTCGGCCTAAATCATGCTCGTCCCGGCGACCGCTCCGATTGTAGAGAACACAGCAGCGTGCAGCGCACAGTCCGTGCTCTATGCATAGCCAGTCTAACCGACAGCGGCGGGTTGCGGAGCTGCTCAAGAGAGAACTCGCCGTATTGATCCAGCACGAACTTAATGATCCACGTGTGCACGGCGTGACCTTGACCGGCGCCGAAGTTGCCTCCGATCTTTCTACAGCCAAGGTGTATTTCAGCTGTCTGGCCGGTGTCGGCGAGAAAAAGGAAAGTGTGACTGTACTGAACAAGGCATCGTCTTTCTTGCGGCATCGGCTGATGAGCAGGTTAGCATTGCGAGGGGTTCCAAGATTGCAATTCGTGTATGACACCTCGGTGGAAGAAGGGACGGCGTTGTCGACGCTAATCGATCGCGCGGTGGCAGAAGATAAAGATCGTCAAGTCGACTAAGAGGATTTGCACTTGGCACGGAAATTTCCCAATCACGTCGATGTCAACGGTATTCTGCTTTTGGACAAACCGCCGTCAATGACATCGAATCGGGCACTGCAGGCTGCTAAGTTGATATTCCGGGCACATAAGGCAGGTCACACGGGCAGTCTCGATCCCATCGCGACGGGGTTACTTCCTTTGTGTTTTGGTGAGGCGACCAAGGTATCGCAGTTCTTACTTAACGCAGACAAACGATACCGTACGGTATTCAAGCTGGGAGAGTCTACGGATACATTCGACAGTGAGGGACGAGTCGTCGAAAAGCGCCCTGTCGCTGTGGACCGGCGGGTGATAGATCGCGCTTTGCGGGAATTCGAGGGTGACATCGAACAACTGCCGCCGATGTACTCGGCAATCAAACGTGGTGGCAAGTCACTCTACAAGCTGGCCCGTAAGGGTATCGAGGTCGAGCGAAAGCCACGCCAGGTTTCGATTCATTATATAAAGTGTTTGACTCTGCACACCGATCGTCTGGAGCTGGAAATCCACTGTTCAAAGGGAACGTATATTCGTGCGCTCGCGCATGACTTGGGACAGGCACTGGGCTGTGGCGCGCATGTCGAAAGTCTCAGGCGCCTTGCGGTGGGGGAGCTATCTGTTGATGATGCGGTGGGTCTGGAGGAGCTAAAAGCGGCCGAAAGCCACGAGGCGCGGGAAAGGTTGTTGCTTCCGGTGGATGTGGCGCTTTCAGGTCTGCCAGACGTTCATCTTACACCACTGGCCGCTCATTACCTGTGCCGCGGTCAACCTGTGTCCGTCAGGCACTCCCATCAACCGGGTTGGGTACGGCTGTATGCCGACGGCAGCCGATTTTTGGGTATGGGGCAGGTGCTGGACGATGGCCGAGTCGCTCCACGTCGGCTATTGTTGGGCAGAACAAAACCGATTTGATAGGTGTTGTTTCCATTGGTTGAGAGCAGAGTAACCCGCAGGTAGAATACCGCGCGCCTTTGCGTGGCGACGGGCGCTACAACGATCGCACATTGGTATAAGTCGGTAGTGAGGTAACATTAGATGGCAATCACAGCACAGCAGAAGGGCGACATAGTAAAGGGCTACCAGGTTCATCAAGGGGATACAGGTTCCCCAGAGGTACAGGTGGCGCTACTGTCTGCTCGAATCAATGAACTGTCTGAGCATTTTCAAACGCACCCGCATGATCGTCATTCCCGGCTGGGGCTTTTGCGTATGATCAACAAGCGACGGAAGTTGCTTGATTACCTGAAGAAAGTGGATGTAGGCCGCTACCGTTCTTTGATCGAACGGCTCGGTCTGCGTAAATAATTCCTGACCGAGGGCAAAGCATTGGGCAAGATTACAAAATCCCTTCAGTACGGCCAGCGCACCCTTACTCTCGAGACTGGGGAGATCGCGCGGCAGGCCAGTGGCGCAGTAATGGCGAGCATGGGCGATACCGTGATACTGGCAACGGTTGTCGCTGACAAGGAACCAAGACCGGGCCAGGATTTCTTTCCGCTAACCGTGGATTATCAAGAGAAGACCTTCGCCGCCGGCCGCATACCGGGAGGTTTCTTTAAACGCGAGGGCCGGCCATCTGAAAAAGAGATCCTCACCTCCCGCCTGATCGACCGCCCCATCCGACCCTTGTTTCCCGACGGTTTCACTAATGAAGTTCAAGTTATCGCGACGGTCATGTCCCTGGACCCCGAAATCGATCCAGATATCGTATCCTTGATCGGGGCTTCGGCGGCGATTTCACTGTCGGGTGTGCCGTTTGGCGGACCTGTCGGTGCGGCGCGCGTCGGCTATATCGATGGCCAGTACGTACTCAACCCTACCAGTGGGCAAGTTAAGGAATCACAGCTTGACTTGGTTGTTGCCGGGACCAAATCCGGTGTGCTGATGGTTGAATCGGAAGCCAAAGTACTGTCCGAAGAGACCATGTTGGAGGCAGTGATGTTTGGCCACGCGCAAATGCAGCCGGTTATCGAGGCGATCAACGAGCTCACACGTGAGGCCGGGACGAAACCGTGGGACTGGCAAGCGCCGGAAAAAAACGCATCGTTATTGGAAGCAGTCCGCGAATCGGGTGTGACAGAAATTACGAACGCCTACGAAATTGCGGACAAGGTTTCACGTCAAGATAAGCTTGCTCAAGTGCGCGAGCAAATTGTCTCGGGGGTGGTATCAGCGGATGCTGGCGAGGAGGAGCTGGCGGAGATCAAGAAAGCTATCAAGGGCGCCGAGCGCGATGTGGTGCGCGGGAGAATTCTTGAGGGAGAGCCACGCATTGATGGTCGCGACACCCGCACGGTGCGATCCATTACCATACGGATCGGCGTACTGCCACGAACGCACGGGTCTGCGTTGTTTACGCGTGGCGAGACGCAAGCATTGGTTACGACGACGCTCGGTACGGGGCGCGATGCACAGATTATCGATGCACTGGAAGGAGAGCGCAAGGATCCGTTTATGCTGCACTACAATTTCCCGCCATACAGCGTCGGGGAGACGGGACGCGTGGGTTCACCTAAGAGACGGGAGATCGGTCATGGCCGGTTAGCGAGACGAAGTATTGCCGCTGTGCTGCCGGATATGGACGAGTATCCTTACGTGGTGCGCGTGGTTTCCGAGATAACGGAATCGAACGGCTCCAGCTCGATGGCCACAGTTTGTGGCGCAAGTCTTTCGCTCATGGACGCCGGGGTCAAAATCAAAGCACCCGTCGCGGGTGTCGCGATGGGCCTGATCAAGGAAGGGAATCGGTTTGCGGTTCTCACCGACATAATCGGTGACGAGGATCATCTGGGCGATATGGACTTCAAGGTAGCGGGCACTTCTGAGGGTGTCACGGCGCTACAAATGGATATCAAGATTGAGGAGATTACCAAGGAAATCATGCAGGCCGCTCTTGAGCAGGCGAAAGAGGGGCGGTTTCATATACTCGATGCCATGAATCAGGTTATTGCCGAGCCGCGCGCGGAGTTATCTGACTATGCTCCCCGCATTATCACGTTCAAGATCAATCCGGACCGGATTCGTGACGTTATCGGCAAAGGCGGTACGACGATTCGTGCCATCTGCGAAGAGACTAATGCAACGATCGATATTTCCGATGACGGCACGGTGAAAATTGCATCTGTTGACAATGCAGCAACCCAGGAAGCGCGCCGGCGAGTCGAGCAATTAACGGCGGACGTCGAGGTGGGTATGGTGTACGAAGGCAAGGTCGCGAAGCTGATGGATTTTGGTGCCTTCGTTACGATTTTGCCGGGCCGTGACGGCCTTGTTCACATCTCACAAATCTCGAATGAACGAGTGGAAAATGTGAGCGATAAACTTAAAGAAGGTGACAACGTTAAAGTCAAGGTCTTGGAAGTGGACAAGCAAGGGCGCATCCGCCTCAGTATGAAGGCGGTTGCGCAGCAGGCGGCATCGCAGTAGCGCCTCCCCCATCACTGCCCCCGGTGACAGGGAGGCGGGCCGGTGCACCCCGAGACCCCCGCGTTGCCCTGGCTGGCACGTGGGAGCGTGCGAGTGTAATCTCACAAGTTATTGATACAAAAGACAAACATTCGTCACAGGTGAGCACACACACGCATGCGCGTTAACGCCAGCGGGCATCGCCTGCCTGGGAGCTTGCGGGCGCGACGCTGATTTATGACCGCTGTTTCGGGTGCAGGTGACCCAACAAGTACGCCGGTATGCGTTGCTCCAGCCAGTAGTGCGCACGCCAGGGCCACTGGCCGCTGACGAATCCTACGTGTCCACCGTTGCGGTAAAGCTCCAGCGCAACGTTAGGTGACAGCTCCTTCTCCAATGGAATCACCGTCTCGGTCATAAAAGGATCGTCGCGAGCGTGCAACACGAGCGTGTCGACGGCGATGTGTTTCAAATAATGCCGGGAGCTGGCGCGGGCATAGTAATGCTCGGCGCTCCTGAAGCCGTGCAACGGCGCCGTGACATGTTCGTCGAAAAGCCGGAAATTTTGCAGCGATGATAGATCTAATGTCCCGATATTCATCGGCATGAGGGCGAGCTTGCGCCGGGTCGCACGCCGCATGCTGGCGAGCAGCTTCCATTGGTACACGCGCGAGAACCCCCCCGCAAGGCGATCGGCTGCGTCCCCCAGCAGAAACGGGACCGATACCGCAACGGCCGCTTGCAGCTGTGCCGCGGTGCCGGTCTCGCCCAGCCACTTAAGCAACACATTTCCGCCAAGCGAGTAGCCGACGGCCGTCAAAGGAGTGTGTGGTTCGCGTCGGCGCAACGTTGTCACGAGGTATGCGAGATCACCCGTGTCCCCGGAGTGATAGCCACGTGCCAGGCGATTGGGGACACCGCTGCAACCACGAAAGTGCATGACAACTCCGCGAAATCCTTGTTGCTGGAGCACCTTGAGCAGGCCGCGTATGTAAGGCGAACGGGAGGAACCTTCCAGCCCATGTAGGACAATAACAACGGGACCGTCCGCATTACAGGTCCAGTCCAATTCTATGAAGTCGCCGTCTGGAAGCTCGAGGCGCTCACGCTGAAGTTCGATATGAGGCCTCCATCGAAACACAGACGACCAGAGCGTTTGTGCATGTGCCCCAGGGCACCACCATGCGGGCTCAAAGGGCGTGCCTTTCGAAAAAGCCATACTTCTCGGTGCGACTGATCCGTAAGCTTCCCCGTCAAGGCGACAGTTCAGAAGTAGAGTTTCCGGCGGTTGCA
>JBHHZP010000154.1:0-8375 GCA_046758085.1 Acidiferrobacterales bacterium
TGAGGACAAGCCTTCACGCAGGAGTAGCACTCCCAGCACATGTTGGGCTCGATGTTGTAAGCACGACGATAGGTGCGGTCGATGTGCATAATGTCCGACGGACAAATATCAACGCACTGTCCGCAGCCGTCGCAGCGAGTCATGTATACGAATGTGGGCATGTTATTCCGTCACCTCCTCTTGGTGAGACCGATGATCCTAAATCGAAGACCAAAGGATCGACTAGTCAAAGTATTCGATATCCTGATTAATAATTCTGCGGCAGCCGGCCCGGGCTGCCGAAAGTTTCCGGTTTGTCGGCCGCGGCCGGCAGGTTGCTCCTTGAACCGTCCGCTTCGGCTACGCGTTTCTGCAAGGCCGCTGCGGGCTTGAAGAACATATGGGCGAACTTGGACCAGGGAATGGATCCGAACAGCACCGTCGTGGCGATTACATACAAACCGAAGAACAGCCATGCGACACCCGTCGCCTGCAGCAAGGACCAGGCCAGGCCCAGTGTCACGCTCGCAAGCAGCGAGAGGATGAACAAGTCAGCGCGCACAACGCGAAACGGCGAATTGCCCTCGGCGACGACGTCGACCCGAAGGAAGAACCAGTACCAGTAGCCGCCGATGCAAACCATCAGCGCCCCGATGTGCCAAAGAAGCGGCCAAATGGCGGGCGTCGGGGTAGCGGGCGTCGGGTACCCGAATACCATGACGGCGGTGGCGATGACGTAAGCCAGAAAACCGTACATGGTCAGCAGGTGGGCGACTCTGCGCCGAGCGCTGCAGTCCTCTAATTCTGCGGATGTCAGCACCTCCACCAGGAGGGTTCGTACCGCCAGGGACGCTATTTCCGCGCCGCCGACTCGTTTTGACCCTTTGCTCTTCGCGTTGCGCCAATTGTCGAAGAAATACTTGGCG
The DNA here is from genome assembly GCA_046758085.1 of Acidiferrobacterales bacterium. GTDB lineage: Bacteria > Pseudomonadota > Gammaproteobacteria > Acidiferrobacterales > SPGG2 > VRUB01. The sequence goes on from JBHHZP010000154.1 coordinate 906, forward strand.
CTCTTCTTGTGAACAACGTCGAATAGCGTTCCAATGGCGACTGCGAATATCATCAGAACGATGTAGACCTGCATGACAAGAGGCGGCAGAAAAACCGTTAGGTCGGCGAACGGGTTGCTAGTGAACATTGGAATAGCCTCAAATGTTATCCAGTTTTTTGTGAACGAAACTAACGACGGTATGGCCGCCTCAAGTGCCAGGCACTGACCCCGGCGTCCGCATGAGACAAATCAATTTAGGAATTTCTTTTCCACATAATGTCCGTTTTCTGCAGAAAATACGATGCTGTAGCCAAACGGCTTCCATCCGGTGGCCCAGATAACGGTGTCCACCTTTCCCGTGAAAATCGAGGCAAGTATTCGATCCCCAATGGGACCAGCAAGGCAAGTTTGCAGTAGTTCCGTCGGTGATTTCGCGGGGCCAGGATAAGGCATTACGTGCCTCCTATTGTTTTCACAATTTGTTCAAGTTATCGGATTTGTTCACTTCGCGGAGTGGCCGCTCAGCTTCACATCCACGCGCTCCTCGTCGGCCAGCCCGGCATAGTACTCGCGCAGGACCGCCAGCACCTCCGGGCGGCTGAAATGCCCCGGTATCTCGGTGCCTTCGGATAGCGCCTTGCGCAGCTTGGTGCCGGACAGCAGCAAGCGGTCGGCGGCCTCATGCGGGCATGTGCGCATAGAGGCCATGCCGTCGCACTTGTCGCACCAGAAGGTCCAGTCGATCTTGAGCGGCCTGATCTGGAGCGCGTCGTTCGGGATCTCGTCGAAGATATGGTGGGCATCGAACGGACCGTAGTAGTCGCCGACACCGGCGTGATCGCGACCGACGATCAGATGCGAGCAGCCGTAATTCTGACGGAATACCGCGTGCAGCAACGCCTCGCGCGGCCCGGCGTAGCGCATGTCCAGCGGGTAGCCTGCCTGGACCACGGTGTCGCGCAAGAAGTAGTGCTCGATCAGGGTATCGATCGCCCGCGCCCGCACCTCGGCCGGGATGTCGCCAGGCTTGAGCTTGCCCAGCAGCGAGTGGATCAGCACGCCGTCACAGGTCTCGATCGCGATCTTTGTCAGGTACTCGTGCGAGCGGTGCATCGGGTTGCGCGTCTGGAACGCCGCCACAGTGCGCCAGCCCTGCTTGCGGAACAGCTCACGGGTCTGTGCCGGCGTGAGGAAAAGATCGGGGAACTTTTGTGGGAACTCGCCTTGCGACAGCACCTTGACCGGACCCGCCAGGTTAACCTCGTCCTGGGCCATGACCATTTGCACGCCCGGATGCTCGTGATCCGTGGTCTTGAACACCGTGATGCACTCGTGCGCTTTGTCGATGGTGTACTGCTCGGTCACCTGCATGGTGGCCATGATTTCCTGGGTTTCCCCGTCCACCAGCGCAACGTTGGCGCCTTCCTTGATACCGTCGGCGGCGACCTGGTCGGTGGAGAGCGTGATCGGGATGGGCCAGAAAAACCCACTGGCGGTTCGCATGCCGTCGCATACGCCTTCCCAATCGGCGCGGGTCATGAATCCCTCTAACGGCGTAAACCCGCCGATCCCTATCATGATCAGGTCACCGACCTCGCGCGAGCTCAACTGCACCTGCGGGAGCGACTGTGCCCGCTCGCGCTCGGCTGCCAACGCGTCTCCTGTGAGCAGCCGCGGCTGGAGTTCGTCAACTCCGTGCGGTGCGACCAGTGTCGGCATGACGTCTCGCCTTGTTTGAGTCCTGATTTTTACGGGGCGGGGCGTAACAGCCTATATCGCAGCGGCGGTGTTGAGAAGCCCTCGGTCCTGGAAGCACGTATACCCGCAGTGCACAATGATTCGAGGGCGCAATTATCGCCCTGCTGCGCCGGGCCAACCTATTCCCCAAAATGGGTAGGGTTAGCACCAATAGGCCGGGGGGCGGGGGTGGAGGGGCGTTCGCGCCCGTAGCGCGCTGATAATTACCGGGCTTGCGGCGCTCCGCTCTCTCGCTCGCAAGTCCTGTGCTTGCCGTCCGTAGCAAGCCCGTTTGCCGGGGCAAGCGTTCACCGGACGCTTGCCTTTTTCCGGCTCAACCAACCCCGTACGACAACCTGTGTTGCCTACGGCGACGATTTTACTAACGGGGTTCCGCCCCCGTACGACGGGTTTATTTTCTTTGCTCGTCCAAAGAAAATGAATGAAAAGAAAGGACGCCCCGGGTCTGCGGCCGCAAAAATCGCGGCTACCCTCGCCCCGTCGTTTGTCTCAGGGGGTCCGCCGAAGGTCCTTCCCTGTCCCTGCGGCGGACGCGCGGAATCCCTTCCGCGCCTCTTCGAGCCCGCTCTTCGTCTGCACTCGGGGCTCGGCTTGACCAAGGGGTTCAAAAGCAAACCCACTGCACTCGGGGCTCGGCTTGAGTAAGGGGGTTCAAAAAAACCAAAACCCCACGCATCCAAGGCCGCGCTTCAGCTGCCCGGGGTCTTCGGCTTGACCGGGGAGGCGAAAAAACTTATCTGTTTTTGCGGATCACGGATCACGGATCACGGATCACGGATCACGGATCACGGATCACGGACCATTGGCTCGGCGGAAGGCGTGGGAAAGACTGCAATAAACGAAGTTTTCTCTGCGTACCCTGCGTTTTTTCCAGAGCCTACCGTGCGGACGACTGCGCTCGGGCGACAGGCGATAGAGCGACGCAGGAGCAATTACCGAGTTGCCAAGGTGGATCCCAGGGACTAACAGGCGGAACACGCCGCCACGCCACGCGGCTCAGGGCGTCTTGGTGGTGGAAGCGCTGCTGTGCGCCGGGTTGGCTTTCAGCTCGCGGTAACGCTGCAAATCGGCGTCGGCCTGCTGACGAATTGCGTCCTGCTCCTTTCTTCGTATGGCCATAGCAGCCTCGTGCCGTGCGATCTGTTGCCGCGTTTTCAGGATCTGGGCCGTCAATTGTTGGGGTACTTTCCTCCCCTTAGCCGTGATCCCGGCCGCCTCGGCCTCCATGCGCTCGAGTGCCGCCCGCAACGGTTTGACGGTTTCCGTGGTCGCGGCGATAGTCGATTCGATCTGCGCCAGCTTGCGGTCGCGGATGAATATGATGTCGTCTTCGTGGCCGTAAGTAGCAAGCAGTTGCCGATCACGCCGCGCCTGTTCCGCCGCGCGCTTGCGCTCGACCTCGGCCTCGGCCTGGTCCTTAGCCCGGTTTTGCAGCTCCTCCTCGGTCATGGGGGCATCGATGACCTTGGTCCTGAGCCCCTGATTGGACAGCTCTATGATCTTGCGGCGCTCACAGGCCTCTGCCGCGCGGTCGCCGTAATGCCATTTGCCCTCGGCGTCCTGGCATTTCTTGATTTTGGCGGCATGCACGCCAACCGTAGGGGCGGCAAGCCCGAGTGTTAGGACAACGGCGAGCAGAAACGGTGTAACTGGCATGGGTTACCTGGAGTGCGAGCTGTACGCACGCACTGACAGTTTCAAGATAGGCGCTCCGCGTCGCGCTTGTCAACCAGCATCCGACGGGCGCGCCTATATAATAGACCTCGCCCACCCGGGCCGGGTGTTTCACTGCGAAGCGCGCAATTTCAGGGCAGTGTCGCCTACCGGCGGCTATTCTAATCGGGTTCTCGCACCCGAAGGCGAGGTACTTTCTTGTCGCGACAAGAAAGTACCCAAAGAAACGCTCCCCCGGGTCTGCGGCCGCACACCCCGCGGCTGCCCTCGCCCACGCGCTTGCCTCAAGGGGTCCGCCGAAGGGCCATCCGTGTCCCTGCGGCGGACGCACAAGATCCCTCTCGTGCCCCTTACGGGCCCGCTCCTCGTCTGCACTCGGGGCTCGGCTTGACCAAGGGGCCAAAAAAAGCAAGTCAACTTCACCCTACTCGGCCCTGGGCTTCGGGCGCACCCCTCGCTTCGGCTTGAGTAAGGGGGTTTAAAAGCAAAACAAAACCACCCCAACCCTTGTCTGCACTGGGCCAGGACGCACGGGGATCGGGTTGGTATTTTTTCTGGGCGTCTTTCGTCGAGCCACGCGCCGCGGGAGGCGAAGAGCGGGCCGGAACGGGCGCGAACGGGATTGCGCGCGTCCAGGCCAGATACATGGATGTGCCTTGCCTGGACCCGCTGAGACGACCAAGGCGTGCAGGGCAACCCGCGCCTTTTGCGGGCGATGGCGCAGGCGCCACTGGCTTTGGGAACTTTGGCCGAAACCAAAGTTCCTCGTCTGCCGGGACGAGACCCGGTTAATATACATCGCTGGTCAGGCGACACCACTATTAACTCCCGTAGGTCTTGCGATAGGCGGCGATGGCATCGAGGTGTTGCCGGTGTCCGCCCTGGTTCCGGAGGAAGCGCAGCAGGGTGTCGAGGCTGGCTATGCTGACGACGCCGATCCCGTGCGCCGTCTCCAGCTCCTGTTTGGCCGACTGGCTGCCGGCCCCGCGTTCCTGGCGGTCGAGCGCAATCAAGAGCGCCGCGGGCTGCGCCCGCGCCTGCGTGATGGTCGCCAGCGCCTCCCTGACGGAGGTGCCGGCCGAGAGTGCGTCGTCGACGATCAGGACCCGGCCGCGTAGCGGGGCACCGACGGTAGCACCGCCCTCCCCGTGGTTCTTGGTCTCCTTGCGGTTGAAGGCGTAAGGCAGGTCGCGGCCATGCGCACTAGCCAGGGCGACGGCGGTGACCACGGCCAGCGGAATGCCCTTGTATGCTGGCCCGTAGACCATGTCGAAGGCGATGCCGCAGTCGATCGCGGCGGCGGCGTAGAACTCGCCCAGCCGTGCCAGCGCCGCACCCGAGTTGAACGCGCCGGCATTGAAGAAATATGGGCTGACGCGGCCGGACTTCAGCACGAACTCACCGAACCGAATCGCTCCAACGCCGACAGCGTAGTCCAGAAACGCGCGCTGGTAGTCTTTCATTATTGCGAAGATACAAGATTCGCGATACAAGCGACAAGCATTGGTCACTGGAAGATGCTGAGAAAGCCCTTCCTTGGCCTTTTTGGGCACCCCGATGGCAACCAGCGAACCATAGCCAGTGACTGGGGGGCGGATCATGCAATTCATTGCCCCGCAGCGTGCCTGATAGCCGTCAGAGTCGCGACCGGCTTATTGTTGAATGGATTATTCTTGTATCTTGAGACTTGCAATTCGTATCGGATTTTATGCGCGTCATCAGTATCAACCTCAATGGCATTCGCGCCGCCGCCGCCAAAGGGTTTTACAGGTGGCTGAGCCGACAAGACGCCGACGTCGTTTGCCTGCAGGAGCTTAGGGCGCGGGTCGAGCAACTGTCCGCGCAAATGCTCGCACCGCGTGGCTACCACGGTTATTTTCATGATGCCGAGAAGAAAGGCTACAGCGGCGTGGCGGTGTACTGCCGGCGCCAGCCTGACCGCATACGCATGGGCATGGGCTGGCCCGACATGGATGCCGAGGGGCGTTACATCCAGGCGGACTTCGGGGAGCTTTCGGTCACCTCCGTGTACCTGCCGTCCGGTACGAGCGGCGAGGCGCGCCAGGCCGTGAAGTACTCATTCCTGGACCGTTTCATGCCGTTCTTACACGCCTTGCGCCACGATGGGCGCGAGTACATTTTGTGCGGTGACTGGAACATCGCGCACAAGGAGATCGACCTGAAGAACTGGCGAGCCAACCAGATACACTCGGGCTTTCTGCCCGAGGAGCGCGCGTGGATGGACAAGCTGTTTAACGAGATCGGTTTTGTCGATGTCTTCCGTAGGCTGAATCCGGACCCCGAGCAGTACACCTGGTGGTCGAACCGCGGGCAGGCGTGGGCCAAGAACGTCGGCTGGCGCATTGATTACCATGTCGCTACACCAGGAATTGCCCAGACCGCGCGTACCGAGTCGATCTACAAACACAAGCGCTTCTCCGATCACGCGCCACTGATCATCGACTACGAATATTCACTCTAGAATATAAACAGATGGAACTGAAAATGCAGGCGAGCTGGCGCGACGCGATAACGGTGTACCGTAATCCGCGGGTAATAGCCATGCTTTTTCTCGGTTTCTCCGCCGGGCTGCCCTTTTTGCTGGTATTTTCCACCCTCTCTGCCTGGTTGACCGAGGAGGGGGTCAGCCGCAGCGCCATCGGCTTTTTCAGCTGGGTCGGGATCACGTACTCGATCAAGGTGCTGTGGGCGCCGGTGGTGGACCGGGTGCCGCTGCCGGTGCTGACTCGAGTGCTGGGCAAACGCAGAAGCTGGATGCTGCTCGCACAGCTGGGGATCGCGATGGGGCTGCTCGGCATGTCTGCCATCGATCCGACCAAGCACCTGGCGCAAGTCGCCGCATTTGCACTGCTGGTCGCCTTTTCCTCCGCCACCCAGGACATAACCATCGACGCCTACCGTATCGAGGCAGTGAGCAGGGAGCGCCAGGCGGCGATGGCCGCGACTTATATTCTCGGGTATCGCGTGGCACTGCTGGTGGCAGGCGCGGGCGCGTTCTACCTGGCCGAGTACGGCTCCTGGTCCGGCGCTTACTTGACGATGGCCGCGCTCATGCTTATCGGTATGACGACGGTGCTGGTTGTCCGCGAGCCCGACCATGGCCGCGATCTCGAGAACTTGCAGCTCGAGGAGCGCGTAGTGAGATTCATGGAGCGTTCGGCGCATCTGCCTGATCGGCTGCGTCGGATTATGGGATGGCTCATCGGTGCGGTCGTATGCCCGTTCGTAGATTTTTTCGCCCGTAATGGATTCCTGGCTATCGCCATTCTCGTTTTCATCGGAATATTTCGCCTGAGCGATATCACCATGGGCATCATGGCGAACCCGTTCTATCTCGACCTCGGCTTCAGTAAGCCGCAGATCGCTGATATCACCAAGGTCTTCGGTTTTTTTATGACCATCGCGGGCTCGGCGCTGGGCGGCGTATTGGTTGTGCGCTATGGCATTATGCGGCCGCTGTTGCTGGGCGCGGTGATGGTAGCGGCAACCAATTTGCTGTTCGCGCTCATGGCGAGCGTCGGCCCGGATCTGGGCTTGCTCACGGTCGTGATCAGCGCGGACAACATAAGTGGGGGACTGGCGAACGCGGCGTTTATCGCATATCTGTCGAGCTTGACTAACCGCGCCTATACGGCAACGCAGTATGCCTTGTTCAGCTCACTGATGACGCTACCCGGCAAGTTCATTGGCGGCTTTTCGGGAGTCATTGTCGACGGCTACGGCTACGTATCGTTCTTCATCTATGCGTCCGTGATCGGGGTGCCGGCTGTCTTGCTGGTGCTTTACCTGATGCAGCGCATCAATGTCGACCAAACATCGAGCAGCGCACCTACGCGTTAAGCGGCCTGATGCGAGACTTTCGTCGCCATACCCGGATCGGAGCATGCAATGGCCAAACGCGTCCACCACGGGAGCACGCTGTGGCAATATAATCACCGGGTCTCCCCCTCCCTGAATGGGGGAGAGCCGGGGAGATGCTGTTCGGCTCGGCGAAAGGCGCCCAAGAAAATACAAACCCCGGTCTTCACGGACCAGC
>JBHHZP010000155.1:0-8237 GCA_046758085.1 Acidiferrobacterales bacterium
CCCGCTGAACGGGCTCGCCACGGACGGCGAGCCCCGGGCTTGCAAGCGAGAGCACGGAGAGCGAAGCGCAGCAAGCCCGTGAATACCTTATGCCGGTAGGCGACACCATCCACTTACCCCCGCCGCTCGGTGGGAGCGGCGCCTGACTGGCGATAAACCTGCCGTGCCGGTATCGTTAACACTATGGATCTCCCCCAAAGTGTCGACCAGGCTGAAGCACTACTGTCTTCAGGCCAATATGTTGCGGACCGGAGCCTGGCTACAGCCGCGTTCCTGGCGCTGACACTGCGCCGGCCACTGTTCCTCGAGGGTGAGGCCGGGGTTGGCAAGACCGAGGTCGCGAAGGTGCTTGCAAGCACACTCAGCCGTCGGCTCTTGCGACTGCAGTGTTACGAGGGGCTCGACGTCGCCTCCGCAGTCTACGAGTGGAACTACGCCCGCCAGATGATCGAGATCCGGCTGGCGGAAGCGGCCGGCGAGCGCTCGCGCGAGCGCCTGGCCGGGGATGTCTTCGCCCGGCGGTTCCTGATCGAACGCCCGCTGCTGCAGGCGCTCGAGCCGCACGACGGAGGCGCACCGGTGCTGTTGATCGACGAGCTCGACCGCGCGGATGAGCCGTTCGAGGCCTATCTACTCGAGGTCCTGTCCGACTACCAGATCACGATTCCGGAGATCGGGACGGTAGAGGCTTCCGCCCCGCCGGTTGTGGTCATCACATCGAATCGCACACGCGAGATTCATGATGCCCTCAAACGCCGTTGCTTTTATTACTGGATCGATTATCCGAGCGCCGAGCGCGAGCTCGCGATCCTACGGGTCAAGGCGCCCGACGCCGAAGAGGCCTTGAGCCGCCAGGTGGTGGCCTTCGTGCAGCGCCTGCGCTCGATCGACCTGTTCAAGCTGCCGGGTATCGCCGAAACCATCGACTGGGCGCACGCACTGACCCAGCTCGACGTGCTTACCCTCGATCCCGCCGTGATCAACGATTCACTGGGCGTGTTACTCAAGTATCAGGACGATATCGCCAAGATACGCGGTACGGAGGCGGCACGCATCCTAGACGAGATCAAGGTGGAGCTCGCCGCCGCCGGAGCGGCGCGATGAGGCAGGGCATGTTTCCGGGGCATGATGCCGGGGGCGAGCTTGTACCCAATCTGATGCATTTCGCGCGGGCGTTATGCGCCGCTGGACTACCGATCGGCCCGGGAAAGGTGCTGGATGCCATTCGTGCGGTGCGCGCGGTCGGTGTCGTTGACCGTCGTGACTTCTACTGGACGTTGCACGCGGTGTTTGTAAACCGTTTCGATCAACGCGAGTTGTTCGATCAGGCGTTCCACGTCTTTTGGCGAAACCCGCGCATCCTCGAGCGTATGATGGCGCTAGTGCTGCCTGCGGTGGTTTCACCGCAACAAGCGCCAGCCAAAGCGCTGAGCCAGCGGCTGGTCGACGCCCTCTATCCTCACGCCGATGCGCGTCGCAATGCCGAGCGCCCCCCACCGCAATTATATTTCGATGCCACGTTGAGCTGGTCCGATCAGGAACGGCTGCAACACAAGGACTTCGAAACCATGTCGGCGCATGAGTTGGTCCAGGCAAAGGCCGCGGTCCACGCCATGCGTTTGCCCGTCATGCGCGTCCGCTCCCGTCGTTTCCGCACCCATCACCACGGCGCGCGCATTGACATGCGCAAGACCTTGCGCGCGGCCCTTCGTGCGGGCGCGAGCACCATCCCGCTGGTGCGCAAGCGATTGCGCGAACGCCTGCCGCCGATGGTGCTGCTGTGCGATATATCCGGGTCTATGAGCCAGTACTCTCGCACCCTGCTCCACTTCGCCCATGCGGTCACCAACAACCGGGGGCGCGTATCGACGTTCCTGTTCGGTACCCGTTTGACGAACATCAGCCGTTATCTGCGCGAAAGAGATGTCGATCTTGCGCTCGACCAAATTTCTAATACGGTCGAAGACTGGGATGGCGGAACCCGCATCGGGCACTGTCTGCACGATTTCAATCGCTACTGGTCGCGGCGCGTACTCGCGCAGGGGGCGATCGTGCTACTCGTTACCGATGGCCTGGACCGGGACGTGGGCGAAGGACTGCAACGCGAGATGGAACGCCTGCACAAGTCTTGCCGGCGCCTGATCTGGCTCAACCCGCTGCTGCGCTATGAAAAATTCCAGCCAATCGCGCTGGGAATGAAGGCAATTCTTCCGCATGTCGATGATTTCCGATCTATCCATAACCTCGACAGCCTGACCGATCTGGTCGCGGTACTCAACAGGCCCGGACCGCGACGGCCCGAGCGCGCAACACGATGGCAATAACCGAAGACGTCGGCAATGTGCTTGGCCGCGCGTCGCGTTGGGTTGACGAGGGCAAAGGCGTGGCGATCGCTACCGTGGTGTCCACCTGGGGCTCATCGCCGCGCCCTGTCGGAAGCCAGCTGGCGGTGGAGGAAAGCGGTGCCTTCGTGGGCTCGGTATCGGGCGGCTGCGTAGAAGCCGCGGTCGTGCGTGAGGCGCTTGATGTCATAAAGGACGGTAAGGCGCGCATCTTGGAGTTCGGTGTGAGCGATGAGCAGGCGTGGGACGTGGGTCTTGCCTGTGGTGGCACCATACGAGTTTACCTGGAGCCCATCGAGTGAAGCGCGCGATCTTGGCTGAGCTGTTTACGGCCTGTCGGGACCAGAAACCGGCCGCCCTGGTCACCGTACTCGCCTCCGGTCAGCAAACTGTCGTATATCCGCACACGGATCCCGCAAGCACAGCGCTTGCAGCGACAACCGCGCACGCGGCGCAAGAGGCTTTGCGCAAGGATCGTAGTGGTGTTGTCGAGACAGCGGATGGTAGCTTGTTCATTCACGTATTGGCACCGCCGCCGCGAATGCTCATCGTCGGTGCTGTACACATTGCGCAAGCGCTCGCGCCGATGGCGGATCTCGCCGGTTACGAGGTCACCGTGATCGACCCGCGCCGTGCGTTCGCCACGGCGGAGCGTTTCCCCTCTTGCAATCTGGTTACGGAGTGGCCCGAGCGCGCGCTGCCACGATTGGCCCCGGATCGCCGCACGGCAATCGTTACCCTGACTCATGATCAAAAGCTGGATGAACCCGCGCTCAGGCTGGCGCTGCAGAGTGATGCCTTTTATATCGGGGCGCTCGGGAGCAAGAAGACGCAGGCGGCGCGACGCGAACGACTCACCCACAGCGGTCTGAATGAGCACGCATTGGTGCGTATTCACGGACCTGCGGGGTTGGACGTGGGCGCCAAAACTCCCGCGGAGATCGCGATCTCCATTATGGCGGAGGTGACGCAGGCGCTGCGGCAACGCCGCCCGGCTGCCTAGCGCTAATATTGCATGAACTCACAACAGCCCGAACATACCGCTAGTCGTGCCTCGCCTCCCCGGATCGCTGCGCTGGTGCTGGCGGCCGGGCGCTCCAGCCGCTTTGGGCGCGGCAATAAATTGCTCGCGGCGCTCGACGGGCGACCGCTGCTGGCCCATGTCGTCGGTGCCGTGGTTGCCTCGCGGCTGGAGCCCGTCATAATCGTCATCGGGCACGAGTCGGAGCAAATGAAACAGGTTCTGAAGGACTACGATGTCGTGCTCGTGCATAACCGCGATTACACGGGTGGGCTGAGTACGTCGTTGCGCCGCGGGATCGCGGCTTTGCCGCAAGATATCGATGCCGTGCTCATATGCCTCGCCGATATGCCGGCCATTACCGCAGATCATATCCGACGGCTCGTCACGCGCTTTGACTCGGCCCACGGTCGGTGTATCGGCGTGCCAACCTATCACGGCAAGCGGGGCAACCCGGTGCTCTGGGGCAAGCAATTCATTCCCGATATGAACCGGATCACCGGAGACATGGGTGCACGCGAGCTTATTGCCACACACACCGATTTCGTGTACGAAGTGGAAATGCCCGATCGTGCGGTGCTGATCGATATAGATACGCCGGCAGATCTGGCAGCTGCGGCGCGCGAGCGCTGAGGGCCGCGCGCCAAAATACCACCCAGCTATATGGAGGACGCCATAATGACCAAGGTAAGCACGACTACACATGTGCCCGTACCGGCAGAGAAGATCTGGGATATTGTTGGCCGTTTCAACGGCTTGGCCGAGTGGCACCCTGGATTCGAAAAATGTGAGCTTGAGGAAGGCGGTCAGATTCGGCGCCTGACCCTGACCGGCGGTGGCTCGATCGTGGAACGGCTCGAGAAGATCGATGAAGACGAGCATGTCTACCGTTACTCGATTCTGGAAAGCCCGTTACCCATCGCCAACTACGTGGCCGAGTTGCGCGTGCGCCCGGACGAAGACGGTACAGGCTCAACGGTGGAATGGTCCAGCGAGTTCGAACCCAAGGGGGCGTCGGCCGCCGAGGCCACACAGTTGCTCCAGGGCGTCTACCAGGCCGGGTTCGACAATCTGAAAAAGCTCTTTGGCGGGTAATCCTTTGCCCGACAATCAGCAGGGTCTTAGCCCGGAGCACAACGGCCTTCCCTGCCCGCTGGCCCGTCCCGCGCGTCAACGCCCGGCAGCGCATCGCGTAAGCAGCGTGGGATCGCACCGGTCTATCTCAATATAGATTTAGCGTCCAGTCATCGCCAGAGGCCGCGAGTCGGTCAGTACTCAGAGGTCAAATGCTGCGCATTAGTGTAGTCGTTGTTGTTGTCTTTCTTGCAGGGTGCCAGGGCTATTACGATCGGCATATTTACGGCAATGAAAAGTCACCCTACTTCAAGGTCCCGGTCGATTCAAGGCTCATACTCAACCAGGAGCTTGCCATCCCTGCCAACACCGACCGCATCTACTTTCAGCATGGACAAGTGCGTTCGTTCCAAGACACGAACGAGTATCTCGCGTACTGCGCGCTGCAAATACGCACCCGCAAGGACACCGCACAATCGGTTAAGCCTGGCGAGTTCGTGGTAGAAAAGAGCTACCGGCAAACCATTTATCAACTCGCCCTGCGGGCGCCGCTGCTGCTGGCCCAGATGGATGGGGGCGGTGACGGTGTCATGGAGTACCGCGTGATGGTCACTATCATGGAGCTACTCTCGACGAGTCAACCTGACGTGATAAGGCTGACCTGTGGTAAATGGGACTTGCCGCCGGATGCACCTCACATCACTATCCGTGACATGCGCGAGGAGCTTGGAAATATATTTCGCCTCGTGCTAGCAGACCAGCGCACTCCGTGAGAACCACTAGCGCGGACACGGCATCGTCTCACACCAAAAACCGCAAAGATCGCAGAGAAAATAATTGGTTAAACACCGCTTGTGGCAACCGGCCCGCGCTACAACGCGTTACCCCCATATCGGTTTGAGGTCAGGCCTCTGCGTTCTCTGCGGTGAGTCCTTGCAATTTGCGGGTTAACCGCTTTCTCGCGGATCAGGCAGGGGGATAGGGGAAAAATCGTTAAAGCCATTCTTTGCGTCTTGGCGTCTTTGCGTTGGATGTTTTATTGTCGGGGTCTCTACGCGCTCAACAGTGAAGTATTCCGCTTAGGCCTTTCGCCAATAACAGCTTACTGAAAAGTGTAGGGTTATCATCGCTTTCCGATTTGATGGTACCTGACTAGCGTTACCGCAAGCACAACGACGCAGCAAGTGGCAATGCCGACGGCGAGTATCGGGTGCTGCCGGTAAAACGCCGCAAAGCCGGCGCCGGTGGTTGTGAACAGAACCGCCCCAGGCAAAATGCCCACGGCAGTGGTCCAGGCAAAGGTCCAGCGACCGAGCGAAGTAAACCCGGCACCCCAATTAATTGCGGTAAAGGCGACGACGGGAATCAGGCGCAGCACCAACAAGGCTGGCCAACCGGCAGCTTGCATCAGGCGGTCGGCCTGGGCCATGGGGGCGGCACCGATAACCCTTACGGCGAGCGGGCGACCTGCCCGCCGCGCGAACTCGAAGCTTAAGAGGGCCCCGGCAAAGGCCCCGCCCCAAGTGACCGCGACCCCGAAGCCAAGGCCGAACAACATCCCATTCAACATGGCCGGCAGCTCGGCGGGAATCGGCAGTATCGCTAGAATTACCGTAAACAGCGGCGCGACCACGTAGGCCCATGGGCCCAAGCTCTCGATCCAGTCACGTAATCCCCCGGCCCCCGGCTCCGGCGTTTCGGCTCCGACGGCAAAATCGGCCGCGCCGGCGACACCCTCGCTGGAACCTTGTGCCACCAGGTTCCACGCTGCCGCTGTGATCGCAAGCGCTTGGGCGATGATCACGCAGGGCCGGATTGCCCCATTCCAATGAATACACCTGTGTCGGAGCGGTCTGCTCATGCCTGACGGATGTCGGCGCCCCGGCTTAACGGCCTTGAAGCGGGTGACGGAATCGGCTTCAATATTGCCAGCAAGTCGCGCGGGGAACTTTATTCAATCCTGCTTTATCCAAGAGTTTATGGTTTTGCTGGTCTGCCTTGTGTGGCACATAAGACAAGCGGCTCGTCGCTAGAGGTAAACAGATATGCTCCGTCTCACCACCCTCGCCTTCACGGTGGTTCTTTTGTCCGGCTGCCAGAGCTTCTATGAAAAGAACGTCCAGGGAAACCTGGGCTCACCGTATTACCGCGTCCCGGTCGATTCCCGAATCACCCTGAAGCAACAGCTGACGATTCCAGCGCATCGCGATCGCATCTACCTTGTCGATGGCCAAGTACTACGGTGGCAGGACGTCAATATCTATCGCCCGTATTGCATGCTCCAGGTTGCTACGGTAAAGGCTGTCGCACAAACGGTCAAACCGACCGAGTTTGTGGTACAGAGAGTTTTTCAAGACACCATATATCAACTTGCATTGCAAGGGCGGGTGCAAGTCGCCCAGATCGACAAGGACGGCGGTGTGATGGAGTACCGCGTGGTCGTTACGGTGATGGAGCTGTTCTCGGAGAACGAGCCTGAAGTCATAAGGCTGACCTGCGGGCGCTGGGAGCTGCCGCCGGACATGCCCCACGTCACCATCAATGACATCCACAAACAGCTCGGCAGCATACTCGATCTCACGCTCGCCACGAAGGAGATGCAGCGCGATATGAAAATGCGGCGCACGCCAGGCGGATCGGGGTCCGGCTATTAATATTTTCTATCGCCTCCGAACGCCGGTGCCCATGTCTATCGAATCGCTCGGATGGTCGATGACGACGTCGCGTTGCGCGAGCCGGCACAAATCTGCGTAACCAGGCCGTTACCGTGAGCGATCTTAACGCAACGGCGTTTGGCCCGCCCGTCTACAATAACAAACACGGCCCGGGTGTGCGCACCACGGACCCGAAGGTGTTAAGCACTACGATGTCCCTTGAGTGGTTAGACCACGTTACCATCCGCACCGCCAATCTGACGGCCATGGTCCAATTTTATCAGCAGGTCCTGGGGCTGCACCCGGGGCCGCGACCCCCATTCCGGTTCAATGGTTTATGGCTCTACTGTGGCGAGCGCGCGGCCGTTCATCTTGTTGAGACACCGGTGCCGCCCGCTGGCCGCGAACCCAAGATTGAGCACTTCGCGTTCTCGGCCAAAGGACTGGCACAGTTTCTTGCCGGTCTCAAGGCGCATCGAGTAGAGCATCGCATTGCGATTGTCCCTGATCTCGGTTTGCGTCAAGTCCACATTAGCGATCCAGACGGCAATCATGTTGAAGTCGCATTCGCAGCACACGAGCAAACAGAATAGGATCGAGGAATGAGGTCAGCCCTCATTGTGGCAACGTTGTTTCTTGCGATTTTTGGCGTCACGGACGTATTCGCGGCAAGCATGCGCTGCGGTACCCATATCGTCAATGTGGGAGATACGGAGCTAACGGTCATCAAGAAGTGTGGGCCGCCGACCCACGCCCAGGGCAATCGCTGGTATTACGATCGCGGGCCTAGCCGGTTCTTGAAGATCGTTGTGTTCGGCAACGGCAAAGTGTTGTTTATACGGGAAGAGATGTCGTTCACTCACGACAGCAGGCCATCGGACATTGCAGTGGCGTGAATGCGGATCTGCGGCGATCCTCGACGACTAGTGGCGACGCCGACCGCACGCCCGGAAAGCGTGCGATGGGTGCTGTCGTCGCTCGCCGTCAACGAAACGCGAGACTCGCCCCGCGCTACTTGTCTCTGACTTTCACCCCTGCGATCTGCTCCATCGGGCGGATGACGGCGGCCACGTCTTCCTTAGCATGGCCCAGTGCACGGGCCTCCTCGTAGCACTGCTGGGCGATGGCGGGAAGCAACAACCGCAC
>JBHHZP010000156.1:0-8225 GCA_046758085.1 Acidiferrobacterales bacterium
GACTTCTGTGGGACCAGACACGATGGTTAAGATGCCTTCCTTGGAAAGGCTCGTGCAAGTGCTGGGGGCCGCCGGGTCTGCCCATCACGACTACGAGCAAAACGTTCTCGGCGGTGCGCACGACGAGCAATGGGCCGGGTTCTATGCTGCCTTTGTGCTTGGCCGTCTCGGCGATTTTGCGACACTCAGCTCGCTTGCGAAATGGCTGGGGGAGGCCCCAAGCGATGACGATTGGGCGGAATCGGCGGCTCAGTACGTTCTAGATCAGCTCGGGCAGTAGCGGCGGAAACGTTCGGCGGTGCTTAGATCATGAACTGCCTAAACACCCGTTCAAGCCCACGCCGGCGGCGCTGGCAGGGCTGTGCTATATCGTGACCGCGTGACCAGACCTGGCAAGGGCGGTTCGCTGAGGTGGCGAAAAGGGGCGGGGTGTGTTCACTGCCTGCGCCAGTGCTCCAGAATTTGACCGCGTTCTGCCAGCAGGGATGCGACTAACCCGGCAATCACCGCCCAGAACGCTGACGTGATACCGGCGAAAGCGAACGGCGTGGTGGCCACTGCAAATGCCACGACCGCGCCAAAGCGCAGCTTCTCGGTAAATGCCTTGGTCATGGCATCTTGAAATGAAGAGAGGATTGCCAGCCCCGCCAGAACGAAGATGTACGACTTGGGCAGAATACCGATCAGCGAAGCAACCGGCATAGCCGCGAAGGCGAGCAATATCGTCAATGTGGCGGCGATGAGGTTAGCCCAATACCGGGTACCAAGGGGTCCCGCGTCAGGCGAGGCTAATATCGCCACGCCGGTACGCGCGACAATGGCGGGGTGCCCACCAAATACCGCATTGACGATCGAGTTGAGACCGAGAACGACGGTGACCCGGTTGACCGGCACGCGGTATCCCTGTGCCAGCAAGAATCCTAATCCCTGGACGTTACCGAGGCCCATTGCCAGCACCAGCATTGGCAGACTGACCGCGACAATCGCGGGCAGCGAGAAACTCATCTCAGGAACCGCAACGATTGGCAGACTCCAGGCGATCGGGGCTGACGTAAACCGTTCGGTGACAAAAACGGCGATACCTCCAGCGATGACAGCCAGTCCAACCGGCGGTACACGCGGGTTGGCAATGAGGCGCCCGATCAGATAGGCGGCGACCGCGGCGCCGGCCACGGCGATGTCCTCCACTGTGGCGCTGACCAGCCGTGTGACGTAGCCAAAAACACTGCCGGCGAACATCCCCATGATGATGGGCAGTGGCAGCCATTTCATGATACGTGCGCCAATCCCGAGGAAGCCCAGTGCAACGATTAGCACGCCAGCGATCAGATTCGCGCCGACCAGTTCCCCATAACTAAACCGATCCGCCAGAGTGCCCAGATAGATAAGGCCTGGGATGGTCCATACAATTGGTAGCGGCTGGCGATAGTAAAGGGAAAGGACCACGGAAGCGATCGCCCCGCTGAACCAGATAATGAATATCCAGCTGGAGGTTTGGCCAGCAGTGAGGCCGAGTTGCTGCGAGACGGCGATGTGCAAGGGTACCGTGCCGAATGCGTACCACACGAAGGCGGTAAGGCCTGCCCACACAGCCGCGGTGTTGAAGTCTTGCCAGATAGCGGATCGCTTTGCTGTCACCTCGTGTCCGGCAATCATCGGTCGTGACGTCTCGCTCATCTTGCTCCCCTTTCAGTTACCGGCACCTGCACACCGTTATCCCGCTATGTATCAAGCCGCGGACCTGCGATCATCGTCATTAGTAGCCATCGCATCGACCGTGCCCATTGTCGTGATCGTTCGGCCCGCAATGTGTTCTGCGCTCGCGATGGTGAAACCTTATGAAACATCTCCTCGACAACTGAAAAAATTTCGCTTGGCTGCATGCCGATGTTTTCCAAGGCTCGGTTATCAAGCGCCTTCAGTGCGCGAATATAGGTGTTAGCTTACGTTCGCGTGCGACCGGCCTAAGGACGGCGCGTACGGAATTGATCGCGGCCGTGACGCTGATGTGGAGCCCGTATGCCAAACCCCTCATCGCCCACGCGCCTAGCCTTTTGGACACGGCCGCGCGTGAATCACTGCCTGCGTTAAAGTATCCCCTGATGTGTTCAGGGCTCGGGACCGGGCGCTCGCGCCCAGTCAATTTCGGTAAACTATCTCTTGTTAACATAGCTCTCTCCTTCTAAAGTTCATTACGGTGACTGTGGAAAGAATTAGCAAATTGTCACGTGTCACTCAGGCGGCGTTCGAGTCCGACGGCGCCTCCTGGCGTGCGGTACGCTTGCCGAAGAGCCGTGGAACGAGCATAGGTACCCGCTGCCGATAGCCGGCATACTCGCGGTGTGCCGTCGCAAGATCACGTTCCTCGAGCTGAATGGCAATGAGAATGTAGCCTGTGGTAGCGAGCGCGAAGACGAGATGGGCGACGGTCATCGTTGGCGCAGCCCAAAACGCGAACAGCCAGCCCACGTACAGCGGATGGCGCACCAGTCGATAAGGCCCTGGGGTAGTAAAGCGCAGCGGGGTATAAGGCTTGCCGCGCAGGTAGAGCCACACCTGGCGTAGCCCGAAGAGATCAAAGTGATTGATCAGGAAGGTGGTAACGAGCACCAGTGCCCAACCAAAGGCAAAAAGCGCGTATAGCACAGTGCGTCCAGACGGGTTCTGTAGGTCCCAGATTGTTCCGCCCATGGGCTGCCAGAAGGCAAAGAGCGCAAGCAGCGCCACGCTTGAGAACAAGACGTAGGTCGAGCGCTCCACCGGCTGCGGCACGATCTTCGTCCACCAGCGCTTGAACGCCGGGCGCGCCATGACGCTGTGCTGCAGCGCGAAGAGCCCGAGCAAGGCCAGGTTGATGAGCAGGGCCTGTTCTACCGGGCCCTGAGCGGGGCCGTCCAGCGTCGTCGGCACCGCGAAATTACCGACAAACCCCACGGCATAGAGAAATGTACCGAGGAATAGCATATAGCAGACGGCCCCGTAGATAAAACCGGCAATTCTGCCGAAGGTGTTTCCATTGGTTTGCTCATCGATCATGTTCATTTTCTCTGCCTCCTGTTGGTTACGGACCATTGCAAGTCAAACCCGGGCGTTTCCGCTCCCCTCTTTCGATTTCAGGCCGACAGGACCAGGCGCCTGCCAACTGCTGATCAGTATCCTCATGTCGCGTCACAGATCCGTCACCATAGCCATAAAATTCTGATGGCAAGCGTCAAAAATCCGTAAAATGTCCGAGGGAAATGCCGTAACAGGAGCGCAAACCCGGCGTCAGCCAAGGATCGAGCAATCTGGTGCGAATGTATGATTAATCTGACATTCACTACCCTTGGTGGCTGCGAGGTCCGAAGCGACAGCGGATCACCGATCGCGCTTCCCACCCGCAAGGCCAAAGCGCTGCTGGTCTATCTGGCAATGGCGGGAGGTGAGCCGCAAGCGCGCGGCAAGCTTGCCGCGTTGCTTTGGGATCGCAGCGCCGAGGAACAGGCCCGCGCGAGCCTGCGCCAGACGCTTTCGGCCCTGCGCAAGGCACTTGGCGCAGCTGGAGCCGATGTCCCGGCTACAGACGGCGAGTCAATCCGGCTGGCAGCCGAGGGCATCGAGGTCGACGCGCTCACGTTTATGCGGCTGATCAACACGGGTACCCTGGAATCGTTGGAGCAAGCCATGGGACTCTACAAAGGTGAGTTCCTTGAAGGCTTTGCGCTCAGAGAGGAACCCTTCGAGGAATGGCTGATGGCAGAGCGCGCGCGGCTGCATGAGCTCGCCGTGCAAGGGGTGGCAAAGCTTCTGACTCACCACGCCGAAGCGGGCGCGGTCGAGCGCGCCATTCAGCTTGCCAGTCAGCTACTCGTCCTCGATCCGCTGCAAGAAAATGCGCATCGCGTGCTCATGCGCCTTTATGCCGAGCAAGGCCGGTTGGGGGCGGCCTTGAAGCAGTACGAGACCTGCGCACGCATGCTGCAGCGCGAGCTCGGGGTGGCGCCCATGCTGGAGACCCAGGAGCTATATCAGAGAATCGCCGCGCGCCGTGCAACGGAGGAACCGGTGAAGGCGAGCTCAGGCGCTGACGAAGTGAAGGCCACCGACATGAATGCTGCAACTCTCCAGGCCGCGGTCGCAGCAATACGAAGCCAAACACCGAAAACATCGACGAGCGCTATCCACGCGGACCCCTTTGGCGGCAAGCCCGCGCTGGCGGTGTTGCCATTCAGGAATATGAGCCAAGACCCTGACCAGGAGTATTTCGCCGACGGTGTTACGGAGGACCTTATTACCTCGCTGTCGAGTATTCGCTGGCTCTTCGTGATCGCCCGCAACTCAAGCTTCACATACAAGGGCCAGTCCCCGAATGTGCAGGACGTGGCGAGTGCCCTTGGCGTGCGCTATGTGCTCCAGGGTAGCGTGCGCAAGGCTGAAAATCGGGTACGCATCACGGCGCAGCTCGTCGACAGCACCACGGGTACGCATGTCTGGGCCAACCGCTATGACCGGGATCTCGAGGACATCTTTGCGCTTCAGGACGAGCTGACCGAGACTATTATTGGCGCCATCGAGCCCGAGCTGGGGAAGGCCGAGCGGCAACGCGCCCGATCAATGCGACCGGAAAATCTGGATGCCTGGGATCTTTATCAGCGTGGATTGGCGCAGCTCTATAAGTACACCAAAGAAAGCCTAACGCAAGCGCAACAGCTTTTTCTACGTGCCATCGAGCTCGACCCTGATCTTAGCCCTGCCTTTTCGGCCTCGGCCGAAGCCTATTACATTGGTCTGGTCTACGGATTGGCTGACTCACCGGAGCAAAACCGCAATAAAGCGCTTGTCGCTGCGCGGCGAGCGGTCGAGTTGGACAGTACAGACTCAGCGGCGCATTGCACATTGGGCCGGGTTTATTACCTGCGACGTGAGCACGATTTAGCGATCCCCGAGCTCGAGATCGCGCTCGAGCTGAACCCGAGCTTCGCGTGGGCGCATTACGGCGCCGGCGCCGCGTTGGTGTTTAGCGGCAGAGCGAAAGAAGCTATTCCGTATCTCGAGCATGCCATCCGACTGAGCCCGCGCGACCCGTATATGGGTTCCTTTCTAGTGCGCATGGCGGATGCTCACCTTTTCATGCGGCAGTACGACAAGGCCGTCGAGTGGGCACGAAAGGCACTGCGCGAGCCGCATTTTCAGTGGTCACGCCATGCCGTGCTGGTTTCGGCGCTCGGTCATCTAGGGCGATCGGATGAGGTGCACCGCGCACTGGACGAGCTGTTGCGACTGCGGGCGGATTTCACGCTAGCCTTTGTTCGTAAGTACCATCTCATTTCCGATCCCGACGATATGGCGCACTATCTCGAAGGCCTGCGAAACGCGGGAGTATCCGATTAGGGTGATCGCCTCGTATCAAAGAACGGCAAGTCGGTGGACATTGGCCCGAGGCACACGCCGCCCCTGTTCGGGGTGGGCGGGTGGCCCGGGTTCCTGGTCGGTGTCGTGACGCCACATCGGTTTGTGGCATTGCAATCCCCGCGGTTCTGTGGGCCTGACACGCACGCTTACACCAATCATTAAAGCGTTTTTTGCTACGCTTGATGTAGGCAATTGATCGGCAAGCTTGCCGTAACGAATCGTGGGACTTGCAAACTCCACACCCCGTGAAGTGCACAGGGGGCCATTCAACACGCTGTGGCTACGACTCGCCGCGCTACTGCGTCCCGTCTCGCGTGGCAAAACCGGTATAGCGGCCAATTGGCGCTTGCACAAGACTGCCGGCAAGAAGGCCTTTCGCGCCGGTGACTATACCGAAGCCGAGAAACACTTCTCCACTGCCCTCAAGCTGGTTGCGCCGCTGGGCCCCGAAAACCCGCGCGTGGCCGCCACCCTCAACAACATTGCTCTGGTGTACAAGATGCAGGGGCGGTTCGGAAAGGCCGAGATGTGCTTGCGGCGCGCGCTGCGAATTTACGAGGCCGTGCGACCGGATCATGCGCATGTGGCGACCGTCATGGGTAATCTGGCGGCGCTGTACGATTCGCAGGGAAAACACACCGAAGCCGAGCCGCTGCGCAAACGCGCGCAGGCCATCATCGGCGCCGGCTAGGCCGATTACCAACGCCCGCGAGCCACCGGTTGGCCCGAGCCCGCCGGTAGGGCGCGGTCGTGCACCCGTGTGTGCCCCCGACCATAACCCCAGCTGTCGGATCTATTGCCAAGTCGCGCGGCGCCTATGTGAAGGCCGTACGAAAGAGTTGGCCGAGCTTGATAGCAATGGTAAAAGAAAGGAGTTTCGTAAAAAGATCACGGCACAAATAATACGGTTCACACACGCCAACTCGAGATTATTCTTAACGGTTGCTGAAGTACAGGCCACATTAACGATAGGCCGTGTACCGCTGCTCGCTATCTCAAAAGGAGGGGAGTTATGGCAGACAAGGTATTCCTCGTTCATGGTTGGTCCGTCGACGAGACCACGACCTACCAGGCCCTTCATCTAAAGCTGGCCGAGCACGGGTTCGATCTGCACGAGATCTTTCTCGGCCGCTACGTGTCGCTCGACAACGAGGTCGAGGTAAAGGACATCGCCCGTGCGATGCATCGCGAGCTCATGCGACATCTCGGCCGTGCCCCATGGACACAAGCGTTTCACATGGTTACACACAGCACGGGTGCCCTGGTGGTCAAGCAGTGGATTGCGTATCACTATATCGGTAAGTTTGCCGACCGCAAGCCGCTCAAAAACCTGGTTTTCCTGGCCGGCCCGCACTTTGGCTCACGTCTGGCCCATCACGGGCGATCGATGCTGGCACACGCGGCCTTTTTCGGGCCTACCGGCAAGAAGGTGCTCACTTCGTTAGAGTTGGGCAGCGAATTTTCATGGGAAAACAATGAGTTATGGTTGGATCCGGCGGTTTGGCAACGCAAGGGAATACGGCCCTATGGCCTGATCGGCGACCGGGTGGAAAAGGACTTTTTCAAGTCCAAGATCTTTCCAGCCGGCTACGAAAAAGGCTCGGATATGGTCGTGCGGGTGCCGGCGGGGAATCTGAACTTTTGTCGTTATGAGTTAAACGGGTTGACTAAACGAGCGCGCAAAGTCAGCGAGATCAACGACGTGCCGTTCGCCGCACTCGCCGACTACGTCCACTCCGGAGCCAAGCACGGGATCATGAACAGCATTACCACCAAGGCCGACCCACGCCAGCCCCGTTACCTGAGCCTGAAGCTCATCCTCCAGTGCCTGCGGGTAAACACACGGGCGGACTATGATCGTGCGCGCGCGGGTTTGGACGCGGTCATGCGCAGAACAAGACGCGACCGCGGGGCGTTTGCCCAGCTCGACTTTCGCTTTCGTGATGAGACCGGCTCACCGATTGATGACTACAGCTTCGCCCTGGGAGCGATCGTCAAGGGGCGGCCAAAGCCCTCCAAGACGGTTGCTAACACCCATAAGAACAAGATCACGCCTAACCATTTCACGGTTTTTCTCGATCTCAAGGAGTTCGAGCCGCAGCTTACCTACTTTATGGACTTCAATGCCGAAAGCGGCACCGAGCTTTATCGCTATCGACCGGATCCGCTCCCGCTGAAATTAAAAGGTCATCAGTTGACGGACGTCATCTGTGCGGACCGCACCACTCAGATCGACGTAATTCTGGGCAGGGAGCCACATCAGAACCTGTTCGTGTTTCACCGCGGTGACGATCCGGATCTGCACATCAAGTGGAACCGTCGCGGGGAGATCGCCAAGCGCAATCTCCCGGTGAAGTAGTTGCGATCGCGGGGGGTAGGCTTTTTTGAACCCCTTTGCTCAAGCCGAACCCCGTGTGCAGACGAAGATCGCGGGTCTGGGGTTTTGTTTTGCTTTGAAGCCCCTTACTCAAGCCGAGCGAGGAGGGAAGGCGAAGGGCGCGAGCGGGGTGCCGTTGATGTTTTTGGCCCCCTTGGTCAAGCCGAGGACCCAGCGCCGCCGAAGGACCGACCCGCAGGAGTCGGGCAGGGACCCCGACGTTCGCCCCAGGCACAGGGGCGAGGCGGAGCATTGGCGAAGGTCCGGTGAACCTTCGCCCTGCCGAGCGGGTTCGCCACGGACGGCGAACCCCGGGCTTTCGAGCGAAGCACGGACAGCGGCAGCGACGAAAAGGTCTTGGGCGAACCCGCTGAGGCCAGTGCAGGTCCGAGGGCAGCCGCAGGGTGTGCGGCCGCAGGCCGCTCCTGTGCGTCCCTGCACCCGCGGCATAGGTGCA
>JBHHZP010000157.1:0-8127 GCA_046758085.1 Acidiferrobacterales bacterium
CCCCTTCGGGCCTGGGCTTCGGCTGCGCCCCTCGCTCGGCTTGAGTAAGGGGGATCAAGAAAAAGCAATTCACGGATCACGGACCAACGGTTCTTTAAGGCAAAGCATGTCAGAAAATAAGACAAGACAATTCATCCCGCTCAATATCGCGGTATTAACCATTTCCGATTCGCGCACGGAAGAAACCGATACCTCAGGCAAGGTGCTGACCCAGCGCTTGACCAACGCAGGTCACAGGCTTGCCAAGAAACTCATCGTACCCGACGACATTTATAAAATCCGTGCTGTGGTGAGTGTTTGGATCGCGGATGCGGACGTGGACACGGTAATCACCACAGGTGGCACCGGCGTGACCGGACGCGACGGAACACCCGAGGCCATAGCGCCGTTGCTGGACAAGAAAGTCGAGGGATTCGGCGAGATCTTTCGAGCGGCGTCGTACGATCAAATCAAGACCTCGACGCTGCAGTCGCGCGCACTTGCCGGTGTTGCCAACGGCACCTACATCTTCTGCGTTCCCGGCTCATCTGGTGCCTGCAAGACTGCGTGGGACGAGGTGCTCGTACATCAGCTCGACTATCGCACTCGCCCGTGTAACCTGGTGGAACTGCTGCCGCGCCTGTTGGAATCCTAGTCGCCGCCCGCCCCCGGTTTTGGCTTCTGGATGATATTTTCTGTATCTTCCCCGGGGGCGATGCGAATACTGCTCAGCAATGACGATGGATACCTCGCTGTCGGCCTGGCCGTGTTGGCCGAGGCGTTGCGGCCCGTGGCCCGGGTCGAGGTCGTGGCGCCTGATCGCGACCGCAGCGGTGCCAGCAACTCCCTCACTCTGGATCGCCCATTACGGGTGAAGCAGGGCGAAAATGGATTCCTTTACGTGGACGGAACGCCCACCGATTGCGTCCACATCGCGATCACCGGCCTTATGGATCGGGAACCGGATATGGTTCTTGCCGGGATTAATCGCGGCTCCAATCTCGGTGACGACGTTTTGTACTCTGGCACGGTGGCTGCCGCCATAGAAGGACGCTTCCTGGGCACGCCCGCCATGGCCATCTCGCTGGCAGGGCCGGCCGGCAAGCACTTTGACACGGCAGCCGCCGTGGCGCTGCAGCTGTTAGACAAGCTGCGCGAGAACCCTTTGCCGGCCGACACCATTCTAAATGTTAATGTCCCGGATGTGCCGATGGCTAAGATCGCGGGCGTCGAAGCAACGCGCCTGGGGCACCGGCATAAATCGGAGCCTGTGGTGCGCACCCACGACCCGAGCGGTGAGCCGGTGTACTGGGTCGGACCCCCCGGAACCGAGGCCGACGCCGGGCCGGGAACCGATTTTCATGCAGTGCGTTGCAACTTTGTATCGGTCAGCCCGTTACACGTAGACTTGACCCGCTATGCGGCCCTGGACCAGGTCGCCTCCTGGTTGGACCGAGACCGCGGATGACACGCCGGTCCGCGGCAGGGATTGGCATGACGTCGCGGCGCACGCGTGACCGGCTGATCGTGCGGCTGCGTGAGATGGGCATTGATGACGAGCGCGTACTGCAGGCCATCAAAAAGGTGCCACGGCACCTTTTTATTGAAGAAGCCCTGGCCAGTCGGGCGTACGAGGATACGGCCCTGCCCATCGGTTATGGTCAGACTATCTCGCAGCCGTATGTGGTAGCACTCATGACGCAGGCGCTGTTTGCCGAGCAACCGCTGGCGAAGGTCCTGGAAGTGGGCGGCGGCTCAGGGTATCAGACCGCGATATTGGCGACGCTGGCGGCACAAGTCTATTCCGTTGAGCGCATCGGGGCGTTGCTGCAAACGGCACGGCGACGACTGGTGACTCTGGGATACCGCAACGTGAACTGCAAGCTGACCGATGGTAACGAGGGCTGGCCCGAGCATGCCCCATACGATGGTATTCTCGTCACGGCCGCGCCGGCCGAGATCCCGGAGACGCTGGTTACCCAACTGGCCGTGGGCGGGCGCATGGTGATCCCGGTGGGAAGCGTGGATATGCAGGAGTTATGGGTGATCAGAAACACCGGTACCGGTACTTCGAGGACCCGCTTGGAGCACGTCAATTTCGTTCCGCTCGTAACCGGGCAAGAGTAATTGTATGCCGTGCACGGAGGCCCAGGCTCCGCCCCAGAGTTGATGCGCGCTCACTTGCGGTACGCGATTCCACTGTTAATATTCGCCGTTCTGGTGACGGCGTGTGGTTACCGGCCCACCACACCGAGCAGCGACCCGCGTCGGGGTGAGCGCGCGCCGGGGCCCGAGTACTACTTGGTCTCAGCGGGCGACACGCTCTACAGCATTACCTGGGAGGCCGGGCGCAATTACCGCGATGTTGCCAGGTGGAACGGCATCCGCCCCCCTTATCTCCTAAAGCCGGGGCAGGTAATTCGTTTATCTCCGCCCGCGTCAGCCGGCGCAGGATCCGGCAAGAAAAAAAGGACAGTAGTGGCGGGCGATACGCTCTATAGCATAGCGGCCGAATCCGGTGTCGATGTTCGCGATCTTGCCCGATGGAACGATGTACCGCCGCCTTATGTCATCAAGCCGGGGCAAGCGCTGCGACTTTCACCTCCCCAGCCGAAGTCGGCTTCCGCCGGCTCGAGGTCGCGCGCCTTGTCCTCGAGCGGAACCAGTCGCAGTGCGGGGCAGGCACCGGTCAAGGTAGATTCCTGGGTCTGGCCCACTGCGGGGCCGATACTGGCCCGTTTTTCGCATGAGGGTTCGAACAAGGGGCTCGACATCGGCGGCAGGCGCGGCCAGACAATTCGCGCTGCGGCACCGGGCAAGGTAGTGTATAAAGGCAGTGGACTTCGCGGATATGGTCAGCTTATTATCGTCAAGCACAACCGCGATTTTCTTAGTGCTTACGCGCACGCTGATCGAATTTACGTTGCAGAAGGTGATGTGATAAAACGTGGTCAGAAGATAGCCGCTATGGGCGGCAGTGGTACCGATCGGGTAAAGCTCCACTTCGAGATTCGCTATCGCGGTTCTCCGGTTGACCCGCTTAAGTATCTTCCGAAAAGATAGGCATATGCCCCCTCGAAAATCGTCTAAGACAAAAAACGACGAGAAGCCCTCTCGAAAGAAAGCCGACTCGCCAAAGGAAACGGCGGAGGAGGAGGGCGAGTCCACCGCGGTGGCGGTCGCCGACGCGCCGGTGGAACAAAAATCTACGGTCGAAGACACGCAGCAAGCTGACGCTACACGCATCTATCTGAAAGAGATCGGTTTCTCTCCACTGCTTTCTGCCGAGGAAGAAGTCTATTACGCGCGCAAAGCGCAGCGCGGCGACGATGAATCGCGCAAACGGATGATCGAAAGCAATCTCCGCCTAGTGGTGAAAATTGCCCGGCGCTACATGAACCGCGGCCTTGCCCTTCTTGACCTCATAGAAGAGGGGAACCTGGGATTGATTCGTGCCGTGGAGAAGTTCGATCCCGAGCGCGGATTCCGGTTCTCGACTTACGCTACCTGGTGGATCCGCCAGACGATAGAGCGCGGCATAATGAACCAGACGCGTACAATAAGGTTGCCGGTGCACGTGCTAAAAGAAATCAACATTTATCAGCGCGCTGCCCGGCATCTGTCTCAGAAGCTAGACCATGAGCCGACCCCCGAGGAGGTCGCCAATCTTTTGGACAAACCGCTTGACGAGGTCAAGGATATGATTGGCCTCACCGAACGTGTTGCATCGGTCGACGCGCCGCTCGACGAGGATCCCGACCGGTCCTTGCTCGATGCCATCGCCGACGAGCAGACCCAGGACCCCGAGAAACTTCTGCACCGGGAAGATCTGCAGGCACAGATCGAGATCTGGTTGAGTGATCTTAACGACAAGCAGCGGGAAGTAGTGGAACGGCGTTTCGGCTTGAACGGCCGGGAAATTTCCACCCTGGAAGAGGTCGGTGCAGATATCGGTGTAACACGTGAGCGCGTGCGTCAGATCCAGGTCGAGGCACTGCGGCGCCTGCGGGTGCTGCTAGAGAAGGCCGGCTACTCGATCGAATCTTTGTTTTAGTACCGCAACATCCAACGCAATGACGCAGAGGCGCAAAGTTAATTGACAAACAGCGTTTGATGGTGAATACTCTTTGCGTCTTAGCGCCTTTGCGTTGAGTAGTTTACTTATCTTCTTGTTCCTCGATCATAAGCAAAGCGGCCACGACCCGGCGGCCTTCACTCGTGAGGACGTTATAGGTACGGCAGGCCGCACCGGTGTCCATCACTTCAAGCCCTACATGCGCTTCTACCAGGAGACGTGTAACCGCTGCATGAGGAAACTGCAGCCGTCTGCCGGTCCCAAGAATCACTAACTCGGGATTACACGCCATGATCGTTTCGAAGTGGTCGGCTTTGAGCTCGACAAAGGTCTGCGGCGGCCAATCGTCGATAATGCGATTCGGGGTAACGATTAGACTTGCCCGGTAAATGGTTTCATTCACCGTGATCTGGCCCGGGCCGTATGTACGAAAGACGTTTAGATGAGAATTGGCGGTTTCCAGTTGAATTTTCACCGTCTCGACCCCCTTTGCTATATTGTACCTGCGATCATCGCCACAATTGACACCCACCGCGGGCCTAGCTATCGTTCATGCCTTTTTACTAGGGCCACAATCCGGGGCAAGCTATTAACGTTCTGGGAAAAACGCAGAGGCGCGGAGCCCGCAAAGGAACAAGTCCTTTACAGACTGGTGATTAGCGATTCGTGATCGGTGATCCGAATGGTTATCCCGATAGGAAACCGTGGGACCACTCACCAGCCACCAAGTACTAGTTTTTAGGGTGTATTTCCACGTCTCCGCGTCTCTGCAAGCTTCACGTTGTAACCGGCTTTTAGATTCGGCGACCAGGCCCCACTATAGTCAGATGGATGAATTTCCTCGCATAAAGCGGCTCCCGCCGTACGTCTTCAACATCGTCAACGACCTCAAGGCGCAAGCCCGCAAGCGAGGCGAAGATGTGATCGACTTCGGTATGGGCAACCCGGAGCGTCCACCGGCAAAACACATCGTGGACAAGCTGTGCGAGGTCGCGCAGCGCCCCGAAACACACCGCTACTCTATGTCGCGCGGGATACCACGACTGCGGCGCGCCATTTGCAACTGGTACAAGCGACGATTTGACGTCGAGCTAGATAGCGAAAAACACGCCATCGTCACCATCGGCTCCAAAGAGGGTCTTGCCCATCTGGCTCTGGCTACCGTCGAGCCCGGTGACGCGGTGCTGGTGCCGAATCCGGCCTACCCCATTCACCCATGGGCGATCGTAATCGCCGGGGCTGATATTCGCCATGTGCCACTCGTGCCGGGCGGCGATTTCTTCGCCGAGCTGGAGGAGGCAATTCGAAATTCCTGGCCGACACCGAAGATGCTCGTGCTCAATTTTCCGGCAAACCCGACCGCACAGTGCGTTGATCTTACCTTCTTTCAGCAGGTAGTGGACGTAGCGCGCGAGCACGGGATCTGGATCGTTCACGATTTCGCCTATGCTGACATCGTGTTCGACGGCTACGTGGCGCCGTCGATCTTGCAGGTGCCGGGTGCGATGGAGGTGGCGGTAGAATTCTTTTCGCTGTCGAAGAGCTATAACATGCCGGGGTGGCGCGTCGGCTTTATGTGCGGCAACGAACGCCTAGTCCAGGCATTAGCGCGCCTGAAGTCTTATCTGGATTACGGCATCTTCACGCCCATTCAGGTGGCAGCCATCCTCGCATTGGAGGGGCCGCAAGAAATCGTTGAAGACATTCGTGCAACCTATGAGAAGCGTCGCCACACGTTGTGCGATGGATTGATCTCCGCAGGGTGGATCGTGAATAAACCCAAAGCAACGATGTTCGTGTGGGCACGTATCCCCGAGCTTTATCGATCGATGGGGTCGCTGGAGTTTTCTAAGAAGTTGCTGGCAGAAGCCAAGGTGGCTGTATCACCTGGTATCGGTTTCGGTGAGTATGGCGATGAGTACGTACGTTTTAGCCTGATTGAGAACGAGCATCGCACCCGCCAGGCCATTCGTTGTATCCGCAGTATGCTAAAGCGCGATAACGCCGGGACATTGGCAAAAGGAAAGAGGCCGGCATGAGGGCGGCAAGAATCGGCATTCTCGGTTTAGGCACCGTTGGCTGCGGTACCATCAACGTGTTGCTGCGGAATGGTGAGGAGATTGCACGGCGCGCCGGACGAGCGATCCGGGTGATCCAGGCGTCAGTGCGCGACCTCAGCAAAACGCGGGCCTGCCCCATTGATGACATCGCCCTGACGCAGGATCCGGTAGAGATAGTAAGCAGCCCTGATATAGATGTCGTTGTCGAGCTCATTGGCGGTTACCATCCTGCCCGCGAGCTCGTACTACAAGCCATCGCTGCGCGAAAACATGTGGTCACGGCCAACAAGGCAATGATCGCCGTGCACGGTAACGAGATTTTTACGGCAGCCCAGGAGCAAGGCGTCATGGTGGCCTTCGAGGCAGCAGTTGGTGGCGGCATACCGATTATCAAGGCAATTCGCGAAGGGTTGTCCGGAAATTGCATCGAGTGGCTGGCAGGAATCATTAACGGTACGGGAAATTTCATTCTTACCGAGATGCGTGACAAGGGAAAGGCGTTCGATGAGGTTCTTGCTGATGCGCAACGTCTCGGCTACGCCGAAGCGGATCCAAGACTGGATGTCGAAGGGATCGATGCCGCACACAAGCTCACTATCCTCGCGTCCATCGCTTTTGGTATCCCGCTCCAATTTGATAAGGCCTACACCGAAGGCATTACCGAGATCACGCCGGCCGACGTTATGTATGCCGAGGAGCTGGGGTACCGTATCAAGCATTTGGGGATTGCGCGGCGGGCAGACAGCGGCGTCGAGCTGCGCGTGCACCCTACTTTGATTCCTGAGCGCCGGCTAATCGCCAACGTGAATGGCATTATGAACGCCGTGCTGGTAAAGGGTGATGCACTGGGGCCCACACTTTATTATGGTGCCGGTGCCGGCGCCGACCCGACCGCATCCGCGATCGTTGCTGATCTGGTCGACGTGGTTCGTACGCTGACGACTGATCCGACCAACCGGGTCCCGCACCTCGCGTTTCAGCCCGACGCGCTGTCAGATGTGCACATTCTACCGATGGCGGAGGTCGAAACCTCGTACTACTTGCGCATGAACGCGCTTGATCGTCCGGGGGTGTTGGCCGAGGTTGCGCAGCTGCTGGCTAACTTTAATATCAGCATCGAGGCCGTCATCCAGAAGGAACCTGCTGAAGGCGAAGACAGGGTACCTTTGATCATGCTGACTCATCGCGTGGCCGAAAAGAATATGAATAGCGCCTTGGAGAAAATCGAAGCGCTCGACAGCATTGGAGGCAAGGTGATGCGCCTGCGCCTGGAGCACTTGCACAGCGATTGGATGTAGATCCGTGATCCGGGACCCTCCCCTTAGTCCCGTCCCATGACGGGAGGGGGAATTGTGGCTGTGTTTTGTCTTAGTTTTTATGGGCGCCTTTCGCCAAGCCAAGCGCCGAAGAAGGCGAAGCGGCCGAGTGGGGTGCAGTGGACGTTTTTTTGGTTCCCCTTACTCAAGCCGAGTGAGGCGCGCAGCCGAAGCCCCGGCCCGAGTAGGGTGAAGTTGACTTGCTTTTTTTGGCCCCCTTGGTCAAGCCGAGCCCCGAGTGCAGACGAGGGGCGGGCCCGTAAGGGGCGGGGGACGGATCCCCCGCGTCCGGGACAGGGATGGCCCTTCGGCGGACCCCCTGAGGCAAGCTCTGGGGCGAGGGGTGAGCCGGGAAAAGGCGAGCGTCCCGTGAATGCTCGCCCCGGCGAACGGGCTTGCCACGGAGGGCAAGCCCCGGGTTTCAAGCGCAGCAGGGATAGCGCAGCGCAGAAACCCGCGGGGTGTGCGGCCGCAGGCCGCTCCTGTGCGTCCCTGCACCCGCGGCATAGGTGCATCCGTGCACGGAACCCGGGGGAGCGTTTCTTTGGGTACTTTCTTGTCGCGGAAAGACAAATCTGACCGGATCAGATTTGGACCGCCGCAGGCGACCCGCAGGGCGAGGACCAGGGAGGGTCCGAGTCAAAGTACCTCGTCTTTGGGTGCGAGAACCCGATTAGAATACTCGCCGGTTAGGCGA
>JBHHZP010000158.1:0-7967 GCA_046758085.1 Acidiferrobacterales bacterium
TCGTGCGTCGTCAGTTGTATGCCCTGCGACAGTGGGCGGTTCGATCTATTGCTGGTCCGGGCGGGTATCGCGATCAGGCCGGCGCCGTACTTTCAGATGTCTTGGCCCCGCGGTCTCGGACAACTCGCATGATGGCCTTGAGCAGGAGACGGTTAGCGCGATCGGGCCGGGAGAAAGCGATGCCCGCGCCTTTCGGGTTGAATTCAGAGCCTCCGGTGACCCACGTCACGCGGCCCCTGGCATGGAAGGGTTCGAACTCGTCATACTTGAGTTCGACCTCGACGCGGTCGTGCAGCGCCACGTTCTGATCGTCGGTCAATCTCACAAAGCAGCCTCCGCTCGAGAGATTTATACCGTCGACAGACAGCGCCAGGTCTGAGCCCTTGTGCAGGGCAACCTCGAACGTTGCGCCGTATCGTGCGTGTTGCCGCTCCCACCAGCGCAACGCTGGGTTATGGAACGGTGATCGCACGCTGCTGCGCAGGAAGTACCACAGGAAAAACACGAGCAGCAAGTTTAGCTGAATGAACAGCGCATCTATGACATATCCTAGCCGCAGGGTGAGCACGACATTGATAATCAAGAGAAATAAAATATGCCCGACGACCAGATACCAGCCCCAGCGCTTGACCTTGAAGATCCCGTAGGCAGCAACCGGAAATAGGATGATGAAAAGCACATCGTGCGGATAAATACCCCGGCCCTGGCTATAGATCTGGAAGATATTCAAAACCATCGCGACGAGATAACCAGCCGCAACCAGGTAGAGCGTGAGGGGCTTCCTCAGCGGTTTGTCGTTTGCAATATCCATCAGTTCACCTAAATGTAGCACGGGAGGTCGTCGGTGCTACCTCCTTCCTATACGTCACCCTGATGCCGCAGCCGTACTACGCATCGGGGTTTTGAGTACAGCAAAACCCGGCGCGGTGGTGTTCCACTGGACCGCTGGCGGCAGGAAGTGCCGCATCTTGGCCCGTCGCCGGCCGGCCGGGCCTTGTCTCCGGCCCCGGCATCGGCCTTGCCTACCACCCTAGCACGCATCCAAAGTATTGATTTATCAAGAGTTTCCCGCTACAGCCGTCGTTTTTGGGGCGCTGACGGCATGATATTTGCTGCATTTAGGGCAATCGCTGCCTTGCGAAACAGCATA
Source organism: Acidiferrobacterales bacterium (assembly GCA_046758085.1). Classification (GTDB taxonomy): domain Bacteria; phylum Pseudomonadota; class Gammaproteobacteria; order Acidiferrobacterales; family SPGG2; genus VRUB01. The sequence continues at coordinate 1,151 of JBHHZP010000158.1, forward strand.
GGGATGCCCCAGTAATGCATTCTTCTGAAAGTCCTTGCAAGACTAATGCCGGGTTTACGTTGCTCGACTTGATGATAACGGTCGCGATCACCGGCATTCTCACCGCCATAGCGATACCCAGCTACTGGAATTACGTCATTGATACGCGTTTGACCGGCAACGCGCAGTTCCTGGCGGAATCCTTGCACCTCGCACGGATCGAAGCAGTGACGCGCGACGTACCGGTAAGCCTCTGCCCCAGCACGAACGGCGCCAGCTGTACCAGCTCGGCCTGGGAAGTCGGCTGGATCATTTTTTCCGATGAGGACACGCCCGGTACCGTGGATGGTATCGACGAGGTCTTGCGTGCCAAGGGCAGCTACGAGGGAACCACGACCATCACCGTCGCCAACGGCGGTGGGAATTACGTTCAGTTTGAGCCCAACCTGATTCAATTTGTCAGGTGTGAAGGCTGCGGTGAAAGTCAGTTATCTGCCAACGCGTTGGACTATGCCACTGCCAGCCAATGGGCCGGATGGACACTGTTGCGGGCGGTAGGTATACAGAATGCAATCGCGAAAACCGGTAACGCAGGCAACAACGGTAATAACGGCAGCAACGGCGATGACAATAATAGCGACGATAACGAAGGCTACCGGGCCGGTTGCTCTGACCAGAATTCCTCCAACAACCCTAACTCTGAGAACGAGTGTAATCGCAGTGGTGACAAGAACAAGCAGGATAAGGGCAACAATGGCAGCGACAGCTTGCTGAATCTCGCAACGTTCACGCTGTGCGACAGTGCCCATATCGGCAGGTCCGGCCGCGCCGTACGGGTCATGCGCACGGGCATGACGACAGTAGAACGAGTGCGGTGCGATTGACGGGGTCGGGATCACAAGAACCCGTGCAGCGGCTGGAGTATCCGGACGTGAACGGGCGCGCAATGCGGGCATTCTAGTTGCTGGTAAGTAACGAGCCTACATTTCTCACCCAGCTATCTGCTGCGACCGCGTATCTGCCCGCGTCTACGGCGTTGCGCTCGGCTAATGTGCTCAACGTAGTGCAAGCTACGCCTCCGCGCATTTTCGCTCGCGCGCCTTGTATCCACCGCCATCTCCGCGCCCTCGCGACGATACCCGGTGAGAAATGCAGGCTAGCATTCGTTGCTGGTTATCCTTCTGATAAATCGGGCCGAACTGGCCCGCCGAACGTACCTTGAGTCCCGGTTTCAGCACGGGGCGATGGCCCCGGCGAAATAGCCCTACCTAGGTCGGGCCGCGGCACCGGGTGCCGTGTCGTGGTAATTCTGCAGCATGTTCATGTGCCGCGGCCCGGGCGCGCGGATTCCACGGCGATCCGGAAAATTCTCTAACTCATTGAATTAACGATATTTCCTTTGGGTCGAGGGGCTTACAAGCCGTGGGCACGTTTATTGCTTTTATCTAGTACGGGCAGATTCAAAATCTCGATCAGAGCCGTAGATTTATGGGTTTTTTTCACAAATCGCACACACAACAAGGCGGGTTTACGCTCGTCGAGCTGATGATAGTGGTGGCGATCGTCGGCATCCTATCTGCCATCGCCATCCCCAGCTATTACAACTACATCATCGACACGCGGTTGATGGGTCATGCCCAGTTTCTGGCGGAGTCTTTTAAGTTGGCGCGTACCGAAGCGGTGACGCGCGATGTGATCGTGAGCGCGTGCCCCAGCTCCGACGGCGTAGCCTGCTCCGGTAACAAATGGGAAATCGGTTGGATGATTTTTACCGATGAGGCCGGTGACGGTGTTGTCGACGGCATTGATGAGGTGCTGCGCGTGAAGAACGCTTATGAGGGCGCGACCACCGTGTCTGTCAGCATTCCCAAGAGTGGCGGCAATAAATTCATCCAGTTCGACCCGATGGACATCGTGGTCGTGCACTGTCTGGACTGCGTGGGTAATGGCGCATTGGCGAGCCCGTCAAACTATGTGGCTGTGGCAGCGCGGTGGGCCGGAAAGACGTTGACCCGCCTGATGGGTATTAGCGATGCGGTGGCTGGTGGCGATAACGACAAAGACAAAGATAAGGATAAAGATAAAGACGATGACGGTGTCTCCGGAAACTCCGGTGGCTCCGGAAACTCCGGTGGCTCCGGAAACTCCGGTGGCTCCGGAAACTCTGGCGGTAACGGCGGCGACAACAATGACAATGGCGGCTTTGTGAGTGGCTGCTCTGGTCAAACTTCGTCCAATAGCCCGAATTCAGACAACTGCAAACCGAAAGAAATCTTGGCGACGTTTACGTTGTGTGTGAGTGACCACAACGGCGAGAACGGCCGGACCGTTGAAGTTCTGCGCGCGGGGGTCACCACGATCGCAAGGGTGCGGTGCGACTAGCGTGCAGGACGCGCCGCATCCCCCGACAACTGAACGGAGCTCGCGGCTTTTGCTCCCCAGTCTGACCTCAAATCGACCTGACTTTCCCTTTTGACATTGGTGTCGACACGTCTGTCGCCGTGCTAGGTTACTGCACGCGCACGACCGCGGGCCGTACTCGCGACACCGTCAAGGCCAATCATGTCCACTTCCGATCCGAACGTTGTCCCGAGGCCTGCCCACGCTTTCAGGCAAGCCCCCGTTCGCATTCAAGGCTGGGGCTGTACCTGAATGGGTGTGGTGACCCGGGCCGGATGCTGTGCCTTTAAAGAACAGCCGAGATCATAAACCATCGGAATTCTGTGGTAACAGCCAAATGGTGTCGTGCCGCAAAGCTGATAGAATGCCAGCGAACGTTGCCTTGCGCCCCGATGAGCGATTCCGAGCGGACAACAAACCCAATGGATCGGCCCACAATCGACACCGAGGCCTATCGCGAAACTATAGGCCTGTTCGCCACCGGTGTCACGGTGGTTCTTGCGAGAGAGGACAGTGACGTTCGCGGCATGACCGCCAACGGCGTGACGTCCCTATCGCTGGACCCAACCCTGATCATCGTCTGTCCGTCGAAGAAGTCACACATGTCTTCATACCTGAAAAGAGGGCGGGAATTTACCTTGAACATTCTGAGCGAAGAACAGGAAGCCGTCGCCAATTACTTCGCATGTGCGTCGGCACAGCCAGTCTTGCCTAAGTTCGAATTTGTTACATGGCCCGTAGCAGGCGGCGTTCCTCGCCTGCGCGAATGTTTAGGTTCCGTAGCATGCCGGGTGTCTGAGATCCATGAAGGCGGCGACCATTGGATCGTGGTAGGGGAGGTGATAGGCCTGTACCGTGGCCCGGCGCCGCACCGACCGCTGTTGTTCTTCAGTGGTGGTTATCACTCTCCGGCCAAAGACGAGCCCGAGCATTTGCAACCCTCTTCCGATCCCTACGAGTAAGCGGCCCGGGCGATGTCGTAATGAAGGGTCTGTCAGACTGCGCCCACCAAGTACGCCATGAATTTCATTATGGAGTTTGAGCCTGCCGAAAGACTGGGGAACTTCCTGGAATTTTCGCGAACTTCGGCATCAACCTTCCATAGCGAGATCGCAGTTTGGTACTTACCGAGCGCAGCCGGCCGCCGGGCATGAGGCTATGACCATCGGCCTTTCGCAATTCCGGGACGTACAGGTTACACGCCTGCACCGGATGTTATTGCTGCCGTTTATTGGGACCGTTGGTAACCACCCGATCGGTGAACATGGGGAGCGACGAAATGAGCGCTAGTGTGAGTGCGCTGCCGATATAGACAGCATGCATCATGTTGAACAACATTCTGTATCTGGTCGGGCTGAGTAGCCTGATCCTCGTAGTCCTTGCGGGTACCAGCTTGATGCTCGGCCGCCGTCGGCTAAAGTACCTGAAAGATGAACCGTCTTGTTACCTGGGCAAACCGCCTCGGGTGTCGATCGTGGTGGCCGCACGCAATGAGGAGCACGACATCGAGAGCGCTGTTGCTTCCCTATTGGCACAGGGCTACCCGGACCTGGAGATAGTTGTCGTGAACGATCGTTCCACGGACGCGACTGGCACCATTCTTGATCGGATGGTCGAGCGTGCGTCGCAAAAGATGGAAATAAGCATCAATGTAATTCATTTGACCGAGCTACCCTCGGGCTGGCTCGGCAAAAACTATGCGCAGCTCACAGGCGCGGAACGCTCAAGCGGGGCGGTCATTTTATTTACCGACGCAGACGTTTTCATGGCACCTTCAACCGTCTCGCGCGCTGTCAGCGTAATGGAAGCTGGCCACATCGATCATCTGGTCGCGATCCCGCACGTAATCGCGAAACGCTGGCTTCTGAAGACTTTTATCACGAGCTTCGCGATTGTGTTTTTGCTGTACGCGCGCCCCTGGCGAGTGTGCAAGCCGAATAGCATGGCGCATATCGGGGTGGGTGCGTTCAACATGGTTCGACGCCGCGCATACGACGCCGCAGGGACCCACCGCGCCATAGCAATGCGCCCGGATGACGACATGAAACTCGGAAAGATCATTAGGCAGGCAGGATTTCGGCAGGACGCGTGGCTCGGGCACGAGCTGATATCGCTCGAGTGGTACTCGTCGTGGCGTGCGCTCGTGAACGGTTTGGCAAAGAATGCCTTTGCCGGTTTTGGGTACAGTGTTCCATTATTGGTGTTGGTATCACTGGTGTTTATCGTCATTTTTGTCTTGCCGTTTGCGGCCCTGCCTTTTTCTGAGGGTTCGCTGCTGTATATCAACGCAGCGGCAGCGAGCTTTATCTGCCTGTTATATGCGGACGTGACCCCACATGGCGCAATGTCGCGTCTGCAGGGCCCGCTGTTTCCAATCATGATTCTCATGTTGTTGTATATCTGTTGGCGCTCGGCGGTGTTGGCGCTGGTTAACGGCGGCATTGAATGGCGCGGTACGCGTTACCCGTTAAGCGGCTTGCGTGCCAACAAGTTATGAGCTGCTCTCGCAGGTAGATACCGATCGGTAGTACACCTACTGTATGTGCCTGCCGTCCTTGATGGCATGACCTGGCTGACAGTGGCCAGGAATAACGAACAAGTACGGCAACGAACAACTGGAAGAATGAACGCTTGGGGAAGTAGGGCGAAGGTATTGCGGCATGCCTTCTTCGTCGTTGTGGCGGGTGTTCTGCTTCGAGGGCCGCTAGTAGCATCTGCCGCGGCACAGACGGACACGGCATCGGGCCCTGGCCAGCGTATAGCCTACTCCGCCTCGGGTACACCCGTGCACCAGTTTGAGTCAGACTTGGCGGGCGGGGGTCAGTTCAGCGTCACGCGGTACTTTCTCGATTTCGACGCGATAAGGCCGCTCAATCGAGCCCAGTCGGTTGGACTGACGCTGACCTATGGCTTTGAGGACTACAACTTTGCCGGGCGCACGGCCCTGGGTAGCCAGCAACCCTGGGACCGGATACACCGCTTCGGTGTCGGGGTGCCGCTTTCCTTCTCCTCCGCCAATCGTTGGCATTTTCTATTTACGCCTTCATTCGAGTTTGCGCGCGAATCCGGCGCCGATTGGGACGATGCGTTTACCTATGGGGTTGTGTTTTCCGCCGTGCGTAGCGTGCGCCCGACCTTGACCATCGGCGTGGGGGTCGGCGTCTTCAACCGGCTGGAGCAGAACGTTTTTTTCGCATTTCCAGCTGTTAACTGGCAGATCACACAAAAATGGCGGCTGTCCAATCCTTTCCGGGCGGGTCCTACCGGGCCGGCCGGATTGGAACTCGTGTACACGCGCAGCCCGAAATGGGCGATTGCCGGTGGGGGCGCCTACCGTTCCCTGCGGTTTCGGCTCGATGATGACGCGCCGGTCCCCAATGGCATCGGCGAAGAACGGGCGTTGCCGTTGTTCGGCCGGCTGTCACGAAAACTGGGGCACGCACTCAAGCTCGATCTCTATGCCGGGGTCCTGGTGGAGGGACAGTTGTCGATCGACGATCCCAACGGCAACGAAATCGCCTCGGACGACTACGACTCCGCCCCGTTCGTAGCGCTGACCATCGCCGGTCGATTCTAGCGGTTCACAGTAGAGCAAGACAGAAAACTCGACGAACAAGGAGACAACTTATGCGCATCGGTTTTATCGGATTAGGACGGATGGGAAAACCCATGGCCGCCAACTTACTCGACGCCGGCTATCCATTGACTGTACACAACCGCAGTCAGGCAGTGGTGGAGTCAATGGTGAAAAAAGGTGCAGCACGTGCGGCGAGTGCGGCCGATGTGGCGCGCACGAGCGACGTACTGTTCACCTGCCTGCCGCGTCCGCAGGATGTCGAGCAGATCCTCCTCGGGCAGGGTGGTGCCATCGAAGGTGCGCGCGACGGGCACATATTCATCGATACGAGCACTGTCGACCCAATGACGAGCCGCCACATGGGTGCCGTGTTGGCTGACGCGGGCGTCGAGTTTCTCGACGCGCCTATCAGCGGCGGACCGAAGGGCGCAAAGGAGGCAACCCTTAGTATCATGGTTGGCGGAAATGCGGGCGCGGTGAGCCGCGTGCGTGCCATTCTGGAAACATTGGGAAAGAAGATTTTTCATCTCGGCCCTGTCGGTGCGGGCGCTACCGCCAAGGTTTGCAATCAAATGATCGTGGGGGTAACGCATGTGCTAGTCGGTGAGGCCATGGTATTGGGGGCGAAAGCCGGGATGGATCCACGCGCACTGTACGAGGTGCTCAAGGTGAGCTCGGGGCAGAGCAGGGCGCTGGAGCGGGCCGTACCCGATTTCATTTTACCGGGCAAGTTTGACGCCTCCTTCGCCATGGATGGGATTTATAAGGATCTGGAATGTGCCACCAAGACCGCCAAAGCGCTGGGTGTGCGGTTGTTGCTTCCCGCCATCGCCCAGCAGTGCTACGAGGAGGCCCGTGCAC
>JBHHZP010000159.1:0-7913 GCA_046758085.1 Acidiferrobacterales bacterium
TGAAAATCTAAAGATCTACACGGCGGACCGTGCGATCTGCATCCTTGGAACTAAATTTCTACATCGACTCTTGGGGATGATGAGTGCGCAAGCGACGCGTCATCGCTGCGGCTTCTCCCCGACGATGCACCCCAAGCTTCTCAAGAATATTGTGCACATGGTTCTTTACGGTAGCTACTTCTATACAGAGCGCTCGCGCAATTTCCTTATTAGAAAGACCCTGTTCCACGAGCTCGAGAATATGAGACTCGCGACCGGTGAGACATTCAACCGGTCCGGCTGCATGTCCTTCCGCTGCAAGAGTCGTAACGCGACGTAGCAGCGAGGCGGCTATACGGCCTGAGCAATGAAGTTCACCTTTTGCAGCGGCTTCGATGCTCTGAATTACGTCGTTCACCGAGCCCTCTCGTGTTACGTAACCCGCCACGCCGGCTTCCGCACACGCAATCACTTCCCTGTCGATCTCTGGCACGGTCAATGCCACAACCTTTACGTCTGGGGCGATATGGGTAATCTCGCGGACAGCCGTGTGGGCTTCGGACATCGCCATATCCAAAAGAATGACGTCTGGATTTAGCGCTTGGACGCGTTCGCCGGCCTCTTCACGGCCCGAAGTTGTCCCGACCACGACAATCCGCTCCACTTTACGGAGCACGCGCTCTAATCCTTCACGATAAAGGCGGATGTCACCGACAATCAGTACGCGGATAGTCATTGGTACTCCTCCTTGGCGCTGAACGGCACAGGCGTCGGGCACCTCGGACAGCCACAAACGACAGTGACTGAGGTAGTCGCTAGGCACGAGGCATCAATCTATATGCAAGCTCCTCGTAGACCAGTCCTCGCTGGTGGCTCCGAAACAAATCCCGCTCTCAGTCGGATTCTTTGATCTAGAGACTCCCCCTAAGACTGAACGACTCGTATCGCTGTTCTGTTGCTTGCGAGTCTGCGCGTGTCGCGAGAACGAGACAAACGTGTGTTTGATCAGATGAAGCACCGGTGGCTCCCCATTCGTGTTCGTTTATTTGCCGCGCAGAACTGTTGCGCAATTGATATATCTATCAAAGCCCAAAGGGCTGAGTAGATTTATACGGGGGGCAAATGCAGGGGTAAATTAGGTATGACCCTAGCCTACTGAGGGTTTTCCCTTAAGAAGGCGCTGTCGGCTTAGGGTATTCCCTTAGTGCCTTCACCTCCCCGGGCCAAGGCCATGCGTATGAGGTCCGCCACAGAACCAGCCTGCATCTTTTCCATCACCCGGGCGCGGTGGGCCTCGACGGTCTTGTGGCTGAGATTCAGTTCGGCGGCGATCACCTTGTTCGGCTTGCCTGCGATCACGCGTTCCATGACTTCGCGTTCGCGCGCTGTCAGCAAGGCGAAGCGCGTGACTACCTCCGCGCGCCAAGCGCGTTCCCGCCGGATCTCCCGGTCGCGTTTGACACAATGCTCGATGCGTCCCAGCAATGCCTCGTGGTCAAACGGTTTCACAATGTAGTCGATGGCGCCGCCGCGCATGGCGCGCACCGCCGCCGCCACCGAGCCGTGGGCGGTAATGAAAATGATCGGCAGCGTGATCTCCTTGGCCGCCAGTTTTTCTTGCAACTCCAGTCCGCTTAAGTCGGACATGCGCACATCGAGCACCAGGCAGCCCGGACGGCTGGGGTCGTAGGCATCTAGAAAATCCTTGGCCGACGGATAGGTCTCCACGTTGAGGCCGGCCGACTCGATCAGCCAGCGCACCGACTTGCGCATCCCCTCGTCATCGTCCACCACGAAGACAGTCGGTTCATCATGCATTGCTCTTGATCCGCACCGGCAGCGTGAATCGGAACGTTACACCCCGTTTCTGGTTCCGTGTCAGCCACAAGTGGCCGCCGTGGGCCTCGATAATCATTCGACTGATGGCCAGTCCCAGCCCCATGCCCGTTGACTTCGTGGTGAAAAAGGGCGTGAACACCTGCTCGGTTTTGTCCGCGGGCAAGCCACGACCCGTATCGCTGACGGCAACCTCGATTTCTCCGCCTGCGCTCATTAAGGTGCGCACGCTCAGCTCCCGTTGGCCTGGCTCTGTCGCGACCAACGCATCCAACCCGTTGCGCAGCAGATTGACAATGACCTGCACGACCTGGATGTCGTCCACGAGCACCGGTGGCAGATCATCGGCCAGATCGAATCGCAGTGCGACGCCGTGTTGGTTGGCTTCTGGCTGGGCCAGGCAGGCCGCTTGTTCAGCCAGTCGGTTGACATCCTGCATCGAACGCTGCAGTTTTCCTTGGGATACGAAGCTTCGCAGGCGCTGGATGATCGCGCCCACCCGCTGTGCCTGGACGGTGACCTGCTCCATGGCGTCAAGCAGTGCACGCGGGTCGTTGTCCCCGCCACGCAGCCTGCGCGCGCACCCCTGACTGTAGTTGACGATGGCGGCGAGCGGTTGACTGATCTCATGGATCAGCGCGGCAGCCATCGAGCTAACGGTGCTCACGCGCGCAACGTGGGCCAGCTGCTCGCGCTGGCGGCGCTCCTGCTGCTGCACTTGCTTGCGCTTCGAAACGTCACACATTATTCCCGTGAACTTTTGCCCCCAATCGGCGGAACAGGCACTCACATCGAGCTCCAGCGGGAATGTCGTTCCGTCCTTGCGCAGCCCCGTCACCTCACGGCGGGTACAGATTATCCTGGCTACACCCGTGCTCCGGTACCTGTCAATGTAGCCATCATGCTTTTGCCGATCTGGCGATGGCATAAGCACGTTCACCTTCTGCCCGATCACCTCCCGCGCGTGGTAGCCAAACATTCTCTCTGCCGCCACGTTGAATGACTCGATCACCCCACATTCATCGATGGTCACAATCCCGTCGACGGCCGTATCCAGAACGGCACGCAGCCTGGCCTCGGGCGCCCGCGCCGTCGCCACTCCGGCGCCAGCCCTTCTTGGCTGACCTTTGCGCTTGTGCATTTTCGCCTTCGTGCTACGGTTCCATGGATATCCTGAGCCCTGCGAAAAGATTACATCGTAAATAAGGGCACGTCAGTGTTAACGAGCCATCCGCTTGAATACCGGCATGCAAGATGTCGGCAATCCGTTGCGGCCGTTAAGAGCCCCGCTTGAGTTGGTTTACCTGAATCCATAAGGCCCTTGGCCCGACCCGGATATGCACGCGGACTCATGCATAAGCAACGATCACGCGAGAAAATAGTCCCACACCGTCGTACGGGCATGCGTGACGTTGAGATAGAAAACTCAAATTGAGTTACACCTCCGTTCAAAGTCGAAAACCCCCTATGTCAGAGAGAAAAATAAGGAGTCCTCTTTCCAACGTTGAAGCTCACCCCACATCAACCTTTGCTTGCTTCAGTGGTCTGTATTAATTAATGGAAAAGTGTCTACTCACGGTCAGGCAATGACCTTCCTGCATACGAAACCACCCCAATGATTCGTTTTAGAATTCAGTTAACCAAGCATTGAAGTATCGTGTGTCATTATTCGCTAAGACCGGCAAGCAAGCGTAGATCTTTCGGTCCATGCAATCGAGAAAGACAGGCCTTCGGGATAGGGGTCTCAAGCGGAGAATGACTACCGGGAACACATCATTGTTTCTACCCGACCATGTATAACCTTTCTCTGTCGTGGATGCCCGTGTGCAGCGTGGGAAGGTGCGCAGGCCCCAAGCTGCAGAGAAAATCAGATAGCGTGACCCCTTACATCCTCTGCGTGTTTGTCAGCCGGTTTGTGTGTTGCACGCAGGCAGGAGGACGTGCTGGAGTGAGGATGTGAATGTACTACGCGTCGCTCGGTAAACCGGGGTGTCTGAAGGCCTGACCGGGATTTGACTTGCCTTGCCTGAAATCCTGTATATAATAACAGTATTGCTGTATAAACATACAGCTATCGGAGGGCCGATGGATTCCCTTACTCCCCGCCAGAGCGAGATTCTGCAAATGATTCGCACCTTCGCAGCCGAGTGCGGCTACCCGCCCACCCGCACTGAGATTGCCCGGGCCTTGGGTTTCCGCTCGGTGAATGCCGCCGTGGACCACTTGAAGGCCTTAGCGCGCAAAGGGGCCATCGAGCTCCTGCCTGGGGCCTCTCGCGGTATCCGTCTATTAAGCGACCACGACGGCCTGCCGGTGGTCGGGCGGGTCGCCGCAGGCAGCCCGATCCTGGCCGAGGAGCATATCGAGACCCGCTACCGGCTGGACCCGGCACTTTTCAAGCCCCGGGCCGATTACCTGCTGCGGGTGCGTGGCCTGAGCATGCGCGAGGCCGGGATTCTGGACGGGGACCTGCTGGCCGTGCATCGCACCACCGAGGCCCGAAACAACCAGGTCGTCGTGGCACGCATCGAGGACGAGGTTACCGTCAAGCGGTTTCAGCGTCGCGGCCATATCGTCTCGCTCTTGCCCGCGAACCCTGATTTCTCGTCCATTCAAATCGACCTGCGCCGGCAAGCCCTGGTGCTCGAGGGGCTCGGCGTCGGTGTCATCCGCAACAGCAAACTTTTATGAACCTCGATACCCTGTTACAGCGCCGGGATATCTGGCGCGGGGGGCGGCTTTCCCCCGCGGCTGCAGACGGCCTGCCCACGGGGTTCCGGCCTCTGGACGCCGTGCTCCCCGGAGGGGGCTGGCCCCGGGGTGCGCTCACCGAAATCCTGACAACCCAGGAAGGTATTGGTGAGCTGCGCCTCATGCTACCGGCGCTGGCACGGCTGAGCCGGGGGGATCGCTGGATCGCCTGGATCGCCCCGCCGCGCCTGCCCTATGCCCCGGCGCTGGCCGCCGCCGAGATCGATCTGTCGCGCGTGCTGTTGGTGTGCCCTCACACGCAGACCGACGCCTTGTGGGCCACGGAGCAGGCGCTGCGCTCCGACACCTGTGCCACGGTGCTGGCCTGGCCCCGGCAGTCCAACGATCGTACCCTGCGCCGGCTGCAGCTCGCCGCCGAAGCAGGTCAGGCCTGTGGGTTTTTATTTCATTACACGCAAGGCGCCGGCACGCCTTCGCCCGCTGCGCTGCGTCTGCGCCTGGAGCCGAATGGCCACGGGCTTTCAGTCCATATCCTCAAGTGTCGCGGGAGTTTCGTTGCAGCACCCGTTGTCCTTACCCTCCCCCGCTCCCCTTGATCCTCCCCCAAGAGTTAGACGGCATAAACATGAATCCCCGGCCGGCAAACCCACTGCGCGGGAACCTACCGAAGATCAGACGGGGGCGTTATCCGGCAAGCGAAAATCAACCCTCCCTCCCCTTGCAGCGGAGGGTTGGGGCAGAAGAGAAGGCGCTCTGGCTATGTCTGCATCTTCCCCAGCTTCCCCTGGAAGTCTTCTCCCGCGGAAGCGCACAACAAGCTCCGTTTGCCGTCAGTGAGACACGCAGGAACCACGAATGGGTATTGGCCTGCAACCGTGCAGCGCGTGCGCACAGGCTACGGCCGGGCATGACTGTGTCGGCCGCTTATGCCCAGCTCGCAGAGCTGAAAGTCAAGCCGCGCCATGAGGCGGCGGAACGAGAAGCGCTGGAACACCTTGCTGCTTGGGCGGGACAGTTCAGCGCCGTCGTCAGCCTAGTCCCAACCGATAGCATCGTTTTGGAAGCAGGCGGCAGTCTCCGGCTATTCGGAGGGCTTAAAGAACTGCTGGCGCATGTAAGAGTGGGACTCGAGGAATTGGGCTACACGGCCCGCCTGGCCGTCGCGCCCACGCCACTGGGTGCCACACTGCTCGCGCGCAATGCTATGGAGGAACCCGTAACCGATGCGCAAAGGCTTCTTTCCCGGCTTGCCCCGCTGCCCATGCGATCCCTCGGCCTGGATGCTGCGGTGCTGGAGAAACTGCAGGGGCTGGGCCTTCGCTGCATCGGTGATTGTCTGCGCCTGCCCCGGGACGGATTCGCACGGCGCTTCGGGCCGGAGCTTTTGCTCGACCTCGAGCGGGCGCTGGGTAAGGCGCCCGACCCCCGCACTCCTTTTGTCGCTCCACCGCGCTTTGCAAGCCGCCTCTTGCTTCCCGCGCAGACAGAAGATTGCCAGGCACTGCTGTTTGCCGTGCACCGGCTGCTGCTCGAGCTTGCCGGTTTCCTGAAGGCGACAGACGGCGGCATCCAAGAGCTCTTTATAGAGATGGGCCATTACGACCGGCCGCCTACCCGGGTCACACTGAAGCTGGTAGCCCCCACCCGCGACCCCCGGCATTTGCAGGAACTCTTAAGAGTACGCCTGGAGGATTTTCCATTACCCGAGCCGGTTCAGGACATCCGGCTTGTCGCAGGAGAGATCCTGCCCCTCCCCAGCCGAAACCTGAATTTGTTCCGCGAGCATGAGTCGCGGGAAACAAACCAGCTCCTGTTGGAACGCTTGCGCGTCCGGCTGGGTGATGACGCGGTGCGCGGCGTCTGTCTGGTGCCGGAGCACCAGCCCGAACGCGCTCACCGCACCTGCGCACCCGGCGATCCCGGACCTACACCCATGTTCGGGACACGCCCCTTGTGGTTGCTCGCCGAACCCCAGCGCTTGCAAATTATGCAAGGCCAGCCATGGCTCCAGGGCGAGCTATGCCTGCGCGCCGGACCCGAGCGCATCGAGTCCGGCTGGTGGGACGGGCAAGACACTACGCGCGATTACTTTATAGCAGAGAATCCGAAAGGTTCACGTTTCTGGATTTTTCGCGAGCGCAGAGAAAAAGACAGTTGGTTTCTGCACGGGATATTTGCCTAGCCTCTTTTCAACGCAATAGTTTAATAAAGTTCTGAAAAACGTTTATTTTTGAATAGGCATTGTATAGCAAACAGCCGTGCCATCGAGAATAAGTGTACCATCGGAGAGTACAACCCGGGTCTCTAGCTCCGTTATGGGTTTGTCTTGCCTGACTTTGACAACCTTAACCTCGCCGGTGATGGTATCGCCGGGTCGAACCGGCGCCTTGAAGCTCCAGTTAACCTGCAAGAACACCGTACCTGGCCCCGGCAGATCCTCGGCCACCACCGCATTCAGGATTGCACTGGTAACGCCGCCTTGAACCACAATGCCACCAAAACGGGTAGCGCGAGCTGCCTCCTCATCATAATGCAAGGGATTTCGGTCACCACTTATTTCGGTGAATAACTCAATATCTCGAGCTGTCACCATTCTCGATCTATGAGCTTTTTGCCCTACCTCAGGAATTCCGTTTAGCCAGACTTCGGTCTTTGTTTCCATATTGTCACCCGCCTAATATTTTTTAAAACAACAATAGCTTTTTGCTACTAAATCCTGATGTTTAGGTTCTGCATCTCGTATTATTTTCGGAACTTATTTCAATTTGATGAAATTCCAAAAGCCTGACGCTAAAGCTCAGCGGCGCAGCTTGTCTGCGTCCGCTGCAGCGCCTTGCCGGGACGGTTGCATGAAAGATTTTATGTGGCCTATATATGCCTCAGGCGCCTCTAGTTCGGTCGCACATCTTGCCAACTCGTTAATATAATTGGGGTCTGCTAGTGAATCCTGGATATCGAATGATATGTAACAGAGCGCTGGTTTCAAATTTCCATCCGCAAGTTCTGCAATGACCGGATAAGGTTACACATTTGCATTTCGCTCAGGAGGGTAGGATAGGTTGCTTACGTTTCGGCCTTCAAACGGCTGAGAACATCCAGCATCGCCGGAGAAATATCAGTGTGGTGATGGACTATCTTCCACCCCCCCGCTTCACGGCGATAGATGTTCGTGACGCGATGCTCGATGGTGACCTGCTGTCTGGCAAGCTTAGCCTGCCCGTGCTCGACACCCAGTTCGTAGGCCACATCCCCGGCGACCTGAATAATTTGATCACCCAGTTTAACCTGCCCCTCTGAGGCGAACTGGGCTACTTGCTCCCATGATTCTCGAACTTTGTCCCACCCGACCTCCCGACCGCCGATCGGGTGCATGGTCGTTACGGCCG
>JBHHZP010000160.1:0-7893 GCA_046758085.1 Acidiferrobacterales bacterium
GCTTGTCTCAGGCGGTCCGCGCAAGGGCCATTCCCTGGCCCTGGCCCGGACGCGCAAGATCCCTCTCGCGCCCCTTCGGGCGTGTTCTTCGCCTTCGTGCCTCCCTCGGCTTGAGTAAGGGGGGTTAAAAAAACAAAATCCTACTTGCAAGCTTGCCCTTTGGCTGCGCTGAGTCCTCGTCTTGACCAAGGGGGCCAAAAAAACCAACCCCCCTCACAATTCACGGATTACGGTTCACGGATCACGGTCTTGCGCCTTTGCGTTAGAGTTTTTTTCGGGGTTTTCTCTGCGCTCTTAGCGGTCTCTGCGGTGGGTCGGTGCAATTTCCGTACTAACCTGCCCAGGGAGGGGAAGTTGTCGTGTGCCACTCAAGCGTTGGCTCGCGCCCGCGGCGCAGCTCGTGATTAACGAAAAGGGCGATCGTAAAAAGCAATATCGCCCCTGCCTGGTGCGCGGCGGCCAGCGCCATCGGCACGACCAGCAACAGCGTGGCGATGCCCAGCGATACCTGCACCACGAGCATGCCTAACAACGCATGGGACGCGAGCCGGGCGCGTGCGTGTAACGGCGCCTTGGCCGCTCGGTACCAGAGCCAGGGGACGGCCAAGCATAGCAGGTAGGCAATGATGCGGTGATCGAATTGGACCGTCGCAACATTTTCGAAGAAATTGGTCCACACCGGTCTCATTGCCAGTATACCTTCGGGAATCAGGCGGCCACTCATGAGCGGGAACGTGTTAAAGGCGAAGCCTGCCTTGGTGCCGGCGACGAAACCCCCGGAGGCGATCATGACAACAATGAGCACCGTTGTTGCGTGGGCAAGCCGGCGAAGGGGCCGAGCCGATAGATCGGCGTTCTCGGGGTCGGGAAACAGCAAACCCAAGGCGACCCACAGAATATAACCATAGATGACGACGGCCAGGATCAAGTGCGCCGTCAGGCGGTAGGGGCTGACACGCGGCATATCGATCAGCCCGCTTTTCACCATAAACCAGCCCAGCAGCCCCTGCAGCCCGCCCAATAAAAACATCGCGACCAGCTTGGGTATGAGCGAGCGCTCGATGCGGCGTCGAAAAAGAAAGTAGAGAAACGGCAGAAGAAACGCGAGACCGATCGCGCGGCCCAGCAGCCTGTGGGCATACTCCATCCAGTAGATAAACTTGAACTGGCTCAAAGTCATGTCGCGGTTTACCTGCTGGTACTCGGGAAACTGCTTATACTTGTGGAATGTTTCTTCCCACTGCGACTGGCCGAACGGTGGGATCGCGCCCATGATGGGGTCCCACTCCACCATTGACAAGCCGGAACGAGTCAGACGCGTCACGCCGCCCACCACAACCATGGTGAAGATGAGGGCACAGCAGAGCAATAGCCATACAGCGATCTGCGTGTGGTGATTTCGTTGTTGCAGGAGTCCAGAGTGCATACTTCGGGAAATTTTATCGTGCCGTCGGGTCTCCCGGCCGGGCATTGACGCGGCCGCGATCATTTCATGCGTTACAGGCGACGCGGCATGTAGCATTGTACCAAGATTGCGCTCGGTCACCGCCTTGTCACGCTACGCGAGCCGGTGCTTGTAAAACCCCTGTAATGAACGATCCCCGCGGTCGGGGTAGCTGTCATTGACATGAGGGCAGTGTTCGCCTAGGTTCGCGGAGCATCCCTTTCCCTGGAGCCCTGTATGACGCTCACCGCTGCTGACACGTCGGCACTATTCGAGATGCCGTTTAACGACCTAATCTACCGTGCACAAAGCGTGCATCGCCAGCATTTCGACCCCAACGCGGTTCAGCTGAGCACGTTGCTGTCGGTGAAAACTGGCGGCTGCTCCGAGGATTGTGGGTACTGCTCCCAGTCGGCTCGATTCCGTACAGACGTGCAAGACCAGCCGTTGTTGTCGCTGGATGAGGTGATGCAAGCCGCGAAAGCTGCCAAGGCCAAGGGGGCGACGCGTTTTTGCATGGGCGCAGCATGGCGCGGCCCGAAGGAAAAAGACTTGAACCCCGTTCTTGCCATGATCAATGCGGTGCGCGACTTGGGCATGGAGACGTGCGCAACCTTGGGTGCATTACGTCCCGGTCAGGCGGAGCAGTTATCGGCGGCCGGGTTGGATTATTACAATCACAATCTCGACACGGCGCGCGAGTATTATCCCAAAATCGTTCACACCCACCCCTATGAGGATCGCCTGAATACCTTGAAACAAGTGCGACGGGCAGGTATTAAGGTGTGCTGCGGCGGGATAATCGGTATGGGTGAGTCCCGCGCGCATCGCGCCGGGCTGATTACCGAGCTCGCCTCTCTCGATCCGCCGCCGGAAAGTGTGCCGATCAACATGCTGGTGCACATACCCGGGACCCCGCTGGCCGACGCCCCGCCGCTGGACCCCATTGAGTTCGTGCGCACCCTTGCCGTCGCGCGCATCACCATGCCACACGCGGTAATACGATTGTCGGCCGGGCGCACTGGCATGTCCGACGCGTTACAGGCGCTTTGTTTTCTTGCCGGGGCCAACTCGATCTTTTACGGGGAGAAACTTCTCACGACGCCAAATCCCCGGGTGGATGGAGACCAGGCGCTGTTTGCGAAGCTCGGCCTGCGCCCCATGATCCCGGGCAGCTCTGCGTCACGATTGTGAACCGTGAACCGTAATCTGTGAATCGTAAGGTCGCGAGAGGGTTGGTTTTTTGACCCCCCTTACTCAAGCCGAGCGAGGGGCGCCCTTTCTTTCGGTTCCTTTCTTTGGGCACGCAAAGAAAGGAACCCGTCGTACGGGGGCGGAACCCCGTTCAAGAATAACCGCCGGTAGGCGACCCAACCAGTGGCGCCGCCCCCACTGGGGGTCGCATACTTGTTATTTCACGGTGAAAGTTTGGAGCTAACAATAGCTAGGGAACGCACTATGCGAGATACAAAAGCAAGGTTTGACGTGGGACAGCTGGTCCACCACAAGTTGTTCGACTATCGCGGTGCCGTCGTCGATGTCGACCCGACGTTTCAGGGGAGCGAAGAGTGGTATCGGCAAGTGGCGCGATCCCGGCCGCCCAAAGACGAACCCTGGTACCGCGTTCTGGTCCACGATGCAAAGCACGAGACCTACGTGGCCGAGTGCAACCTTGAGCCCGACAAATTCGAGGGACCTGTGAACCATCCGCTCGTGGACGCGGTGTTTGACGGTTTTCGTGACGGCCGCTATCTCACCCGCCGCTCTATTAATTAACTATCGCTGCGAGATGCGAGCACTGCAGGTTTATAAGAACGGGACGCTCAGCAATGCCACGATGTTGATGATCTTGATCAAGGGGTTGATTGCAGGACCGGCCGTGTCTTTATAGGGATCGCCGACTGTATCGCCAGTGACCGCCGCTTTGTGTGCCTCCGATCCCTTGCCGCCGAGATGACCGTCTTCGATATATTTCTTGGCGTTGTCCCAGGCGCCGCCGCCAGTGGTCATCGATATCGCCACGAAGATGCCGGTGATGATGGACCCAAGCAGCATCCCTCCCAGCGCTTCCGGACCGAGGATCACGCCAACGAGTATCGGTGCCAGCACGGGCAGTAGCGACGGGATGATCATTTCCTTGATGGCTGCTTTGGTGAGCAGATCGACGGCGCGTGAGTAGTTAGGTTTGGCTGTCCCGCGCATGATGCCCTTGATCTCCTTGAACTGGCGCCGCACCTCGACCACGACCGAGCCGGCCGCGCGCCCCACGGCCTCCATCGCCAGTGCGCCGAACAGATAGGGGATCAACCCGCCGATAAACAGGCCGACAATGACATTGGGATCCGACAGGCGAAAGACGAGCGCATCTGCCGACATCCCCAGATGTTCCGACAGCGCATGGGAGTAATCGGCGAACAGCACGAGTGCTGCGAGACCCGCGGAGCCGATTGCGTACCCCTTGGTCACTGCCTTGGTCGTATTGCCGACGGCGTCCAGCGGATCGGTGATATTACGCACTTTCTTCGGCATATTGGCCATCTCCGCGATGCCGCCGGCGTTATCGGTTATCGGACCGTAGGCGTCCAGCGCCACGATCATTCCGGTCATCGATAACATGGCGGTTGCCGCGATAGCGATGCCGTAGAGCCCGGCTAATTCATAGGCACCCCAGATACTGAGGCACACCGCAATTACCGGTGCAGTGGTGGCTTTCATCGATGTCCCGAGGCCGGCAATGATGTTGGTGGCGTGACCGGTAGTAGACGCTTCGGCAATATGGCGTACCGGGCCGAACTGGGTGCCGGTGTAGTATTCGGTAATGACGACCATGGCTGTTGTGAGCGCAAGGCCGATAAGCGAGGCACCATAAATTGCGCCTGTGCTGTAGCTCCCATTCCCCATCATGAGATCATTGGTGACAAACCAGAATGCGATCGCCGCGAGCACACCCGAGACGATCACGCCCCGGTAGAGCGCGTTCATGATCTTGCTGCCCTTTCGGGTCTTGACGAAAAACGTGCCAATGATGGACGCGATAATGGAGACAGCACCAAGCGCCAGCGGGTAAATGACGGCATTGCCAAAGTCCGGATACAGCAGCGCCCCAAGCAGCATAGTCGCGATAATGGTCACGGCGTAGGTCTCGAATAAATCGGCCGCCATTCCCGCGCAATCACCGACGTTATCGCCGACGTTATCGGCGATCACGGCCGGATTACGCGGATCATCTTCGGGTATTCCCTTTTCAATTTTGCCGACGAGGTCTGCGCCGACATCGGCGCCCTTGGTGAAAATACCGCCGCCTAGTCGGGCAAAGATCGAGATCAGCGAGCCGCCGAAACCGAGGCCGACCAGGGCCGCCAGAATTTCTATTACGTCGATCCGCGGATAAATCGTGGTGAGAATGGCGTAGTAACCGGCCACGCCCAGCAGTGCCAGACCTACGACCAGCAGCCCGGTAATGGCACCGCCGCGAAATGCCACACCTAGCGCTTCCTCGAGCCCTGTGCGGGCAGCCTGTGCCGTGCGTACGTTCGCGCGCACGGAGATGTACATGCCGATGTAACCGGTCGCTCCCGAAAAGATCGCGCCGATGGCAAATCCAAGGGCGGTGGCAAACCCGAGCGCAACCCAGATGACGATGAAGACAATTACGCCGACGGTTGCGATCGTCGTGTACTGGCGATTCAAGTAGGCTCCCGCACCCTGCTGAATGGCGCCCGCGATCTCGCGCATACGCGGGCTGCCCGTGCGCTGGTCGAGGACCCACCGGATCGATAGGCCGCCGTAAACGAGCGCCGCGATAGCGCAAACAATCGCTAAGACGAGAACAAGAGTTGTAGACATGTAGTGTCTCCCTGTTGGTTGGGTGTTTGTTAGACGAGGTCAATTTTTGTCGGCCGCACTCAAGGCCCCTTGGCCAGTCCCCCCTCAAAGCGCGTGCCGGGCGCAAACCCGAAAATTTTCTCTACATCAAGCTCCCGGATTAATTGATCAACCGCGGCCTGGCCGTGCTCCCGGTTGACCTCGGACAGGATCAGCTTGGCCGAGTCGGCGTTATAGAACCCGCCAAAGGCCGCCTGCACCTGCAAGAGTTCCCTCGCCTTGTCCAGCGTCATGGGTGACTCCATCATCGTGGCAACGGCGGTAGCTTTGTAAATGTCGCACAATTGCCGGTTTTTCTTGTTACTAGATCTTGAACGTCTTCAGTTTTTTCTTTACCGCTACGTTTTTCAGTTGTACGTATTGCGGCAGACCGTTCTTGAATGGTGGATAGTCCTCCCCTTTTGTTAGCGGCTCAAGGTAATCGCGGCACTTGCGCGTAATAGCAAAACCGTCCTTGGTGACAAAGTCCGGGGGCATCTTCTTCTCGACATTGGCGACGTCGGCTAGCTTCGCGACGCCGATCTTCCACCTGTAAGGCTTTTTCGACTTACGCACAACGGTCGGCATCACGGCATTGTGGCCTTTGAGCGCCAGCTGCACGGCGGCACGGCCAACCGCATAGGCCTGCTCCACGTCGGTTTTCGAGGCAATGTGGCGCGCGGAACGCTGCAGGTAGTCAGCGACCGCCCAATGGTACTTATAGCCGAGCCGGTCCTTGATCAGCTGGGCAATCACCGGTGCCACGCCTCCGAGCTGGGCATGGCCGAAGGCGTCGCGCGTGCCGGCCTCGGCCACGAACTTGCCGCCCGGGTTCTTGATACCTTCGGACACCACAATCGCACAGTAGTCGTATCTCTTGACGGTCTGATCGACCTTGGTGAGGAACTTATCCTCATCAAACACTATTTCCGGAAACAAGATGATATGCGGCGCATCACCGGGTTTCTCTGCTGCCAGCCCGCCCGCGGCGGCGATCCAGCCCGCATGGCGCCCCATTGCCTCCAGCACGAACACCTTGGTCGAGGTCTTGGCCATGCTTGCGACGTCAAACCCGGCTTCACGGATCGATGTGGCGATGTACTTGGCCACAGAGCCGAACCCCGGGGAGTTGTCGGTAATGGGCAGATCGTTGTCGACGGTCTTGGGTATCCCCACGCACACGATCGGGTAGCCGAGTTTTTCGCCGATCTGCGACACCTTGTGGGCGGTGTCTTGGGAGTCACCGCCGCCGTTATAGAAGAAATACCCGATATCATGCGCCTCAAACACCTCGATCAGGCGCTCGTACTCGGCCCTGTTTTGCTCGAGGCCGCGTAGCTTGTAGCGCGCCGACCCGAAGGCCCCGCCCGGGGTATGCCGCAGAGCCCGGATTGCGCTGGGCGACTCCTTGCTGGTGTCGATCAGGTCCTCAGTCAGCGCACCGATAATGCCATTGCGGCCCGCGAAGACCCTACCGATCTTGCTCTTGTGCTTGCGCGCGGTTTCAATGACGCCGCATGCACTGGCATTGATAACCGCGGTGACGCCGCCCGACTGCGCGTAGAACGCATTTCTTGGTTTCCGCTTAACCATAATGCTTGAGTCTCCGTAATCCTAGGGCAACTCGCTCGCCTGGATCATTTGATCTGCTCGCCCGTGGCCCCGGAGCTAATGCCCGCTTTTTCTTTTTCATGATCGGCCTGGACCTGAAGGAAGTCTGTCACACATTCGCCGAGATTATCGTAAATCTCACGTCCGGTGCCGAACTGGTCGCGGCCGCGATAAAAGAATTGGCACTGATATGCCGGGTCGCCGACCTTGATCACCACAAATTTACATCCCCGCTCCGGCCAGAAAACGGCCGGGCAGAGGGTGAGCGTGCGTGCCGTGGGCTGGAGACTTAGCTCAGCGTCGGCGAGCTCGATTGCCACCTCTTTCCCGTAGCGTTCACTCAGCGTACCGCGTATAACCCACAGATCGCTGTCCGAAAAGTCTGGTATTTTAGTCATTATTGACCGCGTCCCTGCCCCCGGCGTTGGGCGGCGCTTAGTCGCGTAAATTGGTCGCGTAGATTAGCGTAAAACTTGCAGAGGATCACCGTAAAGGTACTTTTTCGTGCCAGGGGGGTGCTTTACGGGATCAAAAAACCATTGACGGTAGATGGACAAGCAGGTAGTTTAGCCGCCCGCGACCCCCGCGGGCGCCTTAGCGGGAGAAATACAACCATGGATCCGAGAAAGCCGAAGCGGAAATAAAGATGAGAATTGTACTCCTGGGAGCGCCGGGTTCCGGCAAAGGCACGCAAGCTAAGCTACTGATCGAAAAGTTTAAAATCCCTCAGATCTCGACGGGCGACATTCTGCGCGAAGAGGTCAAGGCGGGTACCGAGCTTGGCCGTCGAGCCAAGGCCGCCATGGATGCCGGCGAGCTGGTGAACGACGATGTGGTGCTTGGCATCATTCAGAACCGCCTGACCCGGCCCGACGCCAAGGGCGGATTTATCCTCGATGGTTTCCCGCGCAATATCCCGCAGGCCCAGGCCCTGGATGCCATGCTCGCGCGGCTGGGCAAGCCGCTGCAGCTGG
>JBHHZP010000161.1:0-7661 GCA_046758085.1 Acidiferrobacterales bacterium
AAGGCGCAGACTGAATTTGTCGTCCTGCGAATAGTTGCCTTTACTGCGGTTTGTGCCGCGGGAGCACGGAGAGTCAACGCGGGTGGGAAGGGCCATGCGTGGGTTTTATTGCTTTAGAGCGCTGTTTGGGTAGTTATCGTTTGCAGTAACTCCAACTCGGTCCAACGACCGATAGGCTTCGTTCTTTCTCGTAACCTCATGTTTAGTCAATAAGATAGGTGCAAAGGACGGCGGTGGGAGGAATTAGTGCTGTCAGCATAGATACGTCGACTCCACGGAGGTAGGAAACAATGGCCACGTTTATCAGTCTTGCTAGCTTCACGGATCAGGGTATCCGCAACGTAAAGCAGTCAACAGAGCGCGCTCGGGCGTTCAGGGAGGCAGCGCAAAAGGCGGGAGTCACCGTCAAAGACATCTACTGGACCATGGGTTCACTCGATCTGGTGGTGATCTCCGATGCCCCCGACGATGAGACCGCGATGGCGCTGCTGCTAGGGTTGGGCAGTCTCGGGAATGTGCGCACGCAGACGCTGCGAGGTTTTTCGGCAGAGGAAATGGGCGCGATGGTCGCCAAGATGTCCTAGAGCGCTACTAAGATGCTGAGAAAGTCCTTTCATGTCATTGTTGTCCCACAAGTCCCGGCTTGAACCGCTGAAACTCGCCAGGACCAAGATGCCTTAGGAATGGATTGCGCTCGAGCGACATGGATCGCACGTTGGTTTCCGAGACATGCCGTGGATACGTCCCTGTAGGCTCGGTGCCAGCATCCGTGGCTTGCGACGGTCTCGGAAACCAAGGTGCGATCCATGCATCGGGCGGTTGTGGGACAGCAATGCCTTCCATGTCCTTTTTGGTTCAACACCCTCCCGGCTTTGCCGGGCGGGCGAAACTCCGCTCAACGGGTCGTGAAGGCAGCAATCACCGACATTGTTTTCGTTCACGCAAAGAGAGAGGAAGGCGTAGCGTCAGGCGACGTATAAGACCACAGCGATATAATGGGTGACGCTGCCGACCAGTACGAACAGATGCCAGACACCATGGGCGTGGCGAAGCCTGTAATCCAAGGCATAGAAAACGATGCCCGTCGTGTAAAACACACCTCCCGCTACCACCAACACTACGCCCTCGAGAGGTAAGGCCTGCAATAATGAATTCAGTGCAATCAAGCCGAGCCAGCCCATCGTAAGATATATTACGAGAGGCAGGATCCTGCGGCCTTTCCGCGGAAGGGAGTCCAACAGGATACCCAGGATAGCAAGACCCCAGACTGCCCCGAACAACGACCAACCCGAGTCACCACGAAGGGTAACCAAAGTGAAGGGCGTGTAGGTTCCCGCTATGAGCAAATAGATGGCGTGATGATCTAACTTGCGGAATATTTTTTTCGCGTTACCCTGAACGCTGTGGTAGAGCGTGGAAAATACGAAGAGCAACAAAAGGGTGGTACCATAGATGCTAAAGCTCACAATTTTCCAGGAATCGCCGTCGTGCGCCCCCAGAACTACGAGCACCACCAAACCCGCGGTTGCCATTGCCGCGCCGACAAGGTGCGTGATGCTGTTGAGTCGCTCGCCTTTATACATCTGCCGGAACCCATGTATACATACCAAAGATCGGTTTTCAGTTCCAACTATGAAGTTAGGCAGCGCAAACTCACATAGTACGACGAGATGGGTGCGGTTTGTTCACGGGTGGTCGTGTCAAGGTAGCGGGGCCTGGTGGGAGTAATACTTTCGGAGATCGTGGATGACGATGCAATCGGCGATAACTGACCTAGTCTCACGGGAAGTCATCGATTTTCATCGCCTTTTTGAAGCATGGTTTGGCGGTCGATGCGAGAACAGTGACGTTTATTTCAAAACACACCTGCGCAACCGCCTCGCCCCGGACTTCCGCATTGTGATGCCTGCTGGCAGGATACTGCGTGGCGCTGCACTGCTTGCGGACATGCGCCAAGCGCACGGCACCAATCTGCAATTCCGCATAAACATCCGTAACATTGAGGTGCGCAGCCTTGGTGAAGATGGCAAGCTTATCCTCGCCACTTACGAGGAGTGGCAAAAAAACGCGCTCAACTCGAAGCCACCCAACAACGCGCGCATAGCCAGCGCATTGCTCAAACGTGACGACGCTGCGCCGAACGGCCTTATTTGGCTTCATGTGCATGAGACCTGGCTCCCGGGGGCGGAGGTCTCAGCGGTTCCGTTTGACTTTTGAAAGCCAATGAAGCGACGGAAATTCCTGATTAATGCGGGTAAGACACTGCTCGCATTGGCGAATCCGGCGTTAGCAGTGAATCAAGTGAGCAACGACCCACCAAGCGATTCCAACCTGGTCACCGTGTTCATGTGCGGTGACGTCATGACAGGAAGAGGCATAGATCAAGTGCTGCCGCACCCCAGCGATCCGCGTATCTATGAGCCCTACATGCGATCGGCGCGTGGCTATGTAGAACTGGCTGAAAGAGCGAATGGCCCGATCCCCAGCCCGGTGGGCTTCTCGTACGTATGGGGAGATGCCCTGGAAGAGTTACAACGGGTGGTGCCCGATGTGAGGGTGGTTAATCTGGAAACGAGTGTTACAAAAAGCAATGACTGGGCCGCCAAGGGCATCAATTACAGGATGCACCCAGAGAATGTTCCCTGTATCACAGCGGCGAAGATCGACTGTTGTGTGCTCGCGAATAATCATATTCTGGATTGGGGCTACGCAGGCCTTGCCGAGACATTGAATACGTTACGCAATGCTGATGTAGAGACCGCAGGTGCAGGCCGGAACACCGAGGAGGCAGAAGCCCCGGCAATAATGGAGATTGCCGGAGGCAGACGAGTGATCGTGTTCGCGTTCGGGTCGACAACGAGCGGGATACCGCGAGCGTGGGCGGCTGCGCATGATAAGCCTGGTGTGATTCTTTTAGGTAGCTTATCCGACAAAACGGTCCGACGTGTCGCCAGCAAAGTGCAAGCCGTCAAACAGCCAGGAGATATCGTCCTCGTCTCTATTCATTGGGGCGAGAACTGGGGCTACAGTATTCCCCGTGAACAGAGGGCGTTTGCACACAAGCTTCTTGACGAAGCGGGGGTGGACGCCGTGCACGGGCATTCCTCACACCATGCAAAAGGCATAGAGGTCTACAAAGACAAGCCGATTCTCTTCGGTTGTGGTGACTTTTTGACTGACTATGAAGGCATCAAGGGATATGAAGGATTCCGAGGTGATTTGGTCCTGATGTACTTCGTCACTATGGATCCATCAATCGGAAAGCTCGATCGTTTCGAGATGACGCCGCTGCAGATAAAACGTTTCAGGTTGAATCACGTGTCAAGAAAGGACGCTCAGTGGTTACGAGATACTTTGAGTAGGGAAGGGGAAAAACTTGGGACGCGAGTGGAAATGACTGCCGATAATAGCTTGATACTCAGGTGGGAATGAAACACCGAAAAGGTATAAGGGATGCGCCTTGTATTGGTAGTTTTTTCTGAAAATGAAAACGTGTCGCTTAACGGGGGCAAGAGCGATTAGGCCGGAAATCTCAGTGCGAACTCACCACAGATTTTCTACAGATCGCAAGAACCGCACGGGGACCACGGATCGAAGCATGGAAAGACCACAGAGAAAACACACGAGTAGACCATCGTTGATGATGCCCGGGCCGACCTGCCGGCGTAACGCCTCGGAACAGAGGTCACTACCCGCTTATTGCTGCGGTAGATAGTTCGTCGGCTGTTTCACGATCAGATTGAAGCTGATGCTGATACGGAGCTCTTCCGATAGATTCGGGTGCACATAGTGCATGAGAAAGGCCGGCCACATGAGGATCATACCGGGTCTGGGAGAGACGGTGAATTCGGGCTCGATCTGGGGGTCGCCCTTGATTGCCCCCATGTTCACGGCGCTCCGAGGATCGTAGAACGTGATGCACCCCGGTCGTACATCGGCGCGATTCCGCAGTGGTGCCCGGGACTCGGGCACGCGCACATAATAAGTTCCGCTGAGGTAGGCATGAGGATGGTTGTGCGGGTCGTGATAGTCGCCGAGGCGGTTGACGTTCGCCCACGCCTGCAGCGACCAGTCGATGGAATAGTCCATGCCGGCGCGCCGGCAGTAGTCGATAGCTGATTTGTGGGCGCATTGCCGTAACCATTCGATAGCAGGATTTTCAAGGGCCAACAGATTCTCGCTG
The DNA here is from genome assembly GCA_046758085.1 of Acidiferrobacterales bacterium. Lineage (GTDB taxonomy): Bacteria > Pseudomonadota > Gammaproteobacteria > Acidiferrobacterales > SPGG2 > VRUB01. The sequence continues at coordinate 4,184 of JBHHZP010000161.1, forward strand.
AGGTAGTCCGTCGTCAGGCTCTGGTTTTCGGTTTCACGCTCAAGAATGAGGCGCTCGAGCTCGAGATTGGCGTACTCGTGACCAGGCAGCGTGCGTTCCAGGAAGAGAACCGGCCAGAGAAGGCGAAAACCATTTTCATCTTGTGTGTGCATGGTCTTTACTTTATCGTGCACGCGCAATTCCCGCCATCCCTTATACCAAGAAATACGGGCGGGACGTGATTATCTTGTCGCGGTGGACCTCGCTGGGGCAACGCCTGTTTACGGACTTGGGGCTAGGCCGTAAACTGTTTTCTTTGCTGGCACGATCCCCAAGCCAGAAGAGGTAAGATGGACCGCTGTCCCACTAATATTGCCATGGCCTCCTGAGACCCATTGACATGGGGAGTGCTTGTCGAAGGGGCTGCGGTGGAGACATCGGTTGAGCGTTTGTTTCTGAGACACGCCGTGAATACTGTCCCGTACCCTCGGTGCCAGCATACCTGCCGGCAACGGTCTCAGAAACAAACGCTCGTCATGTATCAGCCCAGGGTGGGAGTGGTACGGGGCAGGAGCGGATAAAAGATGCCGTCTTTATTTCAACTGCTGGTCATTGCGGGTGTGGCACTGGTCGTTCTGGTCCTGTGGCGCTACCTGCGTGCGCCGGCGGCGAGGACCAAGAACGCTTCCATGCCGACCGGCAAACGGTATGAACGACGTCGACGCCAGCGGCGTGTGCGCCGGGAGCGCCGGTCGACTGTTCGGCTCGAAGCTGAGCGGCGCCAGGGACGCGGGCGTCGGCCTGACGATCAGCTGGGCTGACCCGGTTCGCGCCGGGCGTCAGGGGAGGTGCTCCGGGGCGGGTAGTGACTTACGCGAGTCTGCTCCCACTGTCGCTGGCGTTGCCGTGATTAGCGTCGCCTGCGACCACGGCTGGCGCGGGGATCTTCAAAGCGTACGCGCAGAGACTTGCCGCTGAAGGTTTTGCCATCGAGCGCGGCGATCGCTGCGCGGGCTTCGTGACCTTCCATTTCGACGAATCCGAAACCACGACATTTACGCGTGAAGATATCCGCCGCCAGATGTATGGATCGCACGGTGCCAAACTCGGAAAACAACTCCCGCACAGATTGCTCCGAGGCTTCGGCGGGCAAGTTGCCTACGAACATTTTCTTCAAAGCACGTATCCTCTCTCATAGAATGAAGGTTTGGTTAGCTTAGGGCTGAGACCTGAGTCGCCTGGAGCCCTTTGGGGCCTTTCTCGACCTCGAAGCTCACGGTGTGACCCTCGACCAGGCTCGTAAAGTCCGGGCCCGTGATGGCGGAGTAGTGCACGAAAACATCTGCACTGCCATCGAAGGGCGCAATAAATCCGTAACCCTTGGATTCGTTATACCACTTGACGGTACCAGTAACCATGTAAATGACCTCTCGTTTGAGCCAATACCCTGAGTGTTCAATCGCAGCTCAGTGAAGGTAATTTACAGGCAATACCGCGAGGGAACTTCTGAAACGACCTAAATGAGGTGCAATTCGGTGCAGTTTAACCGACCGCGCCAGGAAAGGCGAACATTACGCACGCGTCATTGGATGAGGCCCGGTATCAGGAGGCGGCCCAGGCGTGCGGCCAAAGGTGTCACGAAACGTTTAGTGGCTTCGACTTCCGGCGATAGGCCATCAGGGGCTACCCTCGGCATGCACAGCGTTAATAGCTTGCAAAGGTTCGGTGCAAGGTCTGGATCTTGTGTTCCGTGGCCCACAACCAGTTGCGGATACGGTCGGAGTCTCCGTATCGGCCAAGCTCGCCCCAGGAGTTAAGGAGGACGATCAGAAGCGGCCGGTTGGCGACGGTGGTTTCTATGAGCAGGCATTTCCCGGCTGCGGCTGTATAGCCGGTTTTGCTCAATACGATATTCCAAGAGTCTTTATGTAACAGGAAGTTCGTGTTGCGAAAAACAATCTCTCTGTCTGCACGCCAGTCGGTGACCAGGAACTCCCTGCGCGTTGAAAGGCTGTGGAGTAACGCATAGTCGCGCGTGGCAGTTATGAGCTTTGCTAGATCACGTGCGGTGGACACGTTGCCGTAATCGAGGCCGGTAGGGTCGACGTAGCGACTATTCAGCATGCCAAGCCCCCATGCCTTGGCATTCATAGCGGCGATCATGGCATCGTATCCGCCAGGATAGGTTCGTGCCAGGGCTGCGGCGGCGCGATTGTCCGATGCGGCTAGCGCCACGAGTAGCGTATGGTAGCGCGTCAGAACGGACCCGTATCGAAGTCGCGATGATGTGCCCTTACGGTGGTCGCCGTCAGCCGGGGTGATTTCGATCATTTTATCGAACGGTAGGTTCGCATCCAGCGTCACGACAGCGGTCATGAGCTTGGTCAGCGACGCAATGGAACGCTGCTCGTCGATGTTGTGAGCCAGGAGCACGACGCCTTCGCGCTCATCGAGAACCAGGGCCACCGAGGACTGCAAGGAAAGCTGGCTCGGGTGGCCGTAACGGGCGATCTGTGCGGCAGGGACGACTGGCGTGGGCATTTCGTAGTAAGCGGGATCCGTGACCTCCTGGACGGCGGCCGCGGCCGATGGCCCAAGAACAATGACCGTGGCCGCAACGAACAACACCACCCCATGTGCCATCCGTTGCTTCATTGTTATTGCGTGCATTCCGTCAGCCGGCGATTCTATCGCTAATACTAGTTCGCAGACCCCGACGTATTCAAGGACACTCGATCGCGATTCGCGTATAGTCAAGCGCGCGCATGAATAGGTGATCACCAACGGAGGTGATCACCAACGGAGGTGATCACCTCGGAGAGGATGGGTCAGGCGTCAGGGGCGGGGGATTACGCCGCCTCCCGGTAATCCTCCAGGCCCACCCAGCCCGTCCGCACCTGACCCCGGTACGACGATGGAAGACGTGGCTTCGCGGCGAAGCTCCTGGAGCTCCTTGACGGCGCGGTCGACAGCCTCCTTGGCCGCTTCGGAGAACTTCTGCACTGCCGCCTCGAGTGAGTTCGCGTCGATCTCGAAAGACAGCGGCACTGCGCCGACGGCGGTGAGGACCTGGGCTTGGCCCAGGTAGAGGATCTGTCGGGCTGTATCTGTAGAGCCATCGACCTTGACGGGCGTCAGCCGGCGAATCGTGCCCACCTTGCGGTCGGTAAAAATCTCCTCGCGGTAGAGATCCGCGGGGTCCATCTTCGGCTCCTTAGGTTTATCTCCAGGGTTCATCATCGGGTTGACCTCACAATTCCAAGGTTAGGCCTCAGCAGCGGAGGGTACCAGATTTCGGGATGTGATTTTCTGCCTCGGAGGTGATTTTTTTTTGCAAAACCTGAATGACCGCAACCAGTGTACCGGACCGCCGTTCCCGATGCGATCTACCACGGCAACTCGGTAGCTGCTCCAGGCGCTACCCTCCCTCGGCAACCGCTCCCGGCGTTACTCTAGCTCAGGCCCTGAGGTGGACGTCAAGGGTTTTGCGCAATTTGTG
>JBHHZP010000162.1:0-7640 GCA_046758085.1 Acidiferrobacterales bacterium
TGATGCGAAGTGTTGCGCCACACCGACTTCGCCGCCATGAACAAGATCTAAAGAAATTCAACAATCTCTGTGGTCTCTGTGTGCTCTTCGGTCAAAGTCAGGTTGGTCCATGGGTGCCCCTAAAACTCACCGCGCGCGGCGCCACATTCCGCGCCAGCCCCGGAGTGGTGACCAGCTCGTGGCGTCGAACATCCATTCCGCTGACGGTAGCCCAGTGCGGTCAAATGTGTTGCCCACCGTTTACATGGATCTCCGCACCTGTGACGTAGCTCGAGTGCTCGGAGCAAAGGTAATAGATGGTGTCGGCAACTTCTGCAGGCTGACCCAGGCGCCCGAGTGGCAGCTCCGTGACAATATCGTCTGTCCCCGGCGAAAGAATCGCAGTCTCGATTTCGCCCGGAGCGAGGGAGTTTACACGAATTCCGAGCGGCCCGAAGTCCGCGGCCATCTCTCGTGTCAGTGCCGCCAGCGCAGCTTTGGATGTCGCGTACGCCGCGCCGGCGAAACGATGCACATGGCTACCCGCAATGGAGGTAATATTAACAATCGACCCCTGGCCACGTTTGAGCTCGGCCACCAGACCCCGTGCTAACATGATTGGACCGAAAAAATTGACCTGAAATACCTGCATCCAAACATCAATGTCCGTCTCCATGGAATTCATGCGCTCACCGTTGGGTCCCTTGGGCGAGATACCGGCATTGTTGACCAGTGCGTGTAACGGCCCATCGTTCAGCCGTTGTCGCACCTTGTCTATGCCGGCCTGCAGGCCTTCCCGGTCGCCAAGGTCGATTTCCACGTGATCCTGCGGACCGGCCTCCCATGGGCAGTCCTGCGGGAACGGTTTGCGCGAGCAGGTGATAACCCTCCATCCTTCGGTGGAAAAACGCTTCACAGTGGCATGACCGATCCCCCGACTGGCACCCGTCAGTACCAGCGTATGTGTTGCAGAATGTTCGTTCACGCTCATTACACCAATTTTTCGAACCCGTAGGTCACATATTGGACCACACGACATCAACATCGCCTCGCCATGTGCGGCTTCCGTGTGGCGTACAGGATACACACTTTTCCCGGGTACATCCTGCGCGCGACGGCACACCGGATAACGCGCAAGGATTCAGCACGCCGCTGCCACCTCGAGAAGTTGGTCCTCACTGCACCGGCTATCCACTGTGGGCGTTCCGCTGCAAGTCCGCGCGTCACGCTTAGCACGACTGTTCCGTTTGACTTTCACCAGCAGCAGCGGGCAGGTCGGCGCACGAATGCGGCCCGCTGGCCATCGATTGTACAGAAACGCGTATTCATGCATGAAACTCCTGGCAGCAAACTCCGGCCGTCGGTTCACGCGTCGCTGACACCGCATTCACGCTGGGTCGGGCACTTGGGTGGTACCGTGTGGTTTAGCCGTTGTCCCTGCGATGCTTCCGATGGACGGCCACAGGCGCTTGCAGTGTGCGCAAGTTATCTCTCTCATGGCGTTTCACGTCGATATATTTGTCTCGCTCCATCTCGTGCAGCTGGAGCACATACCGTTCCGCGAGGTCATACCAGCGGTTCATTTGTACTTCAAACCGGTCCTGGGCAGGCGCATTGCGTGTGTGCATGAACGCGATCACCGTCAGGTAGGACCGTACGACATGGCGCTCCAACAGACCTCTGTTGCCTTTGACGTAGATAGGTGCGCCGTCATTATCTATGCCAACTACGCTGAATCCGATCCTGTTTGGGGAAAGGGCCCCGAGGTAAATCGCGATTGCTAACCTGCTCATCAGCCGCGACTGATACGAAAACTTGACTCTGACAAAGGCGCTGTCGGCAACCGGCATGGCTTCGAGCTGAAACCGATGGTTGCGCGTGTCCATCGGTCCTTCGTTGCCCTCGAATAGAACCTTAAAGTAGTCTTTGCCCAGCGCCAGCACGCGAAATTTCAGCTTCAACACGTATGCATGTTGCAGCGACCGCAGCGGTTTGCGACTGCGGGCCAGGTAGAACGTAAACAGCACACTGTTGTCCTGCAGCTCGTAGGTACAATGCTTGATATTCGGATGCAGAGTCGTGAACTCACACCAGCTTGCCGGTATCATAAGCGCGTCCACAAGCACGCGCACCGGATAATCCACAATGCCGTAGACCTCTGCATTGAACACGCCTTCGTGTTCGTCGGAGCGCACATATAGGGGCATGTCAGCCGCGCTGTCATTCAGCTTGCCACGAATGGTCTGGTACGCCGCCGCAAGCCGCTGCGGGCCGTTTGCATCGCTCCAGGCAGGAGGTGAAAACGCGATGCACGCTACCACAATGATGATCCAGATTTTGTAGGGGCGATTCTTCATACGCATTGCCCTGAGCCGTTTCCAGCTACGAGCATAATAGAGAGAAACCATCGGGCCCTTGTATAACAGGTATTGTCGGTATCGTTCGCGCGGCGTTGTGCGTCACCGCCACACCTTTTCCTGATGCCACGACCACCCCCTCGTACTTGCGGCACGTAACCTTAAGCTACGGCGCGCGGGCTACAGGCCATCAAACCGCAGCGTTCAGGAATACGCACATTTTGTAGTCTTTCTGCTCTATGTTTTTCGATCCTGCGCGGCTGCGTGAGTTCCCAAACGACTGGAACGAATCACGGGTAGCATATCGCCGTGCTTGTTTCATTATTGTCTGCCTCCGTCGCAAGCGCCGCCGTTGTGCAGCTCGATCACGCGGTCCGGATAATCACTAATCATCCCATCCACCCCCCACGCCATCAAGCGACAGATATCGGCCCGCCTATTGACGGTCCAGGGAATAACGGCAATATTTCGTGCCATAAATCGCTTTACGTCCTGCGCAACCAAACCGTCGTACCGTGGTGACAGAATGGTGGCATTGCTTTCACTCACGACACGATCGTACTTTTCGGGATCTCTTACCAGTATCGCCCGTTGTATGTTGGACTCAATCCTTGCTACTGCAACCAGCACGGGCGCGTGGAATGACTGTATGATTGCTCGATCAGTCAATCCATAACGTTTGATCAACGCAACCAGTCGTTGCGCCATTTCGCGCACCGCAGTGTCGCTTTTCCGCTTCTCCCATTTGACCTCGATACTCACGCGCACAGGGTAGTTCGCATCTCGCGCAAGCGCGAGAACTTGCTCAAGCTTGGGGATACGGGCCCCGGGGACGGGCAGTTGCTGCGGAAAGCGTGCGTTGCGTCGTGCCCCGCAGTCGATATTGGCCAGATCTTCATAAGCAAACTGCTCGATTTCCTTTTTTGGCACCCGGCGACCATCATCGTATGCGCACAGCTTCGCGTTAAGGCGCCGGTCATGATAGACCACGATGACGCCGTCCCGGGTCGTGTAGATATCCATCTCTAGCGTCGTTACCCTCAACGCAATCGCCTTCTCAAAGGCCGGCATGGTATTTTCCGGCATGAGCCCACGCGCGCCACGATGTCCTTGGACATCCAAAGGCCTCGATGTGGTTCGCGTTTGCGCCTGAACGAGCACAGCTAGGGCGCACAGCGCCAGCAACAATAGTATGGCGTGCAAAATTACAACACGTGGCATGGCATTGCCTGGCGAGTTTCCTCAAATTGTCTTCGTGACCTACTTAATTTGCAAAACGCGGGGCTTTTCCCAGATAACCGCATAATATCCCGCATCGGCCAGCGCTGCATTTCCACCCGTTCTCGTGCAAAGACGCGCGCTGTACAAGAATTCAGAATAAAAACAAAACGATACAGCGGCGATCGGGGGGTTGAAAGACATCGACAAAATAATAGACAATCACTGACTCACGACGTGCAAAGGCGTCGATTGCCGGTCGACCCATAAGTTTAATAATAGTGGGGCCGCGGCACTTGGCAGACCTTTTAGAACCCGGCATCGCCCAACGGCGATTGTATTCGTCCTTCGGGGGGGGTATTTCCCGCCACCCAAGGTAGTCCCCGACGGTTCTAAGTGGTTTGACTGCTGTCTCTGACAGCGGTGGGTTGTACTTTACGCCGTGGTACCCAGCGACGCACATGGGCGGTTGTTCAAACCGGGTGTGCGTACGGTCACACGTAGCTCAGGAGGTGAGGAATCATGAATAAAATTAAGATCGCGATTGTCGGAGTTGGCAACTGCGCCAGTTCCCTGGTTCAGGGAATCCACTACTACCGCGACAAGACCGCCGACGATGCTATCGGTCTCATGCACTGGGACATCGGCGGCTACGGCCCCTCCGACATCGCATTCGTCGCCGCGTTCGACATCGACGCACGCAAGGTTGGCAAAAATCTGGCCGAGGCGATATTCAGTCCTCCCAACTGTACGACGGTGTTTTGCCCGGATATTCCGAGCACCGGCGTGGTCGTGCGCATGGGCCGTATTATGGATGGTTACTCGGATCATATGGCCGACTACGCGGACACCCGCACATTTGTCCCGGCGAAGGCGCCGCAACCCGACAAGGATGAGGTGATCCGTGCCCTCAAGGAATCCGGTGCGGAAATTTTATGCAACTATCTGCCAGTAGGCTCGGAAGAGGCCAGCCGCTTCTACGCGGAATGCGCACTGGAGGCAGGGGTTGGCTTCATCAACAACATTCCGGTATTTATCGCCAGCGACCCGGCCTGGGCCCAGCGCTTCAAAGAGCGAAAGCTCCCTATTATGGGCGACGACATCAAGTCACAACTTGGTGCCACCATTACGCACCGGCTGCTCACGGATCTGTTCAAGAAACGTGGTGTCAAGTTGGAACGTACCTACCAGCTTAATACCGGCGGCAATACAGATTTTCTGAATATGCTTAATCGCAGCCGCCTCATGTCGAAAAAGGAATCCAAAACCGAAGCCGTGCAGTCAGTCGCCAAGTCGCGCCTGGAAGACGAGAATATCCATGTGGGGCCCAGTGACTACGTGCCTTGGCAAAATGACAACAAAGTGTGTTTTATTCGTATGGAAGGCAAGCTCTTCGGGGATGTGCCTATGAACCTGGAGATGCGTTTGTCCGTGGAAGATTCTCCGAACTCGGCAGGTGTTGCGATCGATTGCATCCGCTGCTGCAAGCTGGCGCTGGAGCGAAGCGAGGGAGGCATTCTCTATCCGCCATCGGCGTACTTCTTCAAGCATCCTCCGCGCCAGTACACGGACGACGAGGCCTACCACATGACCGAGGCGTTCATCAAAGGCAAATGGGGAGAAAAGACGCCGGAACTCGCTGACACTCGCCGGCGACGAAGTTGGTAAGGCGTTACAAGGGGGCTGGATCGAGCCCCCTTGTGCGATCTGATCGCATTTGTCCAGCGCACCGATCACCGCCATGACCGCGATCACAAAACAGAGCCAGAGCATGTATGACCACTTCTCGGGGGTCGCGGCATCTTATAACGAGATACGGACTACGGATCTCGAGCCGGTCTTGCTCATCAAAGACACGCTGGGTGAGCGCAAGTCGGTTCGCGCCGCAGACATCGGCTGCGGCGGGGGCCGGTATTCGCTACTGTTATTTCAGCACCTTCGCGGCCTGCAGCTGACCTGCAATGACGTGAACGAATCCATGGTGGCAGAAACGGCCCGTTATCTCGCCGATCACGGCGTGGAGAATTTCTTGACCGTGACAGCCGATATCACGAACCTGCAACTACCGGATGGGGCGCTGGATGCAATGCTCACGTTCAATGCCATCCATCACTTCGACCCCAACCTGCTCCTGCACAAGGCCGCCAAGACGCTTACGGGCGGCGGTTACGTTTTCATTTACACGCGGCTGCAAAACCAGAACGTCAAAAACATCTGGGGCCGTTATTTTCCCGCATTCGCTGACAAGGAAAACCGCTTATACCGCCTATCCGACATCGAAAGCTGGAAGGAGGAATCCGGCGCCCTGCGCCTGGCGTCGATCAACTTCTTCAAGTACAGGCGCCGTGCCACCTTGTCCCAGCTTTTGCGTCAGGCCCATGTTAAGCATTACTCGACGTTTTCGCTTTACTCAGCGGCCGAGTTTGACCGCGCTGCCGTCGACTTCGAGCGTAACATCAGGCAACGGTTCGCGGATCCCAACCGTGTCGAATGGTTTGACGAGAACGTCATGATCGTTTTTAGGAAAAACCCGCACGACTCCGATTAGACGGTTTTCAGGATCCTGTGGCAGGCGGTCTGGCGCAGGAAACCCCGAGCTCTGTCGCTCTCCTTGGCAATATTTATGACCACTGCACGCCCACCGGGATCGTCAGATGGGCCGCCTGTGCGACGCTGTGGAAGTGAATATCGACAACATCGTTCACATCATCCGCGTAGCTACCGCCCATGGTGACCGCGACCGGCAGACCCCATTCTCGGCAGTACTCGTAGACCAGCACGTCGCGCGCAGCGAGCCCGCGTTTGCTGAGGTTCAAGCGCCCTAACCGGTCTTGTCGGTAAGGGTCGGCGCCTGCGACGTAAATCACCAGGTCCGGCTGCGAGCGCTTCAGCGCGCACGCAAGCGCCTCATCCAGGGCATGTAGATAAGCCACATCGTCCGTCCCGTCGGGCAGTGCAATGTCCAGATCGCTGCTCTCCTTTCTTGTCGGGAAATTCCGTGCGCCATGAAGAGATAAGGTAAATATGGTTGGGTCCTGCGCGAATATTGCAGCCGTGCCATTACCTTGATGCACGTCGCAGTCGACAATCAGCACGCGTTTCGCCCTGCCCTCGCGCTGCATGACACGGCTGGCAATAGCGCTGTCGTTAAAAACGCAATAGCCCTGCGCGCGGGCAACATAAGCGTGATGCGTGCCCCCGGCGAGATTCGCGCCCGCGCCATCGGCGCAGGCAGCACGACAGGCGGCAATAGTGCCGCCGCTGGATCGCCGCGAGCGCGCGACCAGCGCGCCCGACCACGGAATTCCCAGCTCGCGCAGCTCCCGCGCGCCCATGGATCCCGTGACGACCCTGTCAAGATTCCCGGCAGCGTGCGCCAACAAGATCTCGTCATCGCTCGCGGGATCGGGTACCAAAAGTTGGAATTGACCAGCGTTACACTGCTCCACGCGCTCGCGCAGCATACGATACTTGTCCATGGGGAAGCGGTGGCCATCGGGCAGAGGCAGAATATAGTGATCGCAATAATAGACTTTCATCGGCGGTGGATCGGGCGATCAGAACGATGTCGACTGATGTCAAAATTCGGCTTCCTTGGCCTTGACCAGCGCCGTGATCACCGCGTTGTACGGCGCCACTAGATCCAGCGCGCGTGCCGCGGGGGGGATGGCACCGTTTATCACATCGATCTCGGAGCGGCGACGGGCCATATGGTCCAGCAGTACCGAAGGCCTGGCCTCGGGAATCTTCAGGCCAAACTCGCGCACATATAACACTACGTCGTCGATGTTGAGTGCGATTCCGCGGCCGCGGGCTACATGGTAGGCTTCCTGCGCACAACCGGACGCCACCTGCCACGCGCTGGGATCGCGGATCACCTGCCCGATCGTCCACTCGAGTACCGCGCAGGGACCGCTGAAGCAAACGTTGCAAATCAGCTTTTCCCACACTGGCTGGTCGATGTCGTCGTAGGTCTTGACCTTGAAACCCGCGTTGCGCCAGATACCTGCGATCTGTTCTATACGGGGCGTCACCGGCCTGCCCAGCTCGCCAAGCCGGACCAGCTCCCAACCGTTGTGGTGCACG
>JBHHZP010000163.1:0-7618 GCA_046758085.1 Acidiferrobacterales bacterium
AGGGCGAAGGCCAGGGATGGCCTGAGTCAAAGGAACCCGTCGTACGGGGGCGGAACCGCGTTAATATTATCGCCGGTAGGCGACACAATGAAAACACTTATGGAGATCGAAATATGATAATTGAAAAAGTAGCAGCGGTTTTTTTTCTGATCTTGGGTCTGTCGTATCTGTTCAATGCGAGAGTCTGGGCGGAATTCGCAAAGTCTTTATTGAGCGAGCCGCAGAGAATGTTACCGGTTCTTTGGATCACCTTGCCCATCGGGCTCATCATTATCTTTGCGCACAACATCTGGGGCGGATGGCCCATAATTGTCACGCTCATCGGCTGGGCTCTCACTATCAAGAGTGCGTTTTATCTGTTGTTCCCGCAGGTCGTGAAAGTGTTTTCCGGTTTGTCGGACGAAGCGTTGCGGCGAAATTTGATGGGGGGTGGGATATTCATGACCGTGCTCGGCGTCCTGCTCGTATTTCGCTACGTGATTTGATGCGACCAATCTCCCCAACGATCGCTAGCGGGCCGCGCTGACGTTGCGCTATTGGGATCAGGCCGCCTTGGGCCACGTGAACAGTGTGGCCTTTCTCGAACAGCAAAAGCAATTTCACTTGCCCGACTGCGCTGCCGAACTAGTTGCTGGCTTTCCTTCTCGCTCCGTCGACGTGGCCCCAAGCTCACCGAGTCGTTGCATGACGACGTAGAACACCGGCGTAAAGATCAGTGACATCACCGTGGCAGCAATCATTCCACCCACCACCGCCGTACCGATGGCCTGACGGCTCGCTGCCCCGGCGCCAGCGGCGATCACCAGAGGCATAAATCCGGCAATCGAGGAGATCGCCGTCATTAAGATGGGGCGAAACCGCAGCTTTGCCGCGGTAGTGGCCGCCTCCAGAATGCCTTTGCCCTGTGCCCGTTGCTCGCGCGCGAACTCGACGATCAAGATGGCATTCTTGCTCGCCAGCCCGATGAGCAGCACGATGCCGATCTGGGTATACACGTTGTTGTCGAACTCTCGCATTATCAATGCGATCACGGTGCCGAGCACCGCCAGCGGCACGACCAGGATCACCGCGGCCGGGGCGGTCCAGCTCTCGTATTGCGCCGCGAGCACCAGAAACACCAGCACGATCGCCAGCGCGAAGATCAGGATGGCCTCCGAGCCCACCTTCTTTTCCTGGTAGGACATGCCGGTCCACTCATATCCCATCGACGCCGGCAGCTTCGCGCCGGCCATCTGCTCCATCAGCGCGAGCGCCTGCCCGGAGCTGAAGCCGGGGGCGGCCTCGCCGGTGATTGACGCCGCCGGGAACAGGTTGTAGCGCAGGATCGTCTGTGGCCCCAGGCTGCGCTCCACTTTCACGAGGGTACCGATGGGCACCATGCGACCCTGGGCGTCGCGCACGTCGAGCCGGCGGATATCCTCCGGCTCGAGGCGGAATTGATGGTCCGCCTGCGCCTTGACCTGCCAGGTGCGGCCGAACTTGTTGAAGTCGTTGACGTAAACCGAGCCCAGGTAGGTCTGCAGTGTGCCGAAGACCTCGTTCAGGGACACCCCCAGCTTCTTGGCTTTGGTGCGGTCGACCTCGGCGAAGAGCTGCGGCACGTTCGCACGGAAGGTCGTGTTCAGATTGGTGAGACCGGACTGCGTGTTACCGTCGGCAATGATTTCCCGGGTCATCTGCTCGAGCTCCTGCAAGCCAACGCCGCCGCGGTCCTGAAGTTGCATTTGGAAGCCGCCGGCCACACCGAGGCCCGAGATAGCCGGTGGCGGGAACGCAAACACGATCGCCTCCTCGATGCCGCGAAACTCGGCCATCAAGTGCCCGAGAATCGCCTCCTGGCTCAGGCTCGGATCCGTGCGCTCATCCCACGGATCGAAGGTGATGAACACCGTGGCCGCATTGGAGGCGTTGGTGCCGTCGATTATTGAGTAGCCGCCAAGGGTGACCCAGTCCCGCACGCCGGGTGTTTCCTTGAGAATGCCGTCGATGCGCTTGAGCACCTGCTGGGTGCGCTCCAGCGAGGCCGCGTCGGGTAACTGTATGCTCGCCAGCACATAACCCTGGTCCTCGATAGGCAGGAAGCCGGTGGGCACCTTGCCGAACTGCCAGCCTGTGATGCCCAAAAGGCCAACAAAGAGCAGCATCACGATTGCGGTACGGCGCACCAGCGGCTTCACGATTGCCATGTAACCGCCTTCGAATTTAGTGAAGACCGAGTCAAAGCCGCGGAAAAAAACGTTCTTCCGTTTCTTGGGCGGTCTCAGCACGAGTGCTGCGAGCGCCGGGCTCATGGTCAGCGCGTTGATCGAGCTGAACACGGTCGCCACCGCGATCGTCAGGGCGAACTGGCGATACATTTCGCCGGTAATACCCGGAAGAAACGCCGTTGGAACGAATACCGCCAGCAACACCAGTGTGGTCGCCACCACCGGCCCCGATACCTCGCTCATGGCCTTGATGGCCGCCTGCCTCGCACTGAGGCCTTTTTCTATGTGCGTCACCGTGGCTTCCACGACGACGATGGCGTCGTCCACCACCACACCGATGGCCAGCACCAAGCCGAAAAGCGTGAGCATATTAAGCGAGAAACCGAGCATTCCCATCACCGCGAAGGTGCCGATTAACGACACCGGGATCGCCACCGCCGGGATCAGCGTGGCGCGCCAGTCCTGCAGAAAGATAAACAGCACAGCGAATACCAGGGTAGCGGCCTGGAACAGCGTAACGAACACCTCCTTGATCGACTCGCTGACGAAGATTGTCGTGTCGTAGGGGATCCGGTGCTCCATGCCTTCGGGGAAGAACTTGCTGAGGTCATCCAGGGCCGCGCGCACTTGGTTTGCGACGTCAAGAGCATTGGCACCCGGCAACTGGTATACGCCGATGCTCGCCGACGGCGCGCCGCTGATGGCCGATGTGATGTCGTACGTCTTACCGCCGAGGTCCACGCGAGCGACGTCCCTGATACGCGTGATGCGGCCGCCTTCGCCGGTTTTAACGATGATCTGCTCGAACTGCTCGATATCGCTCAGGCGCCCGAGGACATTGACTGGGTACTGAAAGCTTTGTCCCTTGGGGGTCGGTGGCTGCCCGATCTGACCCGCGGCCACTTGCACGTTCTGTTCCCGGATTGCGTCGACGACGTCCTGTGTCGTCAGGCGGCGTGACTTGAGCTGGCGCGGGTCGAGCCAGATGCGCATGCTGTAGTCACTGGCAGGGAAGATGACGACCTCACCCACGCCGGGGATGCGTGCCAGCACATCCTTGATGCGGAGCGTGGCGTAGTTGGACAGGAAAAGCTCGTCATAGCGCCCCTCAGGGGATAATAGAGAGATAAAAAGGATGATGTTCGTAGACTTCTTCTTTGTGTTAATTCCCTGGCGTTTGACCTCTTCGGGCAGGTTGGGCTCGGCGAGCTTCACGCGGTTTTGCACCAGCACCTGTGCGAAGTCCAGATCCGTGCCCACCTCGAACGATACGGTGAGCTTGTACGAACCGTCACTCGCGCTGGTTGAGGACATATAGATCGAGCCCTCGACACCGTTCACCTGCTGCTCGATGGGGGCGGCGACGGTTTCGGCGACGACCTGGGCGTTGGCGCCCGGATAAGTGGCCGATACCTCGACGGTGGGCGGTGTGATCTCCGGGTACTGCGCGACCGGGAGCCCCCCCAGCGTGATGGCGCCGGCGATGACGATCACGATCGATATGACGCTGGCGAAGATCGGGCGTTCGATAAAGAAGCGGGAAAACATGGCGGCCTATTGATCCGGTTATTATTGTTTCTGTTTCGGTTCCGGGGTATCAGCGCCGGATGCGGGGCTCTGCGCCTTTTCGGCTTTCGCGGCCGTGCGTAGCGCCGACGACGTGAGCGAGGCCATGTCGATCTTGTCCGGGTCTACCTTTCCCCCGGGACGCGCACGCTGGATTCCATTGACCACGACCCAGTCTTCGCTGCGCAACCCCTCCTCGATGACGCGCAATCCATCAATAAGCTGTCCGAGCCGGACGTTATGCTTCTCGACCACGTTCTCGCTGTTCACGATTAATAAATATCGCCCGCTTTGATCGGCGTTGATGGCACGGTCCGTGACCAAGGGCATGTCCGGGCGTTTCGCAATGGGCAGACGAACGCGTGCAAAAAGCCCCGGTATGAGCGCATACGGCACTTCTGCATTATTGAACACGGCACGCAGCTGTATTGTGCCTGTGTCCGGGTCCACTCCGGACTCCGCGAAATCAAGCACGCCCTCGTGTGGATAGCCCTCCTCATCTGCGAGACCAAGATAAACATGTATGTCTGCCTTTCGTATAGTTGCCTGTCGCTTTCGGTTCTTGGCAACGCGAAGCCCTCTTTTCTTGACTTCTGCGCGATACATCGCCTGGACGCGCAGCAGGTCGCGCTCGTTGAGATTGAAGTAGACGTACATCGGGTCGTAATCTGTGACCTCGGTCAACACCGTCGCCTCCCCCTGGCCGACCAGGTTCCCGATATCGACCCTGTTTCTCCCCACCCGCCCGTTGGTAGGGGTTTTCACCCGCGTGTAGCCGAGATTCAGCTGTGCACGCGCGATATTGGCGTTCGCGCGTTCGATGGCGGCACGGGCCAGCGCTTGCTCTCCGCGCCATTTCACAACCTCTACATCGGACCCCGCTTGCTGCTTGAATAGCGTCTGCGCGCGAGCGAACTCTTTTTGTGCGCGTTCTAATTTTGCCTGCGCACTGGCCAGCTCGGCTCGCGCCGCCTGAAGGTCGGCCTTGTACTCCTTGGGGTCGATAACGAATAGTAGGGCGCCTTCCTTGACGTCGGTGCCCGGCTGGAAATGCATGCTTTCGAGTACGCCAGACACGCGTGCACGGACCTCCACCCGCTCCGAGGCTACCGTCGTTCCCGTAAACTCGAGATAGTCGGTTACCTCCCGGACCAGCGGCTTCGCAACCGTCACCTTGGGGGGTGGTGGCTCGACATAGGTGTTCGCCTGCTCGCAGCCTGCCAGGAGCGAGGCAAGGACGATGCCGCTTACTCGCAGGATAATTTCGTTTCGCATCTCGGTGATTCCTGATTGAAAAAGCCCTGGATCCACGAGGCACGCGCCTGGCCATGCCAGTGTGCAAAGGTCGCAATACTAAGGTATTCACGCCCCAGTGTCATCGGGTTCGGGCGCAAAACCTTTTTGGATTCGGGGTTTTACGGATTTGGCTTTGATCGAGGCACGCAATGACGGGGTCGCCCGATGTGGCAGCGACTGCCTCGGAGCGGTGCACCGTTCGGTGCCCTATTACCGTGACATTTCGGGAGGGTGTGCCGCCCCGACGCTACGGCGCAATAACGCCGGGGGGCGAGTCTTTCCAAGGATAGCCCGCTTTAGCCATCCGATAACCCAGATCGAAGAGCTTGCCCATGTACTCACGGTCGAACATCTCTTTGGATTCCTCGTCGAACTCGTCCGGGATGTAGGCCAGGTGATAGTCCACCCGATCGCGCCGGGCACCGACGTAAATGCGGAACATATCGCCGATGCCTTGCGTGCGGATGAGCGCGGCGATGGAGCGCCCGGCGATCGGCCGCAGGCGGCGCTTGACCGCCTTCCACGTGGGATCCAGCTTTGCGTTGCGGATCAGGTACACGCTCGGACGACCCTTCGCATCGAGATGCTCCACAACGCGGCGCCAGTCCAGGCCAAGCGGGTAAAGAAAGACCTGAGAGGTCACGCCCCCGTCTACATGCAACTCATCGTAGCGCTGCCCCTTGGCCTCGACCTCGATTATCACGGGCGGGAAGGCGACGGGGATTGAGGCCGAGGCCAGTATGATGTCTTGTACGAGCTCCAAGGCGTTGGGGATATGGCTGGCGGCGATGCGCCCGATGTTCCACATAACCGGCCTGTCGGCATCCAGGTTGGTGGTCCCGATATACAGTAGACGTCCCTTGCGAAACTCGGTCGCGATCTCCTCCAGTACGTTTTGATCTACGTGCTTGGTGATCAATGCCTTCAAGGGCGCGCTGCTGGCGGCAGCATCGCTCCCCAGGGCCTTCAAAAAATTTCGTTTTTTGAGCAGGTCCTTAGTTGAATATTTGGTATAGAAATCCTTGAGATCAGCGTCGTACTCGGACCCGAGAAACGCGAACGGCGCCATCAGCGCCCCGGTGCTAACGCCCGTCACCAGGGTGAATTCGGGGCGGGTTCCGGCCTCGGTCCAGCCGACTAGCAGGCCGGCGCCAAAGGCCCCGTTCTTGCCGCCGCCGGAGAGCGCCAGGTAGTTGTGCTTGCGGCCTATGATGGCGGGATAGCGGGCTTGCAGATGGGTCTTCGATTCGGCAAACCACTCTTTCATGTACGGCGGCGTCTCGTCGCCCCAGAATCGAGCCCTGGGGATTCCCGGCACCTCGGCGATGGCGCTGTAGATTGCCGGCACGGGATTGCGCTCCGACATGCCGGCACAGCCCTGCACGAAAAGAACCAACGCCGCCAATGCGAGCAGGGGCGCCGATGTGCTCGCACGACGCCCCCGCTCCGCGCTCCAGCCATCAGACAGTTGTCGTGGTCCCGGCCTCGCGTACGTAGCGATGGCCGCGCATCTCCGGCTTATTAGGCCTCGGGCTCCAGCAAGCATAATTTTTCGTCCTCCCATCGGTGGTCGAGTTTTCAAATCCTCCGGCATGCACCCCCCAACAGTGATTCCTTTACCACAGCCGTGGGTCTGACCGCAAGGCAATGACGCGAGCGTTCTTGCGAATCGGGGCTACTAGCGCAGCCGCGCGCGGGCGTGTCGCTGCTCTATCCTAGAGCGAGTAGCCGAATGAAGTGATGATCCCATAGTCACTCGTCGAGATGGCCCCGCCGGGTGGCTTGCTGTCGGTGCTGGTGAAGAATCGCAA
The DNA here is from genome assembly GCA_046758085.1 of Acidiferrobacterales bacterium. Taxonomy (GTDB): domain Bacteria; phylum Pseudomonadota; class Gammaproteobacteria; order Acidiferrobacterales; family SPGG2; genus VRUB01. The sequence goes on from JBHHZP010000163.1 coordinate 6,881, forward strand.
CTCCCAGAAAAAATCCTTGACCAGCTCGAGCTTGAAGCGCGTATCGAGCTGAGTGCGCACGCGGTCGGATTCGGTGAGGCTCGGGATCACCACAAACTGCACGTGGACATCGCGCTTCGGTGTATTGAAGACGAAGAACTTGTAGTCCAGGCTTAACTGCGCTTCGACGCTGTCCGTGTCGCCGCCTTCGGTCGCCTGCTCATTCGCCGCCGTCAGCGCACCCGATAAGGACAGTCCGCTGCGGTTGGTCTGGATCAGGTTGCGGCCGCCGCCGCCGCCGGCGAAGGTACGCAGGTCGATACCAAGCTCGGTATTCTGCTGCAGCCCGCCGAGCGCGAGCGCAAACCAGCGGTTCTTGAGAAAATAACGGTAGTCCGCCAAGATTTCTTGGTTGCGGCTCGTCGGCTCATTCGTCTGCTCAGTGATTATGCTGCTGGCGTCGATGCGCAGGCGGAATTTTTCGGTTCGGTAGCGCACGTCGGCAGCGAAGGTCAACTGTGCGACGTCGCTCGACTTGGTGAAGCTGTAACCGAGGGACAGATCGGCCTTGAGCTTATCGATGAATTTTTTCTCGATCGGCGTGATCAAGACCACGTCCCATTTCGGAATTTCGTGGATCTCGGCATTGGCCTCGTCCTCATCGGCCACGTGCACCTCGATCATTGCCGGATCGCCTGAGGGCGCCAGTGTTCCGAGATAACGCGTGCCGTCCGTAGTTTCGATAAGCAGATCCTGGTC
>JBHHZP010000164.1:0-7590 GCA_046758085.1 Acidiferrobacterales bacterium
CGAGCGCGCTTTGGAAATTCGAGACCGATGGCACGGTCGCTGGCTTCCTGTTTACCTCAGCCTACATCGCAGACCGGTTTCCGGTCGATAGTGTCGATAACGGGAAATGGTGGGTGCGCCAGGGCAGGCTGTGCATCCAGTGGGGCAGGTGGAACGCCGGTAAGGCCCATTGTTATGTCATCCGCGGGAAAGGCGATGACTACACGGCTTCGGATGCTGGCGGCATGTTCTCAGGCCTGTTTACCCTCGTGCGCTAGCCCGCCCGCGCCGATGCCGCAATGGTCTGGGTCACAGCTGTTCGTGCCAAGCGCCCACCGTTCGGGGCCAGGAGTCGTGCGCAATCAGCGGGGGTAGTCTTCGCGGGGTCCATTCCAGGCGCGAGGCATGCGGTCGCCGCGAACGGAAAATAGCTTGAGCGTGCCGCGGCGGGTGTGTTAGCTTGTTGCGCGGGAACAGGCGCCACTGATCTGACGCGGGTATCAGCCCTTTCAGGTCCAGCGGACGTGTCCTGGAGGTAATCTAAGCAACTTAACCAAAAATGGAGGGGTCATTATGAATCTCGTCAAAACTCTCACCATGTCCGCCGTCTTGGCATCGTTCACGGTAGCCGGGCTCGCGCAAGCGGGTACGCTCGACGATGTCAAGCGCAAAGGTTTCGTTCAGTGCGGGGTCAGTCAGGGGTTGCCTGGCTTTTCGAACCCTGATGAGAAGGGCAACTGGACCGGTATCGACGTCGACATATGCCGCGCCGTAGCCGCTGCTATTTTCGGCAAAGCCAACAAGGTCAAGTACACACCACTCTCGGCGAAGGAGCGTTTCACGGCGCTGCAATCAGGCGAAGTCGACATGCTCTCGCGCAACACGACCTGGACATTGGTTCGTGACACCGCCTTGGGTCTCAATTTTGCTGGGGTGAATTACTACGACGGCCAGGGCTTCATGGTGCCGAAGAAGCTTGGTATCAAGAGCGCGAAAGAGCTCGCGGGTGCCTCGGTGTGCGTTAACATTGGCACGACGACCGAGCTCAACATGGCGGACTTCTTCCGCGCCAATGGCATGGACTACAAGCCGGTGGTGTTCGAGAAGGCCGACGAGGTGGTCGCCGCCTACGATTCCGGGCGCTGCGACGTGTACACCACTGACCGCTCGGGCCTGGCCGCGCAGCGCCTTAAGCTGAAGAATCCGGATGCGCATATGGTGCTGCCCGAGATTATCTCCAAGGAGCCGCTGGGGCCGGTGGTGCGCCACGGCGACGATCAGTGGTTTGACATCGTGAAATGGTCCTTATACGCGATGCTCGAGGCCGAGGAATACGGAGTTAATTCCAAGAACGTCAAGAAGATGAAACGTAGATCCAAAGACCCCGTCGTCAAGCGGCTGCTCGGTGTTGAAGGTGACATGGGCAAGAACCTTGGTCTGGATAGCGCCTGGGCCTATAACATCATCAAGCAGGTAGGTAACTATGGCGAAATCTACGATCGCCACGTGGGCCCCAATACGCCGCTGAAGCTTGAGCGCGGGGTGAATGCGCTGTGGAAGAACGGCGGCCTGCAATATCCGATGCCGGTGCGCTGATCGCAGGCCGTTGATTGGCAATAACCGTCTGACATTAGGGACTGCGCCCGGCATCACGCCGGGCACAGCCTTATTTTGATCGCTCGGCCCCGAGAATAAGCGCGGAGAGGCGATCCGTGGCCGCGGAAAAAAGAGAAGCTCTGGAAACAGCGGCGTCGCTGGCCAAACCACCGGCAAAGCCCCCGATCTGGAACGACCCCCGTTACCGCGCACTGTTCTTCCAGGTGCTGGTACTCGCCACCGTCATCGGCGGTGGCGTCTTCCTCGTCAACAATACGCTGGAGAACTTGGCACGCCAGGGAATAGCGTCCGGCTTCGACTTCCTCGGCCGCACCGCCGGCTTCAGCATTTCCATGCACCTGATCGAGTACGCGGAGGAGCACACCTACTTCCGCGCCTTCCTGGTCGGATTGCTGAACACCTTACTGGTCGCCGGTATCGGTGTGGTGCTCGCCACGATTATCGGTTTCATCGTCGGCATCGCCCGGCTGTCCAAAAACTGGCTGATCGCCCAACTCGCTGCGGTCTATATCGAGACCTTGCGTAACATTCCGCTGCTGCTACAGCTCTTTTTCTGGTACTTCGGGGTGCTGCGAAATTTGCCGGGACCCCGCAACAGTGTGGCGCTGTTCGACAGCTTTTTTCTCAACAACCGTGGTCTGTCCTCGCCGTCGCCGATTTTCGAGCCGGGTTTCATGGCAATAGTAATCGCCGTCGCTATCGCCATTATCGCGATAATTTTTCTGGCGCGTTGGGCGCGCAAGCGCCAAGAGGAAACCGGCAAGCAGTTCCATACATTCTATGTCTCGGTCGCGATTCTCATCGGCCTGCCGTTTATCGCCGCCGTTGTCACCGGCTTTCCGCTGAGCTGGGATTACCCCGTTCTTAAAGGATTCAACTTCCAGGGGGGTATGGTGCTGATCCCCGAGTTTGTCTCGCTGCTGCTGGCACTGTCGATCTACACCGCCGCCTTTATTGCCGAAATCGTGCGTGCCGGCATCCTCGCGGTCAGCCACGGTCAGACCGAGGCCGCCTACGCGCTCGGGCTCAAACCGGGGCTCACGCTGCGCCTGGTGGTCGTTCCGCAGGCACTTCGCGTCATCATCCCGCCGCTGACCAGTCAGTACCTGAATCTTACAAAGAACTCCTCGCTGGCGGCGGCCATTGCTTACCCCGATCTCGTGCTGGTATTCGCTGGCACCGTGCTCATGCAGACCGGACAGGCAGTGGAGATTATTGGCATTACCATGGCGGTGTATCTCACCATCAGCTTGCTGATCTCGGCGTTCATGAACTGGTACAACAAGAAAATGGCGTTGGTGGAACGATAAGACATGACCGAGCAGACGCGCCACTACGAGCCCGGCAAGCATCCTGACCTGCCGCCACCGGTTACCGCCGTCGGTGTAATTGGCTGGCTGCGAGAGAGCTTGTTCTCGTCGTGGACGAATACCGGGCTGACATTTTTTGCGATTTATCTGCTCTATCTCGCGATTCCGCCAGTCATACAATGGGCCCTTATCGACGCAGACTGGTCAGGCGATACACGCGAGGCGTGCAGCCGCGAGGGCGCCTGCTGGGTATTCATCAAGGTCTGGTTCAAGCAGCTCATGTACGGGCGTTATCCGGACGAAGAGCTGTGGCGGATAAATACCGCCTACGTGCTGCTGGTGGCAGCGATGATCCCATTGTTCATCCCGCGGTTTCGCTGGAAGCAATGGCTGGCGCTGTTCCTGATTATCGTCTACCCCGCCATTGCGCTCTATCTGTTCACGGGTTTTTCCCGGGAGACGGTCGAGGTATGGCCGTACCGGCTGATGGAGTTCTCGGCACTGGCGCTTGCAGTCTTCGCCGTGCTGCCGCTGGCGGGGATCCTACGGGAACGCAGCGCGATTATTTCGGCGGTGCTGCTCGTGCTGGTGCCAGTTTGGGGGTTCTCTGCCCCAGCCACCTGGACAGCGGGCCTGCTCTACGGCACCCCGGGTTGGGCTGCAGTTGTCGCCGTGGCCCTCGCCATCGTGCCGGCGGTTGCACTGGCTGTGGGCCTGATGGCATCGCAATGGCGCACCGTGGTCACCGAGAACTTTTGGCGACTGAGCATACTGGCAGCGGTTCTGGCCCTGCTCGGCTTTACGCTGCCGTTATTGGCCTGGGACCCTATTGCGGGTTCATCGCCGCCCTGGGCCATCGCCGTGACCGGGGCGGCGCTGGCGCTCGCCGCCCTCGCCCCCTGGGGATACGACGCCCAGGCGGGCTTGCCCGGCCGGCTGGCGCGGTTGCTGTTGCCTGTTTATGTCGTAATCGCGTACGTGACACTGACCGGACCGCCGGACTTCCTCAATTTCGGCGCCCTCGATTGGACCGCGAACACCGAGCCGCTGTTCGCCGGCATCAGGGCAACCGCGCTGCCCGAGGTCGAGACCCCGCTGTGGGGCGGCTTGTTTTTGACCCTGGTGATCGCCCTCGTCGGCATCGTCGCCTCGTTTCCGCTGGGTATTGTGCTGGCGCTGGGCCGGCGTTCAAAAATGCCGATCGTCAAGGCCATCTGCATAGCCTTCATCGAATTCTGGCGCGGCGTACCGTTGATCACCGTGCTGTTCATGTCCTCCGTCATGTTCCCGCTGTTCATGCCAGAGGGCATGACTTTCGATAAATTGCTGCGAGCGTTGATCGGCGTCATGATCTTCTCCGCCGCCTACATGGCCGAGGTCGTGCGCGGCGGGCTACAGGCGATCCCCAGGGGCCAGTATGAGGCCGCACAGGCGCTGGGCCTGAGCTTCTGGAAGATGATGGCGCTGGTCATCATGCCGCAGGCGCTGAAGCTCGTGATACCCGGCATCGTCAATACCTTCATCGGGCTTTTCAAGGACACCACTTTGGTGCTTATCATCGGGCTGTTTGATTTTCTGGGAATGGCCCAGCTTGTGGGCACTAATCCGAAGTGGCTTGGTTTCGCCGTCGAAGGTTATGTCTTTGTCGCCTTCGTCTTCTGGATGTTTTGCTTTAGCATGTCGCGTTACAGCCAATACCTCGAGAAGAAGCTTCACACCGGCCACTAAACGGTTCGGGCGAACGTGCGCGAGGGTTACGAGGAGGAAATCATGTCCGAAGAGGTACGCAAACCTACCAAGAAGATGACCGTCTCGGGCGAGGTCATGATCCAGATGATCGACGTGCACAAGTGGTATGGCGCCTTCCACGTGCTCAAGGACATCAACCTCACGGTCAACAAGGGCGAGCGCATCGTCATCTGTGGGCCCTCCGGGTCCGGCAAGTCGACGCTGATCCGCTGTATCAACCGGCTCGAGGAGCACCAGCGCGGCCAGATCATCGTGGAGGGCATAGAGCTCACGGGTGATCTCAAGCACGTGGAGCAAATACGCCGTGACGTGGGGATGGTGTTCCAGCACTTCAATCTGTTTCCTCATCTCACCGCGCTCGAGAATCTGTCTTTGGCACCCATCTGGGTCCGTCAGATGCCGCGCCGGGAGGCCGAGGAGACTGCCATGAAGTATCTCGAGCGCGTAAGAATCCCCGAGCAGGCGAAGAAATACCCGGGCCAGCTCTCCGGCGGTCAGCAGCAGCGTGTCGCGATCGCCCGGTCGCTGTGCATGAACCCGAAGGTCATGCTGTTCGACGAGCCGACCTCGGCGCTCGACCCGGAGATGATCAAAGAGGTGCTGGACGTGATGGTCGAGCTGGCGGAAACCGGCATGACCATGCTCGTGGTTACCCATGAGATGGGCTTTGCCAAGACCGTCGCCAACCGTGTGATATTCATGGACGAGGGTCAGATCATCGAAGAGAATAACCCCGAGGAGTTCTTCAACAACCCGCGTTCCGATCGCACCAAGTTGTTCTTGAGCCAGATCCTGCACCATTGATACCAAACGCCGGGCAGCCATCCGGAGACGGGCGTCTGCCTGCTTGTCTCGGCAAATGCCCCTGCGTTGCCTTTAACTCGAATACTGCGTGAACGCACCGCAGAGACCGCAAAGATCGCAGAGGAAAACGAGCATGTCGACAAGCACTGGCGGAACACTAGCAGCAGCACTAACTGTACCACCCCATCCGCTTCAACAACAGATACAGAACTATTTGAAATCAAACCCCTCTGCAGTCGCCGCGCGCTCTGCGGTAAAATGTTCAACCTAAATTTCGCGTCCCGGCAAGTGTCGGTCGTCTGTTCCCGACGCGATGCTGCAAATGCTCGATTCGTGAAGCCATGCGCGTGTCGTAGCCGGCCAAACCGCGCCGTGGCAAGCACGACCGTGAACTGGTGCACCGCTTCATGCGGCAAGACCGCCAATCTTCGCCTATGGCGGGTGATCAGGCCATGCGCGCGCTATCATTGCTATCGTGTTCCCGCGACCAGGAAGTGGCGGGAATACAGTAATGGGCGGCGCTTAGACGAACGACAAGCACTGACACCGAGGGTCTGAAGTGAGCAACGAAGACGCAGAAATCACGAGAGTGTTCGCCACGCCACTGGCCAAGGTCACGCTAAAGGACACGGAGAGCTTGAATCGGGAGCTGGCAGAGCTTTTTCTGCGCAAGGAAAAAGAAGGCGATAAACATCGCAGCCCGGTGCGTATCCCAACACAAATCGGCGACGTATTCGAGAGCACCTTTGACCTCTACAACTGGCCGGATCCACCGGTGCAAAACCTGGCGCGCCAGGTCCACGAGATCCTGCATGACCTGGTGGCAACGCTCAACGCTTACACCGAACAGCAGATGGCCAAGTTCCAGTTTCACTACCATGCCTGGTTTCACATTACGCGTTACGGGGGCTACCAGTCCATCCACTACCATCCCAAGGCGAGCTGGTCGGGAATCTACTGTGTGCGCGTCGGCGAGGAGGTGGAAGGCCGGCCCGAGAGCGGCGCGGTCAAATTCTACGATCCTCGCGGCGCGGTGTTCATGCACGCCGATCCGGGCAACGAGCATCTCATGCCCGATTTCAGCACTACACCGGTGTACCTGACCCACCAGGAAGGCCAGTTGGTGATATTTCCGTCCCATCTGATGCACGAGGTCTTACCGTACCTGGGTAAGCGTGAACGCATCGTGGCGCCTTTCAATGCCTGGATCACGCGGCTGGGTTGAGGCTATCCGGCATCTTGCCTGCGCCCCGCCAGGTGCCGTTGTTAATGCGGACGAGCCACGACACTAGCCTAATCCCCTGCAGAAAGCGTAAACTCTGCAGCGCCCAAGAAACGGTAATGGTGGGGTGTTTTTGTCAGAAGAGCATGGCGTCTACACCGGTTTCCCTTCCACCCACGCACCGGTTGCCGAGTCCTATCTACAGCATTGAACGACGGAAGCGCAGATGATTATCACCATACCGCATCTCTTACCCGAAACCATCGCCGACCAGATTGTTGCCGACCTCAATAGTCTCGAGTGGCGTGCGGGTGAGACCGACGATGCCGAGTACGCCGCGCTGGTCAAGAGAAACCTGGAGCTGAAAGAGCAGGATAACCCGATCGTGGCACAATACGGCAAGCTCGTGCTCGAGGCGATACTGACCAATGCGGAGCTGAGGGGTAAGGCACTCCCGCACAAAGCCAAGATTCCGCAGTTTAACAAGTATACGGACGGCGGCTTCTATGAGCGCCATGGCGACTCTGCCTTCATGGGCAAACCCGAAATTCGCACCGATCTCTCCGTAACCGTTTTTCTCAACGACCCGGACGAGTACGTAGGGGGTGAGCTGACGCTCGAGTACCCCTCGGGCGAGGTCCGTCAAATAAAGCCGAAGAAAGGCACGCTCGTGTGTTACCCCTCCGACGTGCTGCACCATGTCACCCCAGTTACTGACGGCGCGCGCTACGCGGCAATCACGTGGATACAGTCAATCATCCGCGCACCCGATCAGCGCAATTTGCTAGCCAGTGTGATTGCGCTGTCGCACCGTATCAAGGCAACCGATGGGGTCAACCAAACGTACGCAGAGCTGGTTAGTATCCAAAACAACCTGTTGAAGATGTGGGCGGAGTTCTGAAGAAGAAC
>JBHHZP010000165.1:0-7536 GCA_046758085.1 Acidiferrobacterales bacterium
GATGTGCGATCGGCCTTCCCTCGGCTTTCACCTTGGAGCTGCCTTTCTTGAACCTCGCGGGCCCCTTGATTTTGTTTGAGACCACGCCGCCACCAGCGGTGCCAGCCTCGTCCCCACTGGACATGCTGATCTCGGTTTTGACGGTCGCCGTCTTTTTATTCAGAATTTTGACGCGTCTCGAACAGGATCTGCCCTTGGATTGAGTGAGCATGGCGACATTGGGGTACGGAATGGGTACCGGCCCGGCGGGGCTCGGTGTCTTACACACGTCCGGAAAGCCAGCACACTGCCCGCCGCCGTTTGTTGATGCTGGCAACATGTCGACCTCCTACCCCAAATGAATCTTGCGCCCGTCAATCTTGACATCGCCCTCGGCGCGTTCGACGATTCGCCCGGCCATCAACCGATGAGTCTTCTCGACCAGGGTTCGCGAGCGGCCGGCGCGCACTTCGAAGGTGTCCTTGACCCAGCGGCGCGCGCTATTGAACCTCTCGCGAACCGACCGCGCGACGATTTCGAGTTCATCCGAACAGATTTTGACGGACGGGCTGCGCAGGCGGAGTCCTTCCGCCGAAATCAGATCGATACGACCGCGAGGTGCCCGGAATTCGATGTCCCCTGGGGCGGTGAACGTCGTCTTGCCACGCCCCTCGAGGACGCCGATCACAAACCAGGCGCCGTTCCGGCCGATGGCCAGAACCGTGTCACCCGGAGTCACGCGGTAAGAGTAGCCGAGGGCCGACTGGGCCCACACCCGCCCATCAGGGAGATCGAGCCCCACCCGAGCACCGGCAACCCTGCCGACCCGCGCCGGCCCGAGGTAACCGCTATCTTCAAGAGATTCATTATGGGCTAGTGCGAACATCATTCGCCCTCTCAGATCTCAAGCTGGAGGTTTCCACGTCTCTGCTTCGAGCCGGTCCTTGTCCGTTCGCCTTACCTGCTCCATTTTCGCGTGGCCCCAATCCGCTTGCTGGTCGCGCACGGCGTGCAGGTTCACTGCCAACAGATCCGCGTCGCGAAAGGAGGCACGAACGAGGTCAACGTAGGAGAAGTCGGCATAATGGAGCTTCGCGCCATCGAAGCTGGCTCTGTTGGCCCGTGCTTTCACAAAAATGCTCTCGCTCAAGTCGCTCTTGCGAAAGTTCGTAGCGGCGAGCATCGCGCCTTCGAAGCACGTCTGTTTGAGGTTTGCGTTGTCTAGCGCTGCGCCCTGCAAATCGGCATCCGTGAAATCCGCTGATTCCCCCGCGACCTTCGCCAGGATCGCCCCCTTGAGTGTGGCGCCCGTAAAATCGCATCCCTTGAGAGTTGCATCCGCGAAGTTTACCCCGGTGAGATCAGCCCCTGAAAGGTCCGCATCGGTCAAATCGCATTTCGAGAGATCCATGCCCGCCAACCGGGCCCCCGACAAGTCGCACGCCGCGAAGGTCGTTTCCTTGCTGATCGTCTCAGTCAGGTCCATCCTCGGTAAATCGGTTCGAAAGAAGCGTGTTCGCGTGAAGTTGGTTTGGCGCAACTGAACCTGCTCGAACTCAGTGCCGTCAACCTCGGCGTCCGAGAAATCGGCCTGGTCAAGGTTCACCTTCTCATAAACCGTCTCGTGCTGGACGCTTTCCCGCAGATCTGCCGCCGCGAGATCCGAACTTCTGAACTCGACCTCGGTTAGGTTTGCGCCGGCCAACTTCGTCCCACGAAGATCGCAGTCTTCGAACACACAGCCCGAAAGGTCCCGACCGGAAAAGTTCGCTTTGCGGAAATCCATTTGGGCGAACTCAACACCACGTATCTCCGCTTCCAAAATGTGTGACACATCGAAGATCGCCTGCCTCAGATCGGCTCCGCTCAGTGATGCTTGCCGGACGTTAGCCCCGCTCAAATCGGCTCCCCTGGCCCTGACTTCGTTCAAGCGGGCTCCCTCGAGATTGGCCCCCGACAGGTCCGCCGACGCGATGCTTGCGTTGGAAAGGTCTGAACGGGACAGATCCGCACCCCTCATATCGGCTTCCATATACTCGGCCTCCTGAAGGTCGCAGCGGACCATCAGGGCGTAATCCAGCCGCGCATTTGAAAAATCTGCTTTGCGAAAATCCTTACCCGAGAGGTTTAGGTGACTCAGGTTCGCCTCGTTGAAATCCAGGCCAGCACAGTCTTCCGGTAGACCAGCAACGCCTGTCAGGTCTGTGCGCATCATGTTCGTGCGTTCCATCCGGGCCGATCCGAGGTCCGCCCCGGTGAATCGGGATTCCTCGAAGATGGTGGATTTGAGGAATGTGCGGTCGAAACGCGCGCCAGACAGGTCGCAGCCTGTGATCGCGGCGTCCGTCAGATCGGCGTCGGTGAAATCCGCGTCCACGAACGAGGATTCCGCCGCCCACGCATCACCCATCTTTGCCCCATCAAAGGACGCGCTCCTCAACTCGCACTGTAGCATCACCGTGTTTGTCAGGATGGAGTCGGTCCAGCGCGCGCCCGCGAACGACGAGTTCAGAATCGAACTACCGCTTAGATCGCAGCCGGCGAATTGACAGGCCGTCCCGTCACATTCCGAGATCGTCACCCGGCTCAGGGTCGCGCCGTCAGCCCGGGCGCGGGCCAGATTGCACTGGGCGATCATTGCGTCGGACAGGTCCGCGCCCGACAAATCCGTGTCGGACAGGTCCACCCTCTCGAGGATCGCGCCGCGGAGATTAGCGTTCCGAAAGCTCCGGCCAGCAAAGCTCATGTCGCGGAGGAGGGTGTTTTCAAGTGACCCCCGCGCGGTCAATCGGGTCAACACATCCTCCAAGGAGAGAATGGCGATCGACGGTTCATCCATGGGACAACGTCAACAAAGTCTGCTTCAGGTTAGCGGAACGGAAATTCGTTCTTTCAGTGATCGCGTCCAAAAAGCCTGCCTCGTAAAGATTCGAACCTTCGAATACGGCCTCGGTAAGGTTCGCCCGTTCGAACGAAGCGCGGAGGAAATTCGCGTGCGAGACCGTAGCCTGACGCAGGTCGGCGTCGTCGAAACTAGCATCGGTTACGACCGCTCGGTCGAACACGGTACCGACCAGCGACGCCTGCGTGAACGAGGCGCCGGTGAGCATGGCGCGCGAATAGTCCGCTCTGTCGAGAACACAGTCGTCCCAAATGGAGCCGGAGCCCTGAACATTCTTGAAACTTGCCTCGGAGAAATCCGCCTGTTCGCCGGAGCGAAGCCCCGTGATGTCTGCTCCTTCCATGTTGATATTTCTCGCCTGCACTCTCGCAAATTCCGCGTCCCGCAGAACGGCCTGTCGGAAATCGGCCCCCTCGAGGTTGCACCCATCGAAGTCGGCCCGGGGTAATTTCGCCCCGGTGAACATCGCGCCCTTGAGATTCGACTCCGTGAACTCGGCGTACTCTCCCGTAGACCCTGAGAAGTCGGCCCCCTGTAGATCCAGTTCGGAGAGGTCTGAACCCGCAAGCGACATCTCTGCGAGTTGTGCCCCGGCAAGGTTCGCGCCACTGAGATCCGCATCGTCCAACGTGGCTTTGGTGAGGTTGGCCCCGGTCAGCTGAGCTCCGCTCAAGTTGGCACCGGCAAGGTTCGCTCCGGACAGATTGGCTCCCGCGAGATTGGCCTCCCTCAGATTGGCAAGCGAGAAATCGGCACCCGACAGATCGAGCTCCGAAAGATCAAGATTAGAGAGGTCGGACTCTGGGAAACTGGCACCTTGGCGCACGCCGACGGCGACCGATTCCCGCGTTTGCGGCTCTCCCTCTTCCGTCTCCATCGCCGCCATCTCCCGATCCATTTCCGCCATCTCTTCATCGGCGGCATCCGCCTCCGCGAGCGCCTCTTCTAAGTGCGCGGCGAGGTCCGGACGCTCCTCGCGCAACGCGGCGATCTGTAGCATGAGGGCGCGACGATCATCGTCGCGCGTCGGCGGGAGCTCGAACGTCTTGGGGTCCATGCCCGCCTCGATCGCCCGAGCCCGCTGGTCCGCCTCCAAGCGCGCCGCCTCCGCCTCCAGTTCGGCAAACTCCTGATCCGCCTGTGCTAGCTGGCGGTCCATAGCGGCCATTTCCTCTTCGATCAGGGCGTCGACATCGACCTCTTCACGTTCCTCGATCTCAAATTCGGCGTCTTCCTCCTCGATATGCCGTTGCATCATCGCCCGAAAGTGCTGGAGGTCGTGAGATGGCTCGGAAAGGGGCTCGGCCAGCACAAAGATATCCTCGATCTCCTTGAGCTTCGCCGAGCGGACGTTCGTCACACCGCGCCAGACCAGGATCAGCTTCTCCGCCTCCATATCGACCCACAGGGTGTCCAGGTTCAGGGCGACCTCGCGGAACCGGGTCTCGTCGTTCCCGTCGTCGCTGATCCGCTCGTTCAGAAAACAGCGCGCGCGCAGGCCGGGAAGCTTGGATCGATAGGCGGCGTGTCGTGGATGGAGGTTCTCGAACAGGAGGTCCTCGTCACCCCGTAGGTAGCCGTCAACCTGGAGGCCGGGAGGCGCGGCGTTGAAAAACGCCCAATCGAAATCCTCGGGAAAGCCGGGCCAGCGTTCCCTTAGCCAGTCCTGGCCGTAGGTGCCCGCCTTCGAAAATCGCTGCGCCCAGGACATCGCCAGCGGGCCGAAGCCCGCGGGCTCGGGCCGACTGTCCGGGGAAAGCACCCGCTGGTCGGGGCTTTCGATGTTCGGCAAAGGCCGCGCCGTCCGTCCGTTCGCCAAGCCGACCTCACGCATACCCTTGCCGACGGGATTTGCGTCATAGCCGGGGCCCCCGAAGCTCCGCTCGTAGCATAGCTCCATCCGCGTGAATGGCTGAGGCTCCGACGGCGGCCTGAGGGAAGCCAAACCATTTCGCCAATGACGATCGCCGATCACGTAAAGCACCTGGGCGTGTCGCCCCACCTGGAATCGGACCCGACACGCCGTCACGGGCTCTCCGCCCGGCGCATGGCAGGCGCCCGTCAAAAGCAGATCCGCCCGAGGTTTGAAGGGGACGAAGTCGGAGGGGTAGAAGAGGCTCCGGTCTTGATCGTCATCGAAGTGCACGTCGCCCGAAACCATATCCGGCTCGTCGTCAGCGCCCGCGGCAGGTTCATCGGCTACGAGTCGGAACGTTCCCTTCACCGAGAAAGAGGCCGATAAGTGTTGTGGTCGCAGCTTTCCAACCATCCAGCCCAGACAAAGGGCGTTTTGGTTCAGATTGACAATCCTCATGTGCCCCCCGCCTATTGCAGTCGGCGGACTACCCAAGATTTATCTGACCACCCTTGACCTTTATTGGTCCACTTGCCTTTTGCAATATCCTTTGCGCTTTAGTTACTTTTTTCCTGCAGTCCTCCAAATACATACCATGCACTTTTAGTTTATTTTCCTTAACTTTATGCTCCTCACTGTCTGCGTACACTGTAAGGCTCTCAATCTTGTCTATCTCCTCTTTGATGTGCTTTATAGTCCGTGTTTTACTTTTAACTATTTGTTTTGCTTCTATAATTTCCATCGATATCTTTCTTGACGCTTTGTAATCCTTGATAGCTTGAAGAAAATTTGGCGCCTTCTCGACCTTACCTACACCAGGAAATTTATACTCTTTCCCGTAGTGGCGCTTATATACCGCGCCTTTAGTGATTTCTCGTTTGACTCCCACAATACGCTTGTCTTCAGCACCGATTATGGTTTCTACTTTCCCACCTCCAATTATCTTGGTGCTGGCACCGACTATGTTTTCGTGTTTCCATCCGCCGGTATGTTTCATGCTATACCCAACAAAGAACTCCTTAATGTCACCCCCAACTTTTAATTCAAGACTACCGAATATTTCATCGTTCTTTTGACCCTCAATCAAGGCGTGCCAATCACTGCCACTCTTTATTTTCACACTGTTTCCCAGCACGATTTCCGTCCCGTGCTTTGGGCAATATAGCCGCAATCGCTGGCTCCCGGCGGTGCCTTCCAAGCTAATCTCATTGCCTCCGTAGTCGCGAATCACGCTCTCCGTCCGATTGGCCTTCGTCACCGGGCTTTTGGTCTGCGGGTTGGGCACGGCACCGGTAATGACAGGACGGTCCAGATCGCCGCCGACACATGCCCAGAGGACCTCGGTGCCCTTGTGCAGCGGAAAGTGCGCGCCGTAGCCGGGGCCCGCATACGGCTGGGACATGCGGATGTATCGCGACGCCTTGCCGTCGCCGGTTCCGGTCAGGTCGAATGGCACGACCACCTTGTAGCGGCCCTGGTCGTCGATCTCGGCGTGCTCGCCGTCGCCGGCCGCGTCCACCTTGGCGTTCATGACGCCGTGCAGCCTCGGCTTCGGCGTCAGCCGCGCCGGCCGGAAGGGCACATCCGAAGGAATCGACGTGAACTCGTTGCGATAGGCAACGTTCGTCTCGTCGCTTGCGCTACCACCCGGGAGGCCGTCGATGCCCGGCGCGCTCTGGCTGCCCACGTGACGCACGCGGGTGAACAGATACTGCTGGTCGAAGTCGCTGCGATAGTGATCCTCCAGCGTATAGCAGAAGCCGCTGCGAAAGGCGACGCAGTCGCTCTCCCCGAAAAAGAGATTCTCTTGGGACAGCATCTGCTCCGCGCGAATCCGGGCAAGGCGTTTGCCTTCGTCGCTGGTCCTGAAGTGGTCGCCGTACTCGGAGATCACCCCGCCGTCGCTGTCCTCCGCGGCCTCGGGATACCGCGCCATGAGCTCGGCGCTGGGGTTTCGATAGTTGTAGTCCCTGAGGATCACGTTCCTGGGCACCCGCCTTCGGCGGCAGACCAGCGCCTGAACCGACTCCTCCTCGACGCTGTGCAGCCCGGAGGGCGTACGATAGACGATCGCGCTCTCACCGGGGATCGGGCCGAAGGCAACGTTGCCGTCGGCCATGACCAGCTTTTCCCCGGCCTCGGTGTATTCGAAGAAGTAGAAGATGCCCTCGTGTTCCATGAGGCGGGAAATAAAATTGAAATCGGTTTCTTCGTATTGAACGACGTACTCGCGCGGATCGTAGGTCCCCGTCAGGCGAAATTCGTAATCGTCGGACGTGAGACCCGAATCCTCGAGCTCGTCACCTATGATTTCGTCGATCGACTTATCCTGGAAAATCTGGTTCTGGCGGCGTTGGGTCAACAACCACAGCCGCGGCACAAGCACGGCACGGTAACAGGTGTAGTACGGCCCTTGTTCCGCCTGCTCGAAGCTCGCGAGGATGCCGTGGAGTTTCAGCAGCTCGCCCTTGCGGTCGATGCCGAGAAACGCGGGCTGGCTCAGGATTTCCGCGAGATCGAGCGCGGGATCCTCGGAGATCAGTTCGATCCGAAACTCGTAGAGGCGGGAGATCTCCTCTTCGCCTTCGAACCCGATGACGCGCAGCGCGCCGTCGTCAACGGCGTCGCTATGAAAGGAAAAGGTCGTGTGCATCCCCCCTGCCCCGTTTTGTCGAAGGTTGACTCATTGATCGGCCGGCCCCCCACCGGGCGATGCTATTTCGAAGGGTGCTTTGGCAAGACGCTGCGGGCTCGTCATGTGTTGCCTGCGGAGCCACAATGGCCCCCCAAGTTTCGGCAA
>JBHHZP010000166.1:0-7358 GCA_046758085.1 Acidiferrobacterales bacterium
AAGTACCTCGCCTTCGGGTGCGAGAACCCGATTAGAATACTCGCCGGTAGGCGACTCCCTCCACAGTGACATCCGGGTTAGCCCTCTGCGGTTAAACAGTCGACCGCTCCCGGCCCCACACTTTACTTGTTCAGGTTTTCATACCTTTCCTGGTAAGCTCCCGCTCGCGCAGCTCAACGCGCCTGACCTTGCCGGTGGTGGTCATCGGCACCTCGTCGATAAATTCAATCTCGCGAGGGTACTCGTAGGCGGCCAGGCGCGTGCGCACCGAGTTCTGAATCTCTTTCTTGAGGTCGTCCGATGGCCCGTAGCCCTTGGCGAGCACGATGAATGCCTTCACGATGTTGCCGCGCAACTCGTCCGGGCTACCGATTACGGCGGCCTGCACGACGGCAGGGTGTTTGAGTAAACAATCCTCGATCTCACCGGGTCCGATGCGATAACCCGCACTTGAAATCACGTCGTCCTTGCGCCCCACGAACCACAAATATCCGTCTTCATCGCGTACACCGACGTCACCGGTACAGAACCACTCACTGATGAATTTCTTGCGTGTGGCGTCTTCATTGCCCCAATAACCGAGAAACATCACAGGGTCCCCCGAGCGCGCGGCAAGCTCCCCGGTTTCGCCTGCCGGCATCGGTTGTCCGTCCCCGCCGATCACGTCCACCGTATGGCCTGGATACGGCTTGCCCATCGAGCCTGGCCTGACTAGCATGATCTCGGAACAGTTACCGACCAAGTAATTGAATTCTGTCTGGCCCCACATTTCATTGACTTTTACTGCCAACGCATCGGCGGTCCAGCGATAAAGCCCCTCCCCGACGGCCTCGCCCGCGGACATGATGCCGCGAACGCCGAGTCTAAAACGATTCCCGATGTTGTCGACCTGCCGCATCATCTTCAGGGCGGTAGGGGGGATAAAGGCGTTCGTCACGGCATACTTCTGCATTAAATAACATGCCTTCTCGGGGTCGAACTTTCCACCCTCATAGGCGACGATCGGCTTCGCGTAGTGCCACGTTGGCAAAAGTCCATCCATCAACCCGCCGGTCCAGGCCCAGTCAGCGGGAGTCCAGAACACATCATCGTCACACGGAAAAAAATTCTGTGACAACTCGAACCCGGTCAGGTTACCAAGCAGCGAGCGATGTGCAATCAACGCGCCCTTGGGTGGGCCGGTGGTCCCCGAGGTATAGATCAAGAGCGCCGGGTCGTCGGCACGTGTCGCAACTATTCGCAACGCATCCGATGCCTGCTCGAGCAGTGGCCAGAATGCCAGCTCCCCTTCGGATTCATCATCGCATCCGATTACTGTCTGAAGCTCAGGCAGAACAGGCTTCATCGCTTGCAGCATGGGCAAGTGATCATTGTCCGTGATTACCGCCTTCACGCCGCTGTCCCGCAACCGATACTCGACCGCATCCGGCCCAAACAGGATCGACAAGGGTAAGGCGACAGCGCCGATCTTGTAGGCCGCGAGGTGAGAGATGGCGGTCTCGGCACGCTGCGAGAGGATAATCGCTACCCGGTCGCCGCGGCTAACTCCGAGCGCCAACAGCGCATTGGCGAACTGATTCGACAGCGACTTGATCTGGCCGAAGGTGAACGATTGCTCTTTGCCGCCCGCATGCTCATAAAACAGGGCAACATCGCCCGCATGGCGCGTGTGCCTGTCACACACCTCGTGGGCGATGTTGTAGTACTCGGGAATGTTCCACTTGAATGACGCGCAGATGGCGTCGAAATCTCGAAGATTGGCACCAATGAGGCTCATCTGGCGATCCCTTCTAGCAAGGCAAAGAGGCAGGTGTGCTAATGGAGCGTCGTTGGTGGCGTGCGAAACCGGGGTGAGCCGGAAACAGGCGACGATCCAGTGAATCGTCGCCCCGGCGAACGCCCGAGCCAGGATGGCTCGGGCCGGTGCCCAAGCGGCGCACGGACCGCGAAGCGCAGGGATGTAGCGCGGCACCACCGATTCGAGCGGAACAAGGATGTGTAGCGAGATTAAGCGATGGAAGCAACCTGCCTCTTGCTACACGTGCTCGATACATTATTTCCTTGACTTCGCTAACGCCTGATCGATATCCCACAAAATGTCGTCCAGTGTCTCGATCCCTACGGAGATTCGAATCATATCAGGAGTCACACCCGCAGCGATCTGCTCCTCATCGGATAGCTGGCGATGAGTGGTCGAGGCGGGATGAATCACCAGTGTTTTGGCATCGCCGACGTTGGCGAGATGACTCAGGAACTGCACCCCCTCGATGAACTTCACACCCGCTTGCTGACCGCCCTTGACACCGAAAGTCAGCACAGAGCCGGCGCCCTTCGGCAGATAACGTTGCGCGAGTGCATGCTGTGGGTGGTCTGCGAGCCCAGCGTATTTCACCCAGGCCACACCCGGATGCTCGCACAAAAACTTCGCCACACCGATCGCATTGGCACAATGCCGGTCCATGCGCACATGAAGGGTCTCCAAACCCTGCAAGAACAGAAACGCATTGAACGGACTCAACGTAGGACCGAGCGTGCGCAGCGTTTCGCATCGAGCCTTCATCGTGTAACCGAAATCGCCAAAGGTCTCGTAGAAGCGCACTCCATGATAACCCTTGGACGGCTCCATCATCGTCGGAAACTTGCCGTTGTCCCACGGAAACTTCCCGGACTCGACCAGCACACCGCCAATAGACGTGCCGTGCCCGCAAATAAACTTGGTCGCCGAGTGCACCACGATGTCCGCGCCGTACTCCATCGGTCTACACAGATAAGGCGAGGCGAGCGTGTTGTCTATAACCAGCGGGATCCCGGCCTCCCGGGCGATGGTCGCAACTGCCTCGATATCGAGGATGTTGTTAAGCGGGTTGCCAATGGTTTCCGCGAACAACATCTTGGTTCGGGGTGTGATCGCTCGCTGGAAGCTCTCGGGGTCGTCGGAATCCACAAACGTCGTCTTGATGCCCATCCTCGCGAAGGTCACGTCGAACTGCGTGACGGTACCGCCGTAGAGCGTACTCGCCGATACCAGTTCATCGCCATTCTCCAACAAGGTCAACACCGCCACCATCTGGGCCGCCATACCCGAAGCCACTGCGACGGCCGCACGTCCACGCTCTAACGCGGCCATGCGTTCTTCAAAGACCGCACTGGTCGGGTTCATCAAACGACTGTAGATGTTGCCGAACGTCTGAAGATTGAACAGGCTGGCGGCGTGATCTGTGCTGTCGAACACGTAAGCGGCGGACTGATATATCGGCACCGCACGGGCAGCGGTCGCGGGATCCGGCAACTGCCCTGCATGCAGACATAATGTTTCAAACCCGAACTCTCTATCGGCCATCTTACTCACCTCGTTTCTCAAAGACCGCTCGGAGTGCCGCGGTCGATATCGACAACCGGCTAGTTGGAAATCACTTTCGTCCGCTTTGACGAGATTACCCCGGTATTCACACCGACAAAATTGAGGCCTCCGAACAGCCGTGCATGCTCGATCTTCATGCAGCGATCCATCACCACGTCCAAACCGGCCTGCCGCGCACGCTCCGTCGCTTCCTCGTTGACAATGCCGAGCTGCATCCACACAACCTTGGCACCGATATCGATTGCACCCGCTATGATTGGCAGTACCTGGTCGGGGCGTTGAAAAATTTGCACAACATCTACGGGCTCCGGAATATCACGCAGCGTCGGATAGCAATTCTCACCGAGGATCTCCGCGTAACGTGGATTGACCGGGATGATCCTGTAACCGTGCTCCTGCAGATACTTCGCGGCAAAATAGCTCGGACGGTACCAGTTGGCCGAAAGACCCACCACGGCAATAACACGGTTCTGTTGCAGGATCCGGCGCAACGTCGGGATATCAGCCATCATGAATCTCCACACAAGATGGGTGCTGCTCTTTTAGTCTGCGCGGCATGGTCCGCGCACGTATACAGCACGATGAAATCCAGCCTAATGCAAAAATGCGGTACGGGCAACCGCGTGCATCGCAACAAAGCGCCCACATGCCGCCAGCTCACACGCTACCCGGGCAGCACACGCGCAATGTAGGTCGCGGAGGAGGTTGGGCTTTGTGTGAGGTCAACGCCTCAAGGTCTTCGGCTACTCGTACTTGCGGTTGTCGTCGATGACTTTCCCATCGCTCGCCAGGCTGCCCGGACTGGCGAATACGACCTCGCCGCGCAGCTTGCAGACCTCGCGAATGCTCTCGGCAATGGCGTTGGCAAGATCCCGGTTGCCCTCGCCCTCGACCTCGCAGTAGAACGTCATGATGTCATTCATCGCATCGCGATCGATGATCAACCGCCCCTTCTTGATCTGCGAGTGGCGTTTCACTACCGCGGCCACTTGCGAGGGACTGACAAACATGCCGCGCACCTTGGTCGTCTGATCCGCACGTCCAAGCCAGCCTTTGATACGGGCATTGGTGCGGCCGCACGGGCTTATCCCCGGCATGGCCGCCGAGAGATCGCCGGTGGCGAAACGGATCAGCGGGTAATCCGGGTTGAAAGTCGTGACCACCACCTCGCCGATCTCGCCGTCCTCCACGGGATCGCCGGTGCCGGGGCGCACGATCTCTGCGATTACGCCTTCATCGATGATAAGCCCTTCCCTGGCGGATGATTCGTAGGCAATCAGGCCCAGGTCGGCCGTGACATAGCACTGTAGCGCTTCCACACCGCAGCTCTTGAGATCTGCGTGCAAGCTCGGCGGAAATGCCTCGCCGGAAACAGCGGCCTTACGTAGGCTGGAGGTGTCTACTTCAAGCTCGCTGCTTTTGTCCAGGAGGATCTTGAGGAAAGAGGGCGTCCCGACATAACCGTCCGGGTGCAGATCCGCAATGGCTTGCACCTGTAGCTCGGTCTGCCCGACTCCACCGGGAAAGACCGCACAACCCAGTGCATGCGCCGCCGTTTCCACCATCGAGCCCGCGGGCGTTAAATGATAGGCAAAGCTATTGTGTACCAGGTCGCCTTTGCGGAAACCCGCGGCAAAGAGCGCTCGCGCCAGGCGCCAGTAATCGCGCCGATGGGTCTCGGGTTCGTAGATCGGACCGGGTGAAGAGAATATCTTTGCGCTCTCACCCCTTCTTACCGTGGCGAATCCGCCGAAAGGGGGTTCATGGCGTTGCAGCTCGGTCAGCTCCGATTTTCGCGTGACCGGCAGCTCGGCGAGCGCAGCGGCGCTCGTAATGTCGGCGCTGTCGATACCGGCGAGAATCCTGGCGAAGGCCGGGGCATTTTTCTGTGCGTGCGCGATCTGCTGTGGCAGCGCCTCAAACTGTGCCCGCTGGCGCTCCTGCGGGTCGCGGGTCTCAAGCTCGTCGAAGTATTCCTGACCAACCGCCATAGCGGGCTAGCTCCAGCTGCATTCGGATGACGCCCTGATTGCTCGCCTCCTCCTTGCAACTTGTCACTCGCAACTTGCTACTGCTTTCATGCCAACCACCGCTTGCGTCGCCGATAGTGCTTGAAGTCGCGAAAGCTCTTGCGGTTTTCTCCACTCATACCAAGATAAAACTCCTTCACATCCTCGTTTTCCGAAAGTGTCTTGGAATCACCGTCCAGCACCACGCGGCCGTTCTCGAGAATGTATCCGTACTGCGAATAGTGCAGCGCCATGTTGGTGTTTTGCTCGGCAAGCAGGAAGCTCACCTTCTCGTTCTCGTTGAGCTTATGCACGATGTCAAAGATCTCTTCCACCAGCTGGGGCGCGAGGCCCATGGACGGCTCATCGAGCAGGATCATTCTCGGCCGTGACATGAGCGCGCGCCCGATCGCCGTCATCTGCTGCTCACCGCCGGAGATGTATCCGCCCTGCCCGTTGCGCCGCTCCTTCAGACGCGGAAAGTAACTGTAGACCATCTCCAGGTCCTGGGCGACGCCATCCCGGCCATCGGTGCGGGAGTAGGCGCCCGTGAGCAGATTTTCCTCGACCGTCAGGTGCTCGAAGCAGTGCCGACCTTCCATGACCTGGATAACACCGCGCTTGACGAGGTCGGACGGCGTGAGCCTGTCTACCCGCTCACTCTGGTACTCGATGGAACCTTTGGTGACCTCGCCCCGCTCTGCCTTGAGCAGATTGGATATGGCCTTGAGTGTGGTGGTCTTGCCGGCGCCGTTGGCCCCGAGGAGGGCAACAATGCCCCCCTCGGGAACCTCCAGCGAAACACCCTTCAGCACCAAGATGACGTGGTCGTAGATCACCTCGATGTTGTTGACGGCAAGCAGTGACGTACCGTTAGCCGTCACTTATGTGTCAACCCACGCACTTGCGCGGCGTGATGTTATTTTCCTTGGCGTATTCCGCCGCCGCTTTCTCGATCATGGGCCGTACGACGTCGCGCAACGTTGGAACCCAATCACTAACCATTTTCCATTTCTTGCCATCCCACTGCTGGATAATGATGGGACCGCCAGTCTCGTGGTCCGCACACGTGACCTCGAAACCCCGCGTGAAACCGCCCATGCCGAGCGCCTTCAGGCGACGATCGGTGACGTGCAGGTGCTCGAGCCCCCACCGGACCTGCTCGCCGGTCATCGGCTTGTTGCCGAACTTCTGCATCGCGGTGCGGATCGCCTCAACACCGAACATGGCGTTGACCAGAGTGCGATTGTAGAGCACTTCACCAAGGTTGTTCCGTTTGGCTGCAGCCGCGTCACCATTGTAGACATACTTGATGATGTCTTTGTGCACTGGGAAGCCCGTACCCGCAAAGTGAAATGCCGTGGACTTGTAGCCGATGGCGCCCTTGCCGGCGGGGACCACATCCGCATCGCTTCCGGACCACCAGTTACCGACGAAGTGATCCATAGGATAGTTGATGGCGGCGGCCTCCTTGACGGCGACCTGATTCATGACTCCCCATCCTGACATGAAAATCCAATCGGGTCTCAGCCTACGGATCTGCAGCCACGTCGCCTTCTGCTCCTGACCTGGGTGGTCGACGGCCAGCAAGGTTAACTTGTAGCCGTATTTCTCAGCCAGTACCTGCAGAGTAGGATTCGCCTCCTTGCCATAGGCGCTGTTGTGGTAGACATGGGCGATCTTCTTGCCTCTGAGCTTGTCCAAGCCGCCTTCCTGCTGGGCGACGTAATTGATGAAGCCTGAAGCCTGGCTCCAGTAGGTGGTCGGAAAGTTGAAGGCCCACGCAAATACGGTGCCATCGGCCGCGGCGGTCCGACCATAGCCCATGGAGAGTATCGGGACCTTGTCCACCGGGGCTTTCGGGATCAGCTGGTAGGTAATACCGGTGCTGTAGGGATTGACCAGCGCTGCCCCGGTCGGCCCTTTGTTCTTCAGCTTCTCGTAGCACTCGACCCCGAGCTTGGTGTTGTACTGGGTCTCGCACTCCT
>JBHHZP010000167.1:0-7329 GCA_046758085.1 Acidiferrobacterales bacterium
AGGGCACCCCGGACTCTGCGCCCCGCATGGGTACTTCCCATGCGGGGTTCCCTCGCTCGGCGCTTGTCTCAGACGGTCCGCGCAAGGGCCATTCCCTGGCCCTGGCCCGGACGCACGGGTTCCCTCTCGTGCCCCTTCGGGCCTGGGCTTCGGCTGCGCCCCTCGCTCGGCTTGAGTAAGGGGGATGATAAACACCCCGCGGTCCGCGCTCTTGGTGTGCACTCGGGGCTCGGCATGACCGACGGGCGAAAAAACCAACAAAACACCGCCAGTTCGTGTTTGGCCTCTGCCTTTTCTCCTCGCTACTAGCTACCGCTCAATTACCAATCACCGAAGAAACTTCTTCTCATTCTCCTTCATCTGCGGCACGCCCTGCAGCTCGAATATGCGCGTGACGGGTACAATGGTCTTGTCGACGTTCTGAATGCCGCCGTCCTTGCGGATCTGGCCGAACACCTGCTCCATCGCCGTGACTGCGGCACGGATGGCGTGGTTGCCATAGATCACCATCTTGATTTTGTTCAGGGCGATGATGTCTTTTTCGGTTAGCTGCGGGTAGGCGGTCGGGACGATCACAATCGGGATCTCGCGTTCCCATGTGTTGACGAACTCGATAATCTCGTCGGGCGTTTTCGACTTGGAGTGGATCAGGATCGCATCGGCGCCGGCATCGGCATAGTGCTCGGCACGGCGTTTGGCCTCTGCCTGCCCGCGACCGGCAATAAGCGCCTCCACGCGCGCGATGATCATAAAGTCAGGATCCTTGCGCGCGGCGACCGCAGCCTCGATCTTGCCTTCGAACTCCTCGACAGACAATAATTTCTGGCGGCCGCCCGCCAGCAGGCTGGTGTCCTTGGGGAATTTTTTGTCCTCTATTGCAATGGCCGCCATCCCCGCCGCTTCGTATTTCTCCACTGTGTACATCACGTTGATTGCGTTACCGTAACCGGTGTCGACGTCTGCGACCACCGGGACGCTTACGGCGTCGTTAATAGCGTGCGCCATGTTGAGGTGCTGGGTCATCGAGATGAGGCTCGCGTCGGGGATACCGTACGCGGCCGAGAGTTCAAAACCGCTGGCCCAGATTCCGTGGAAGCCGGCGTGCTCGGCGAGTCTCGCACCGAGCGGGTTGTGCGCACCAATGATGTGGGTCAATGGCAGATCACGGAAATGTGATCGAAGCGTTGCGGCTTTGGGCATATATTCCACCTTGTCTTACCGGGGGGATTATCAAGCGAAGTAACGAACTTGCTGGTTACGAGCGTACAGTGCGCGTCAGTAGCAAGTACGAAGTGCCGAGTATCAAGGAAAACGTCTAAATGTTTGTTACTTGCTACTTCGCACTTGCGACTTACTACCGTATAGGCTTGTACTGAGTTGGACGGTGGCGAAGCATCGCCGTGCCTAGCCGCCGAGAAATAATCGCCCGACCGCTGGATTCTTGAGCAGCTCATCGCCGGTGCCCGCAATGGCGATCTGCCCATCGACTAATACATAGCCGATATCGGCGAACTCGAGCCCCTTCTTGGCGTTCTGCTCAACCATAATGATGGTTTTGCCCTCGGTATTCTGCAGGTCGTCGAGGATTTCGAACACCATATCGATAAAACGTGGCTCAAGTCCTATGGAAGGCTCATCAACCAGTAACACCTCCGGTTCCATGACCAGTGCGCGCGAGATTTCCAGCAGCCTGCGCTCGCCACCAGATAGGACCCTAGCCGGGTTCGAGCGACGTTCTGCAAGACGGGGATATTTTTCGAAAATTTTCTCCGCCGCGTCCTTGGCCCGGACTGGCTTCTCCATCAGGTAACCGCCCATCCACAAATTCTCTTCAACCGTCATGCCGGGGAAGATTGACTTGTCCTGGAGGATATAGGCGATACCTGCCTGCTTGAGCTTTTGGCTTGCCGTGAGCCTGGTGACGTCGCGTTTTTCGTCGCCGTCGCCGATCGAGATTTGTCCACTGAAGATGTTGGTAAAGCCGAATATCGAGTGCAGGATTGTCGATTTGCCGGCGCCGTTTGGGCCAATAAGACAGAGCGACTGTTGGCGCGCGACCTGCAGACTGAACGTGTGCAGGATTTCCATTTTGCCGTAGCCCGCGCGCAGATCGTCGATGACCACATAAGGCTTGTTGCCAGCCAACTTGGCGATTTCTTCTTTGCTGGGGCCCCGCTCCGCGATCTTCTGCGCTTCGCGGGTAACTTCGTCGACGGAAATAACAGTGTCGACGCCCCCCGTATGGTAACCACGGGCTTGCTTCTTACTCTTTACGCTGTTCCTATCCGCAGTCATTTGTAAGGCCCAGAAAGCTAGGCCCGACCTCCCAGGTAAGCGTCGATGACACGATGATCTTTCTGGATTTGTTCTGGCGGACCGTCTGCCAGCAGCTTGCCATTGGCAAGGCAATAGATGTGCTCCGCCAGATTCATAATCACGCGCATGTTGTGCTCGATCACGAAAAGCGTGATACCCATCTCCTCGTTGGCCCGCTTCAGGCGGTCGATCAAACCGTTGATCAGCGTTGGATTAATCCCCGCGGTCGGTTCGTCGAGTAAGAGTACCTCCGGCTCGTTCATCAACGCCATCGCGAACTCCAACAGCTTTTGCTGGCCGAAGGAGAGATCGCCTGAGATCAAAAAACGCTTTTGGTACAGGCCCACGTAGTCAAGCAGCTCTTCCGCTCGCTCGGTCACCTCCGGCGGGTACTTGGAGAGCATGGTCCTATAGGTCTCGTGCCGGTGCGGTACCGAGATCAGCATGTTCTCCACACAATTCATCTTCGAGTAAATGCGCGTCTGCTGAAAGGTCCGCAGTAGACCCATGCGGGCAATTTGTGTAACACGCAGGTGGGAGATCTCTTTGCCCTGGAACTTGATCGAGCCGGCATCCAATGGATGATAGCCGACGATCGAGTTAAACAATGTCGTCTTTCCGGAACCGTTCGGGCCAATCAAGCCGGTGATTCGGCCTTGCGGGACGTTGAGTGTAATTTCGTTATTGGCAACTACGCCGCCAAACGTTTTGGTGACTCCCTGACACTCAATCAGCCCGTTCATGTGGCTGCTGATTGATGCCATCGTTACTGCGTCTCCTGCTCTGCGGAGCGGTGTTCGTCGACTATGATGCCGAAGCGTTCCGGCCACTTCTCCTGGGCCCAGCCTAGAATGCCCTGCTGGAAGAAGACGATGTTGACGATGATCAGGGCGCCGAGTGCGACCCATTGCCAACCGAGCATATAGGTCCAGGTCGTTTCTTTGATGACATGGAACAAGGTAGCGCCGAGGACAGGTCCCCATATAGTGCCTTTGCCGCCGAGGAGCACCATTACCACCATGAAGATACCAAAGGTCACCGTGGGAAAGGCCACCTCTAACGGCTCGACGAAACCGATCATATTGCCAAAAAGAGCACCCGAAATGCCTAAGAAGAATGCCGCCACGGACCAGCCGATGGTCTTGTAGCGCAATGTATGGATGCCCATGCCTTCGGCCTTCTCCTCGTCGTCGCGGATGGCGTTAATGGCAAGGCCGAAACGCTGCGAGTAAAGCCATTTAAGGAATGCGAACGTGACGACGGCGGATACTAAACTGAGGTAATAGAAGAGCCGCGCGCGCTCGTCGGGTTCGCCGGGATAGACCGGCAAGGCAATGCCGCCGCCAGCGCCAACCCATTCCCATGTTCCGACGAGCTCGCCAGCCGCCAATGCAACGCCCAGAGTGCCGATGGCGAAGTACGGGCCGCGCAGGCCGAACACGATCCGCCCGAAAATAATGGCAAATACCACGCAGCCGATGGCCGCTGCGCCGATACCGAGAGCCAGGCCGGTGAAATACTGCTCCGGTGTAAAATCGATCTTGATCGCGCCATAATGGGCGGTATACGACGCCACATCGTAATACAACCCAATCTGCACGATTGCGGAGATATACATGCCGGCACCGAAGAAGGCAATGTTGCCGAGTGAGTTATAGCCCATCTGCCCGCCCAGGGTATCCCAGGTGAGGGCGAACAGGATCATTATCCACAGCACGGCGAGCTGAAACATGAAGTTGGGGAACAGGAAGGGCGCGGCGATGCCCAGCAGGAGAATAGCGCCGTAGCCCGCGAGCGTTCTTCGGTTGGCGTTCATATCACAGCCTGCCGCTGCCGGCTTTGCTGAATCTGGCGCACGATCAACACAAGCACGAGCATGCTTACCACCATTGCCTGCTGGAATTCGGCGCCGAGTACGAAACCCCCGAATTGTTCGACAACACCGAGTCCAAGACCAGCCGCAATAACACCCGGCAGGTTGCCCAACCCGGCCGCCGTGACGATGACGAAGCAGCGGATCGAGTAGGCCAGCCCAAAGAACGGCTGTATGACCCAGATCATCGAAATCAGCACACCGGCGGCACCGCAAATCGCGGCATTCAGCGCATAGGTGAAGGCATAGACATTCTCGGTATCGATGCCCATGACTTTCGCAGCGCGCGGGTCCTGAGCCGTTGCCCGAATCGCCTGGCCCATACGGCTGTATTTCATGAACGTGACGACGATAGCGGCCAGAATGGCCGTGAGGAAAAAGGCTATGAATTTGATATCGGCAACGGTGAGCAGGCCCCATGTGCGGGTTTCGAAACCGGATTCAGCGACCTGCACCTCCGGTCCGAACATCTGGTTCAATAATTGTTGTAGAACAATAGCCAGGCCAAAGGTCGCCAGCAGCGATGTGAACAGGTCCTTACCGACCAGCCGACTGATGATCAGGCGATAAATAATCCATCCGAACCCGAACATCAGGACAATAGCCACGGGCAGGCCAACTATAGGGTGGACCGCATAATCACCCATGTATTTTGGGTTCGACAGCGCCCAGGCGATGTACCCGCCCATCATGACGAAATCGCCCTGGGCGAGGTTCTTGACGTTCATGACCCCCCAAACCAACGCGAGCCCGTAGGCAGCCAGGGCAAAAATTCCGCCGATAAAGAGTCCATCGAGCAGCAACTGTATGTTCAGGACCGGCGCCTGGAACAGAATGGTTATGTTATCGAGCATGGTTTACCTAGAAAAAATGCCGCCCCCGCCCGAAGGCGGAGGCGTACAGCTTCGGTGTTAACCAGTCACAATGCGTCAAGGATCAGTACTTGACTTTACGCGGGTAGTCGACCGGGTGAGAGGCCCACTTGGAAGGTGCGACCACGTTCAATTTGCCCTTCTGGATCTGGCGAAGCACCATCGGCTTGGCAATATTGTTGCCGGCCTTCGAGAACTTGATGTTGCCGTAGAAGGTCTTGAGATTGGTCGCGGCAAGCGCTTTGCGGAGCTTGTCTCTGTCGAACGAGTTCGCACGTTCAAAGGCATCTTTCCAGACCATCACGGCTGCTGAGGCCTGGGCCGACTGATAAGGCACATTCTTGTAGCCTTCATAGGTCTTCTTGAACAGTTTGTCATAGTCGGCCGCCGAACCGAACATCTTATCCTTGTAGCTCAAGGTCTCTGCCCACTGGGTCGGGCACAGAAAGCCCTCGGTCGCCTTACCGAATTTATCGATGACCTTCGCGGCTTCGCAGTGGGTGAGCCCGATCATCGGGACCTGGACCCGCATCTCCTTGATCTGGCGCGCTGCTGTTGCCGCACCCTTCGAGTGTCCCGATACCAGCAGCAGATCCGGCTTAAGCGCCTTGACCTTGGTCAGCGTCGCCGAAATATCGGCGAGGTCACGCGGCATCTTGTCGTCGATGACGACCTTCATGCCGTACTTCGAGAGATCGTCGATCACGCCCGCACGCACGTCCAAGGAGAACGGGTCGTTCTCGAACACAAGCGCCGCTTTAAGACTCTCCGGTTTTCTGCCCTCCTTCTTGGCGAGCTCAGCCGCCAATGCAATGGCACTGGCGAGATACTGCTCGGAGGTCGAGATAACGCAGAACAGGTACTTGTAGCCCTGGGTGAACAGCGAGCGCGAAGCGCCTTCTGCCTCGACCATCGGGATCTTGTACTTCTCGGTCACCGGTGCGGCGGCCTTGGTCGTCGCCGAGCTATAGGGGCCGAGCATGTACTGGATGCCGTCCTGCTTGATCAATCGCTCCAGCAACTGTGCCGTACGTGCCGGTGTCGACTCATCGTCGTAGTACTTGATCTTGAGCTTATATGACTTGCCACCGACCTTGACCCCACCTGTCTCATTGATCACCTTGACGGCGAGGTTGTACCCGTTGGAGGCATGGATGCCGTTCGTTGAGTACTTGCCCGTGAATGAGATGGCTGAGCCGAGGATGATGGTGTCGCCTTCGACCTTAGCGCTTGCCGAACCGGCGGTGAAGATCAGGGCGCTGGCGGTCAATGCCAACAGAGATTTCGTGATCTTGAACATGTTTCCCCTCCATTTCTCAGAGTTACTACTAGGCCGCCTTCCTGTTTGCGAATGAGCAGTGTCCTTTTCGTTGTCCAGCCCATGAGCGCTGCGGGCGGTACCGCAGGACCTACGCCGGTACGTGCTTCCAGAAGGCTGCGCGGACAGGCATTCTGACACGCCAAAACGGCACTGGGCAAGCCTTGAGTGGCCTCGTCGTGGTGTTTTCGCACAGTGAGTCCCCAAGGCAGTAGGCGCACATGGTGTAGGTCTTACGACCCACACTATCGGCCAGCACCAGCCCGGGGGTTTTGAGTATCCGAATAGTGGCCTGGCTGCCGGCGTTTGTATCGCGAGATCTTGCGGCTGTGAGCGATTTCTGGCCGGGCGCCACGGGTTGAAGCAGCCGGCGATCTCCTCTAAGGTCATCGGTCCCGTGGCACGCCCCAGACGGTCCGTGCGCGCAACCCCACCAACGCTCTTGCCGTGGTGCGCCTGATCTGCGGATATAAGAGCTTGAATAAAAAGGTGAATATTATGAGCGTCTATAAGGTCATCGAACTTGTCGGAACGAGCAAGGAGAGCTGGGAGGATGCAGCCAAGAGCGCGTTGTTGACCGCTTCGAAATCGCTGAAGGATCTGCGTGTGGCGGAGGTCACCAAGCTCGACGTGGCGCTAGATGATACCGGAAAAATCGCCCGTTTCCGCGCAAAGCTCGATGTAAGTTTCAAGGTGCGAACGTAGCGGGTATAGCTGGGTGCCCCGGTGTGCACGACTACGGGGTGCTGGCTTGTCTGCGAACATCGGTCGGGACGCAACGCCCCTGCTGGCTCGGTGCGCGCGGGTGCTCACAGCCCGCAGAGAACGCCGTGGGAACCATTTCCGCCGCTACACACGGGCGTATGATTGTAGCTGCCGTGAGGTTCGCGCAAGAGATCCTGTCTCCATAGCAAAGGAAACTTGTCCATGACTGGTCTGCAAAACATCAA
>JBHHZP010000168.1:0-7013 GCA_046758085.1 Acidiferrobacterales bacterium
CTCGGAAACAAAGGCCCGATCCATACATGGGGCAGTTGAGGGACAGTGTACCGGGATGGTATTTCTGGTGATCGAGTATGCTTGGAGCCGACTATGACTGAAAGAACGCATTCCAGCGGAGCGCTCGCGGGGGTCCGGGTGGTTGATCTGAGCCGGGTGCTCGGTGGCCCCTACTGTACCCAGATCCTCGGCGACCACGGGGCGGACGTCATCAAGGTCGAGCCGCCGATGGGCGACGAGACACGCGAGTGGGGCCCACCGTTCGAGCACGATGAGGCCGGCCGCAACGTGTCAAGCGCCTACTTCAACGGCGTGAACCGTAACAAGCGGTGCGTCGCGTTAGATCTGCGCAAGCCCGAGGCGCGTGAGGTTGTGTTTCGTTTGCTCGAAACGGCCGATGTGTTGGTCGAGAACTTCAAGATCGGTACTCTCGAGAAATGGGGCATGGGGTACGAAGACGTTCTCAAGCAGCGATTTCCGCGTCTCATACATTGCCGGATCTCGGGTTTTGGCGCCGATGGGTCGTATGGGAGCTATCCCGGTTATGATGCGGTCGCGCAAGCGATGTCCGGGCTGATCAGCGTCAATGGTAAGCCCGAGTCAGGGCCGACGCGTATTGGCGTAGCAGTGGTTGACCTTGTAGCAGGTTTGCTCGCCGTTATTGGAATCAGTATGGCGTTGTTCGAACGCGAGCGCTCGGGGCGTGGGCAGTTTATCGAATCCACGCTCTATGATGCGGGTATCAGTCTGCTGCACCCGCATGCCGCCAACTGGCTGATGAGCGGCAAGCTGCCCCAACTGACTGGAAACGCACATCCCAACGTCGCGCCCTACGACCTGTTTGCAACGAAGACGCGGACGGTGTTTGTCGGCGTCGGCAACGACAACCAGTTCCGCAAACTGCTCGATGTGCTGGGCTGCCCGGAGGTCGCTGGGGACCCACGGTTTTTGAGCAACGGGTTGCGGGTCGAGAACCGGGACGCGTTGACGGATGTGCTGTCGAAGCGCTTGCGCGAATGGGGCGGGGAGGAGCTTTGTCGACGTCTCATTGCGGCCGGGGTGCCGGCTGGACCGGCGAACAACGTCGAGGAAGTGATGACCGACCCGCATACGCGACACCGCGAGATGGTGGTAGAGAAGGACGGCTATCGCGGCGTAGGCGTCCCGGTCAAGTTCGCCCGCACCTCCGCCTCCATTCGCCACGCGCCGCCTGCTTTTGGGGCGCACGGCCGCGAGATCCTCGCCGAGGCCGGGTACAGCGACGAGGAGATCGAACGGCTGCTCGACGCTGGTGCGGTGGTCAGGGAGCGAACGAGGTGATAGTAAAGACCTGTGATGTCCTGATCGAAGGCGGTCTGCTGATCGACGGTACCGGTGCGCCCGGGGTGCAAACCGATATCGCCATTGCAGGGGATCGAATTATTGCGCTCGGGCATGAGCAGCCTGTTGAGGCGCAAACGAAGATCGATGCGCGCGGCCGGGTTGTGGCACCGGGGTTCATCGACGCCCATACGCATGATGACCGCCTGGTCTTGTCGTCGCCGGACATGACACCAAAAATCAGCCAGGGCGTGACCACGGTGATCGCCGGAAACTGCGGCATCAGCCTGGCGCCGCTGGCTGACCGCGATCTGGCACCGCCGCTCAATTTACTGGGTAATCGGAAGTGGTATCGCTTTCCCACCTTTGAAAGCTACGCGGCGGCGGTGGATGCCAATCCGCCGGCCGTAAACATCGCGTTGCTTGCAGGACATTCGACCCTGCGTGTCGGCGTGATGGACGACCTTGCACGTCCAGCCACCCGGTCCGAGCTGGACCGCATGGGCGCGTTGCTTGAGGAGTCACTTGAGGCAGGCTGCATCGGTATGAGTACCGGGCTCGCGTATCCGACGGCAAACGCGGCACCCACGGAGGAAGTGATCGCCTTGGCCGAGCGCCTGGTTCCTTACGAGGGTCTCTATGCGACCCACATGCGCGATGAGCGCGACCACGTGGTCGAGTCGGTCAACGAGACTCTGGAGATCGGCCGACGCGCTGGGGTGCGCGTGGTGATCTCGCACCACAAATGTGGCGGGCGAAAAAACTGGGGGCGCACCAGGGACACGCTCCCGCTAATCGAGGCGGCCAGAAAAGCTCAACGCATCAATCTCGACGTCTATCCTTATACGGCCAGCTCGACGGTGTTGCTGCGCGATTTCATCGAGTCTTCGGAAAAAGTAATCGTGACCTGGTCGGAGTCGCATCCGAAAATGGCCGGGCGCGATTTCGATGATATCAAGGATGAGTGGGGCTGCTCGACCGAAGCGGCGATCGAGCGGCTGCTTCCAGCGGGGGCGATTTACTACCAGATGCACGAGGACGATCTGCGCCGCGTGCTGAGCTTCCCGGATGCGATGATCGGCTCGGACGGTTTGCCGCACGATGTTTTTCCCCATCCCCGCTTGTGGGGCACCTTTCCGCGGGTGCTGGGGCATTATTGCCGCGAGCTCGGCTTGTTCCCGCTCGCGGAGGCCGTGCGCCGCATGACTGGAGTGCCCGCCTCGGTCTTCGGCCTCGAGGACCGGGGCGTGATCCGCGAAGGCGCGTTCGCCGACCTGGTGATCTTCGATCCGAATACGGTAATCGATAAGGCAGACTATAGCGAGCCGAAGCGGCCCGCTGCCGGTATCCAGCGAGTGCTGGTAAACGGCCAAACTGTGTGGCCACAGGACGCCGGGACTTCGGAACGTCCAGGACGCCTGTTACGCCGACAGCCTGAATAACTTACGGCTGCTGTCATCGCCGAAAGGGGTAAATGTCGCAACCTCCTTTATAATGGCAGTGCTCGTCACACACAAAAATCTCTTCGAGGGGAAGTATAAATGATCGATCTTTATAGCTGGAAAACTTCAAATGGCCGCAAAATGACCATCATGCTGGAAGAGCTGGGCATCGAGTACAGGTTGCATCTCATAAGCCTTCCGAACCGCGAGCAGTTCTCGCCCGAGTTCACGGCCATCAATCCGAACCAGAAGATCCCCGCCATGGTCGATCAGGAGGGCCCCGACGGCAACCCCTACACCATGATCGAGTCCGGGGCGATGCTGTTTTATCTTGCCGAAAAGTACGGCAAGTTTTTTCCGCAGGAGTCGATTCCGCGTTACGATATGATCCAGTGGCTGATGTTCCAGATGGGAAATATCGGCCCGATGTTCGGACAGGCACACCACTTCAGGCGAAGGGAAGAAAAGGTGCCATATGGCATCGAGCGCTACACCAAGGAAACGCGCAGGCTATGGGGCGTGCTCGATCAACATCTTGCGACCCGCAAGTTTCTCGCGGCCGAGCAGTACACCATCGCCGATATCGCCACTTTTCCTTGGACCGCACGCTACGAGTGGCAGGGGATCTCGCTCGATGAGTTTCCGAACGTGAAACGCTGGTTCGAAGTGATCTACACTAGACCGGCCGTCAAGCGCGGGATGGATACGGTGTACGACGAGTTAATGACCTAGTTCTCAGATTTGAAAATCGGTGTGTTCAGCGTTATCGGTCCGCGTCTTCCGTGACCTGGTAAATCATTACTTCTCCTTTGACATTTTTTAGTCGTCTCTTACCGATTTCCTGGGCGGCAAAGACGCCATCGATCCGGCGAGCGGTTTCAGGACCAACACAGATCATTCCACCTTCGGCAACCCCGGCAATTCTGGCTGCAAGATTGACCGCTGGCCCGAGTGCCGTGTAGGTCCAGCGCACGCCGCTCGCGCCCTCATACTTGGTTGGCCCGATCAGGGCAATGCCCGAGTTGATGCCGATATGTACCGAGATGGGATCGAAGACGCCTTTGAGCTGGTCGTTCAGCTCGTTGGTCCTTTGCAGGATCTCCAGTGCCGCCCTTACGGCCTTGATTGCGTGCTCCTTGGGGTCGGCGCCGGGGAAGATCACCATCAGGCCGTCGCCGCTGGTTTCGGTGACATCGCCCTCGTGGGCATGAATACAATCCAAATAACGCGAGAAGTACTTCTCGACCATGAAGTCCGCGGTCTGGCGCATGTCCTCGCTCAACTTGGTATAACCGCTGACATCGATAAATACGGCTGACATATCCTGATCGGTCTTTTCGAGCTCGGGTGCGTCGGGGTTTACCTCGAGCTGGCGGATGACCGATTGCGGCACAAAGCGGGCGAGATACTCCTGTGCCCCTTTGAGCCGGTCGAGTTTCGTATCGACCGTCTGCTTCAGGCGCAAGGACGTCTGAATGCGGGCGAGGAGCTCACCACGGTTGACCGGTTTAGTGAGGAAGTCATCAGCGCCTGCCTGAATCGCGCGTACGCGATCCTCCACTTGCCCCAATGCCGTCATGATGACGACCGGGATTAATCGGCTATCGGGATCGTCCTTCATCCGCTTGCACGCTTCGATGCCATCCATAACCGGCATCATCACATCGAGAAGGACCAAATCTGGCGGTTGGGCCTTAATCTGCTCGAGGGCCTGGGCGCCGTTTTCTGCCGTGGACACCTCATAGCCTTCGCGCTCGAGCAGGCGGGAGACAATGTCACGGTTGTTTTCGTTGTCATCCACCACAAACAAGTGGGCATGTGGCGTCTCGCCGGCAGAGACGCCCTGGGTTCCCGATGCAGTGTCACTGGGCTCTTTTTCTGTAGGCGGGGCGACCGTCTCCAGGACGGGCTCTGACGAGTCAGCAGAGTCAACGGCTGTGGGGTTAAAAAACTCGTTAATCAGCGCCAGCAACTCTGTGCCTGCTGTATGGATGTTGCGCAGATCCGCCACCATATCCTCGAGACCACGCTCTTTGGCCTCCTCCAGCAACAACTCGCTGTAGCCGATGATATGGTTTAGCGGTGTGCGCAGCGTGTGGCGCAGCTCCGCATCGGCACCAGACAGGTAGGCGGGTGCGCGGGGAAACGGAGCCTGCTCACCAGGGGCCTTCGGCTCTGCATCGGGGCGCTCGTGGCCAGGCTCGTCTTCATTCATGTACCGGCCTTCCCGCCTAAGAGGACCTCGATTTTCTCGAGCAAACGCGGGAGCTCGATCGGCTTGGTGTCATAGTCATTACAGCCGGCCTCGACCGCTTTCTCGCGATCGCCGGCCATGGCGTGCGCGGTGAGTGCGATAACGGGTATGGATTGCGTTTCAGGCGCGCTCTTGAGCTGGCGGGTGGCTTCCCAGCCATCGACCACGGGCAAGCTCATGTCCATCAGAATCAAATCGGGTGCTTCCGAGCGGGCCATGGCCATACCCTGTTCGCCATCGACGGCGATGACAACTTCATAGCCCTTGCGCGCTAAGCGCCTTGAGAGCATGTCGCGGTTCATCTCGTTATCTTCGACAAGTAGGATCTTCGTCATCAAATGACCTCCTCTATGCTTGCAGGCGTGGTTTGACACGCGCCCGCACCCGGTCGCAGACCTCCCGCAACAGCGCCTCGGGCTTGTAGGCTCCCTTCTGCAGCACACCTTCGACGTATCCATTCAGGCGCCGGCGGTCTTCCTCGTTCAGGTCCTTAGCGGTAATAACAATAATAGGAATCGAGCGCCAGCCCTCTTGGGTGCGAACGTGATCTACGAACTGGAACCCGTCCATCTCCGGCATCATCAGATCGAGCAGAATCAGATCCGGCAGGCCCTCGGCCATGCGCTCCAGAGCCACGCGCCCGTTTTCGGCCTCGATCACTGGCCATCCTTGCTTTTCCAGCCGCGTGCGCAGCATCTTGCGCGTGCGTGCATCATCCTCGACGAGCAACACGCGACGGGCCGCATCTGCAGACTTGTAATTTTGCAGAATCGCCGTCAGGCGCCTCCAATCGATCGGTTTGGTCAGGTAATCCGCCACCCCGAGCGCATAGGCGACCTGTTTCTCATCAACAATCGTGACCATAATCACCGGAATGTCGGCGAGCGCGGGATCGGCCTTGAGCGCTGTCAATACCGCCCAACCGTCCATGCCCGGCATCAGCACGTCGAGCGTGATGGCATCCGGGCGTAGTTCCTTGGCAAGTCGTAGACCCTCCTTGCCGTCTGCGACAGCGACCACGCGCAGGCCCTCTTTGTTGAGGAAGCGCCGCATCAGATCGCGAACGGTCGGATCATCGTCGATGACGAGCACGGTGGGGGCGTCCTCGGGTACTGGCACGACATTTGGGGGTAAGTCCCCCGCACGCGGAGCTTGTGGAACTTTGCGATCAGCCACCTCGGCGGGGAGCTGAATGGTGAAGGTCGATCCCTTGCCGGACGTGCTCTCCACGGTAATATCCCCACCCATCATCTGACAGAACTTACGGCTGATCGCAAGCCCGAGCCCGGTGCCGCCGTAGTCGCGCGTCGTCGAGACGTCGGCTTGCGAAAACGCCTGAAAGAGTTTGCCCATCTGCTCGGGTGTCATGCCGATGCCGGTGTCACTCACACGGAAGCTGATCCAGGGGTTACCGTTGACGGCCTCCTGCATCACCGCGAGCTTAATGGTGCCTTCCTTGGTGAACTTGGAGGCGTTGCTGAGCAAATTAAAAAGCGCTTGCCGGACTTTAGTCAAATCGGCATGCATGTCGCCCAGATCGTCGGCCCAATCAACCTGCAGAGTAGTAGCGTTCTTCTCTATAAGCGGCCGGATTGTAGCCACCACGTCGCGGATGATCGTCGGTACGTCAAAGGTCTCGAAAAAGAGAGTCATCTTGCCGGCCTCAATCTTCGAGAGGTCGAGGATATCGTTGATCAGATTAAGCAGATGTTTGCCTGCGACGTGAATGTTATTAAGGTCGGGAAGAAAGTGCTCTTGCCTCAGGTCTTCGGCCTCCTCTTGCAGCATCTCGCTGTAGCCAATGATGGCGTTCAACGGCGTGCGCAGCTCGTGCGACATATTGGCTAGGAACTGCGACTTGTGCTGGCTCGCGACCTCGAGTTGTTGACTCTTCTCTTCAATCTCGCGGAACAACCGCGCGTTCTGGATCGCTAACGCCGAATGGGTCGCAAAGGTCTGAAGCAAGTCGAGGACTTCGCGGGGGAATTCCCCCGCGG
>JBHHZP010000169.1:0-6999 GCA_046758085.1 Acidiferrobacterales bacterium
GCTTATATTCGCCCAACAACCTGTAATCTCAAAGTTCTCATAGATAACTTTCAAGAACTCCAAGACGCTTTTGACCGATTCATAGATAAACGCATTGAGGTCCTGGAACTCTTGCAACTTGTGCAGGTCCTGATCCGTCTGCCATTTATCTCCCGGTTCAAGCTTCGGGTAATCGGCCGTCAATTCCGCGAGTTTCCTTTTTATATCCGCATTGATGACTTCATAATCGTGCCGTTTTAACTGCGTGCACCAAACATAGGTCGGAAACAATGAGACGACTTCTGTTGCCTCGACAGCCGGATTGTTGGGGTCGATCATAGGACCAAGGCTAAATAGTGTTTTTGCGGACGAAGCGGCGTTCCTTCACTTTCATAAGGCCAACACGGGCAAGCAGTAAACCACAGCCGCTCGGCCTATCAGATAGCGTCTAAATACGCAGGACAAACACCAACAGATAGACCAAGGCAAACGCCAAGAAAAGAAAAGCGATACAAATTACCCAGGCCACGACCAATATCGGCCAGCATTTCCGCTGAAACAAGTAGACGTTGCTGACACTCACAATGGTGAGCCCGACAATCAGGGAAACCGCGCCTTTAGTCAGGACTGCGTAGCTGCCGGCAGGCGAATGCGGCACCTGCAGTATACGTGCGAACAATCCAAGTTCCGCGATCGAATACAGGAAAAATGCCCACCCAAGAACCAGCAAGAACCCGTAAATGATCTCACCAACCATGTCTCTTTCAATGATGTTCTGTGATATATCGCTGCTCATGCCGTTCTTGGTAATCGAAATGTCGGGGCTGCCAACCAGCACTTCGCTGTCGCCGGAATCGGTTTTGAAGTGACCGGATTGTGGCACCTCCGAGCCTCTGTCCACGGCGCTTTGCGCGTATTCTTCACCCATACCAAGCCAATTCCCGTCTCATACGTTGCCACCCGGCCCATACCGGTGATACCGAGCGGCCGTTTCCTGTAGGCTCCACTACGCTACTCGGGCTCACATGCAGCTTTTTGTACACGCCTTCCTGGTTTTTCGCAATAACCCTCTAGTAAGATAATTCCTACCCACTCTCGGAACTGAAATATTAATGAGGCCGCATCAATTCGAGGAATGAGCAGGAAGCAACAGCTCTCCGTCTGGTTCGGGGTGATACTAAGCAGCTTTTTTCTTTGGCTGGCCCTGAAGGATACGAACTTCCCAGCGGTCGGTCGCGCGCTCGCACGCTCACAGCCGCTGTTCGTGTTGCCGCTGCTTGTTGCCCTTGGTCTGTTCTGTTGGACCAAAGCGCTACGTGTTCGTCTATTGCTCATGCCGATGTGCGCGATCAGTAGCCGGGATAATTTTCGCATCATCATGATCGGCTTCGCCTTCAACAACATATTCCTGGTGCGCGTCGGCGAGATCGTGCGCATATATCTGCTGGGGCATGAGCACAATCTGAGCAAGACCTCTATTCTCGCCACCATGGTTGTAGAGCGTACCTTCGACTTCCTCATCGTATTATGTTTCTTGGGCCTTGTTATTATGGCCGGCACTCAAACACCCGCTGCACTGGCCAACGCGGGGTATTTTATCGCCGGAACCGGGTTAGGCCTACTGCTGATGGTGCTGATTTGTGCCGTGTGGCCCGAAACGCTTGTGGCCGTTTTCCAAAAGTTCGCCCGAGTACTGCCCGGGGCCCTGCAGTCCAGGATCGTGCATCACTTACGGCTGGGTATCGCAGGGTTACATGCCCTGGAGAATCCCCGGCTGCTGTCCGGCATACTACTGAGCTCGGTGGCCCAGGGGGTGTTGATGGCGGCATCGCTGTATATCGGGGTGATTGCCGTCGGGCTGCAGGTGCCGGTCTCGGCGGCGTTTGTGCTGCTCGCGCTCGTGGTAGCGGCGATGACATTGCCAAGTGGTCCCGGGTTTTTTGGCACGATCCAACTCTGCTTTGTGCTAGCGCTCAAACCATATGGTGTAAACGCCGCAGATGCCTTCGCGGCCTCGGTTTTTTATCACCTGTTGAACTACGCCGCGATTACCGCGACCGGTCTTTATTTCCTCAAACGCACGGGGCAAAAATGGGCAACGCTACGCAAGCTGCGCACTTGACCCGGCTGCAGGCTTGTGCTTGAAGCCCACAGACCCTGTAGCCGCACCATCCGCCAAGCGCCCAGGCCCCCCGCCAAAGGCACCCGGGCTTGCTGTTCGCCACAAAAAGCGCGTTTGTCCACTGCGCAGCCAATTCGCTGTAGCACCACCCCAGGCAGGGTTAGGCTGCATGGATTGCTTTGCGCCCCCGCGCTCGCTAATCAGACACCGAATCAAGCCGCCGGACCCGTGAACGGCCCCCATACTGCAGTACATTCACCATAGCCCGGTCTGCTCTGCGGTAAGGGAGTATCGGAATAACGGCTGCCCACGCCCCATACGTACTCACGCCGCATACAGCGTTACGACTGCGACCGCATACTCATCCTCATCGGCGAGACTGACGTGAGAGTCTGTAATGCCCTTCTTTTTTACAAATTCCAGCGCAAACCCGTTGAACTCGAGCAGTGGCTTGCCCCGAGCATCGTGATTCACGCCGATCTGCCGCCAACCCAAACCACCGCTGAAACCCATACCCATCGCCTTCACTGCAGCTTCTTTGGCGGCAAAGCGGCGCGCCAGAAAATGAGCTTGTTTTTTTTCCTTCTGATAGTCGTCCAGTTCCTGTTCGGTAAGAATCCGGCGCGGAAATCTATCTCCGAACCGTTGCAGATTTTTTTCCATGCGAACGACGCGCACGATATCGGTACCAATACCAAAAATCATGCCTCGGCTACCTCAGTCATCAAACGTTTCATCTCCCGTACTGCCTCCTGCAGGCCCGTGAATACCGCGCGCGCCACAATCGCGTGGCCAATATTCAGCTCGGTAATACCGGCCATCGCGGCAATATGCTGCACATTGTGATAGTTCAAACCGTGCCCGGCGTTAACCTGCAAGCCCAGGTCCAGCCCCTGCTGGACGGCTTGCCGGATACGGGCCAGCTGGTGCAGGCGTTCCGCACGGTCGTGCGCATCGGCGAAATGTCCGGTGTGCAGCTCCACCACCGGCGCTCCGGTCTCGGCCACCGCCGACAGCTGCTCGGGGTCTGGGTCAATGAACAACGACACCTGCACGTTGGCGTCCTTGAGACGCGCGCATACCTCGGTCAGAGCTTTTCCCAAAGACTTCACGTCA
Source organism: Acidiferrobacterales bacterium (assembly GCA_046758085.1). Classification (GTDB taxonomy): domain Bacteria; phylum Pseudomonadota; class Gammaproteobacteria; order Acidiferrobacterales; family SPGG2; genus VRUB01. The sequence goes on from JBHHZP010000169.1 coordinate 3,218, forward strand.
AGCCCGCCTTCCGTGGTCAGCTCTTCGCGCCGCTCAGGCACCAGGCAGCAGTTTTCCGGGACGATGCGTTCCGCGAAGCCAACCATCTCCTGCACTGCAGCCATCTCCAGGTTCATGGGCGTCTGCAGCACTTGCTTAATCAGCGCCACGTCGCGCTCCTGGATGTGGCGACGATCTTCACGCAGGTGTAATGTGATCCCGTCCGCTCCTGCCTGCTCGGCCTCCAGCGCCGCCTGCACGGGATCCGGGTAGCGCGTACCTCGCGCCTGGCGCAGCGTTGCCACGTGGTCAATATTAACGCCGAGCTTCATCAACGCCCATCTCCTGATCCTGGTCGACCGGGGCTTGCTTCAAATTGCGAAACAGCTTGCGACTGTTCAAGGGCTTGCCGCCCAGGTGCTGCGCTAGCACACGCCGCATCAACACCTTGGTCTCCCGCAGGGCCTGTGGGTCGACTAGCCTCTCCTGCGCAAGCGCCAACAGACTGGACCCCCTGACCTGAATGCCTCGTTCAAACCCACCTGCCCGGCCACGCGCGATCCGCACGGGCCCACGATCAACGACATACTCGTATACGCCGTCGGGGTCGATTGGTCCATTATCGATGATCTCTTGATCGAGCACTAGCCCGTAACCCACCTCCTGCAGGAGTCGTTTCTCGAATATGCGTAGTGTCGACTCGACCGCTCCCCCGGCCTGCAAGGCTTCAAGGGCCGATCGATAGGCGAGGAACAGCGACTCATGCGGGTCGTGCCGATGAAGCAAGCGTAATAAGAGTTCGTTTATGTAGAAACCGCAGTAAAGTCCGATACCGCTTAGGAACATAGCGTCGCCGTTCAGCTCGGCGCCGGACAGGACGGGGACCTCGCCCCTACCGCTCCAGTCGATCAGCAATGGTTGAAACGGCTCGATCGGCGTTCGTTGCCGCGGCTCGCCACGACGGGCACCTTTAGCCAGTACACCGAAGCGCCCATAGTCGCGCGTAAACAGCTCAAGCAGGAGACTGGTCTCGCGATAGCTGTAGTGGTGCAGCACGTAGGCTGGTTGTTGGCTAACGCGCATCAGCCAATGTTAACTCAAAAACTTCCAACGCAAAGGCGCAAAGACGGCAAGTTTTTACCATAAAATATCTACTCATAGCGCCTACACCTATCGTGGAGTCAGCCTGGTCTCTCGCGTCAGATCTGAGGTATCTGGAGCTCAACTGACGTACCTCAGCAGGCTCATACCTGCAAATTCGGAACTCCCCGAGACCACGGAGTATTTAGAATACTATTGATTAGCCTCCTTTGCGTCTCTCGATCGCTGTTCCCGACGCGATTCTACCTCCTCCTCCATGGAGTCGTGCGATCTCCGCGTTGGTGGCGGATGTTCTATTCTTCACCGTAGTGCAGGCTGTGCAGTATCGTCTGGCTATCGGCCCAACCTTCGCGTACCTTGACCCAAAGCTCGAGATAGACCTTCGAGCCAAGGAATTTTTCCATCTGCGCGCGAGCGCGCGCGCCGATCTGCTTTAAGCGCCCACCCGCGCGCCCGATCACGATGCCCTTTTGACTTTCCTTTTCCACCCAGATTACCACCCCGATGCGCACATGCTTTTCCATACGCTCGAAATGCTCGATCCCGACGCCAATTGCATACGGCAGCTCCTGCCGCAGGCTGCGAAATACTTGCTCACGCACGAGCTCTGCCGCCATGAACCGTTCATCGCGATCCGTGACTTGCTCTCGCGGAAACAGCGGTGGTTGCACCGGCAGATAGCGCAGCAGGCTATCCTTCAGATCAGCGAGGTTTTCGCCAGTCAGGGCGGACAAGGGAATGATTTCACCGAACTCCATCCGCTCCGCGGCCTGTTGCATGAGTGGCAGCAGTCGCTCTCGGCGCTTCAGCAGATCAATTTTGTTGATTGCCAGTATCACCGGGCAGGGTTGGCGCCGCACAAGATTCAGCACTGAATCATCGGCAGCGGTCCAACCGCTTGCCGCAATGACGATTACCACGCAGTCTACGCCTTCCAAGCTACCTCGTGCGGCGCGGTTCATCAGGCGATCGAGCGCGCTCTTCGCGCCCGCGCGTAGACCGGGCGTGTCCACATAGACTATCTGCGCACGCTCGTCGGTCCTGATTCCAATCAGCCGGTTGCGGGTGGTCTGTGGTCGTTGCGAGGTAATGCTGACCTTTTGCTGGACGAGCCGGTTAATTAATGTGGATTTTCCGACGTTGGGACGTCCAACGATTGTAACGAAACCACACCTGAACGGCTCAGGCACCGTGCTGCGCTGCCAGGAGTTCTAATGCCCTCGAAGCAGCCTCCTGCTCTGCATTTCGGCGGCTGCGGCCCACGCCTTGCACCGGCGCCTCCAGTCCGGGGACGATGCACTCCACTCGGAAACACTGACTGTGGGGTTCGCCTGACACCTCCACCACCCGGTAGAGCGGCGTTGCAAGAACGTCTTTTTGCAGTTGCTCCTGGAGCTGAGTCTTGGGATCCTTCTTGAGTGTATCCGGCGTGACATTTTCTAGCATGGCGCGATAGACATGCAAGACAACCTTGCGTGCCTGCTCTATGCCGCCATCGAGAAAAACGGCGCCGAAGACCGCTTCAAGTGCATCGGCAAGGATGGAATCCCGGTTAAAGCCGCCACTTTTCAGCTCACCGCTGCCCAGCTTGAGATCCTCGCCGAGCTTAAGCCCACGGGCGAGCGGCGCCAAGGTGTCTTTTCGTACCAGGTTGGCCCGCAGGCGAGTCAGCTCTCCTTCTTCTAGCCCTGGATAACGGTCGTACAGCACCGCCGATATCGTAAAGTTAAGGACGCTGTCCCCTAAGAACTCGAGTCGCTCGTTATTGTCGGGCCCCCTGCTGCAATGGGTGAGAGCACGTCGTAGTAGCTTGGAGTCCTTAAAATCGTAATCTAGCCGATGCTCTAGCTTGTACTGCGCACTACTCAAACGCGGGAACCTCTGCGCTGTGATCAAATTCCAGTAGCGCCGAGATATTGAATACTAGCGGTACCTGTGCTTCGTACGCGATACGAACGATTTTCATGCGCCCTTCTCTCTCGATCACAACGTCTTCGCGCACATTTACATGAGTAATGCTATCGATGTCGAAGCGTTTTTCCAGTGCGATCATGATCTGAGTATTGCTCATACTACTGCCTTTTGCCTGTCGTTCGATACTATCGAGCGCCGACCTCACCTTCAGGTCGGCCAAGTAAGGCGGTATGAGTTTAATTACAAGCAAGGCAAAAAATATGACCAGCACGGAAATTGATATCATGGCCCACAACGTTACTCCGGTCTGGTGTGATCTGAGTTTCATTTCTGCATCCTCGTCATCGGCTGATCAGCCTTACTGTATCGAGTCACCAATGCGGTGCCACACGATCCGATCCCAGAACCATTCGTGATCGCCCCTCATATCGAGACTAAACCAAACGAGAAAGGCCTTGCCGACCAGGTTCGTGTCCGGCACATAGCCCCAGTAGCGACTGTCATTGCTGCGGTCGCGATTATCGCCCATAACAAAATAATGATTATCGGGCACAATAAAAGTCATCGCCCGGTGGTTTGTCCGGTCAGTAATCAGAATATCATGCACCACATTCCCAAGCTGCTCCGTGACCTCGAGCGCCTCAACGGCACGACGGCCTGACTCGGTTAAACCGTACGGGCGTGGATCCCGTTGAACCATGAGTTTCCCGTTGACGTAAACCTTCTTGCCTTTATAGACAATCCGATCACCCGGCAGGCCGACGACCCGCTTAATATAATTTATAGAT
>JBHHZP010000170.1:0-6841 GCA_046758085.1 Acidiferrobacterales bacterium
ATCGTTTCAAGAAATTCAATGATACCCATGGACACGCTATCGGTGACCAGGTGCTACGTATGGTGGCGACGTACCTGCGGCACATTACCGGCGGCGGGAGAGCGTTTCGCTATGGGGGCGAGGAGTTCACTATCTTGTTTTCAGGCAAAACGGCACGCGAGGCGGAGCCGCATCTTGGTGAATTGCGCGAACGTATTGCGGAATCCTTTTTCGGCATTCGCCGCGGGCACCGAGCAAAACTAACGAGGGCTGGTATTGCGCGCTCAAGCCGGGGTCGCCAGCGAATAACGATCAGCATAGGTGTGGCGGAGCGCAACGCCCGTGTCGCAAGCCCTGAAAAGGTCATCAAAGCTGCAGATCGAGCGCTGTACCGGGCCAAGCAAGCGGGGCGAAACCGGGTCTGCCGTTGAGGCGGCGGCCTGTCGCGGGCGGCGGATCTTCGCTGATTTGTGTCTGCCCCGTCGTATCGGCGCAGAAATAGCGCAGTCGCACCCCGCGCCACGTTTCGCACAGGAAAACCCTGCCCGGCAAACGGGTAAAAGCGCACCAAGCACGCTCAATGACGCAATTGCTATATAATGGTCGTGGTTAAGCCGAGCAGTGCCGCACTTTGGCTGACTGACGACCTCGAGTCGAAGGCGTCAACCTGAATCCTCAATAATGAATGGTCCCTAGCTTGCCAACGAGGAGCAACAATGAAACGCCAGAGTCAAGCAAAGGATAAGCAACCTTCTGTCGGGGCAGCCAAGTACGTCTATTCCTTCCAGCAGGGCGACGGGAAGAACAAAGCGTTGCTCGGGGGTAAAGGGGCAAATCTGTGCGAGATGACACAGATCGGCCTGAACGTTCCGCCTGGTTTCGTCATTACTACGAAAGCCTGCCTCGGCTATCTGGCGGCGCCGGAGACGGGTTTACCTGCGGGCCTGATGGATGAGGTCCGCGCTCACATCGCTGAGCTTGAGCAGGCCACCGGTAAGGGCTTTGGAGCAAAGGACAATCCGCTGCTGGTATCCGTGCGTTCGGGATCCGCGATTTCGATGCCCGGCATGATGGATACGGTTCTTAACCTGGGCCTGAACCGCGAGACCCTGGACGGGCTGGCGGCGCAAACCGGGAATCAGCGGTTTGCGCTGGATTCCTATCGTCGATTCATCCAGCTCTTTGGCAAGATCGCGCTGAATGTCCCGGACGAACGATTTGATGAGAAGTTTGAGGCCGTTAAGAAACGCGTGGGTGCGGCAGCGGACGTTGATTTGAATGCGACGCACTTGAAAGAAATCTCTGACTTGTTCCTCGTCGTTGTGCAAGAGCATACCGGCCGGCAATTTCCTCATGATGCCTACGAGCAACTGGAGATCGCGATCCAGGCGGTGTTCGGCTCCTGGATGGGCAAACGCGCCGTGGACTATCGCCGTGAGTTCAACATTACCGAGGACATCGCCAGCGGGACCGCAGTGAATGTGGTCAGCATGGTGTTCGGAAACATGGGCGATGACAGTGGCACCGGCGTGGCCTTTACGCGTAATCCTGGCACCGGGGAAAACGTTTTTTACGGAGAGTACCTGGTGAATGCGCAGGGCGAGGACGTGGTGGCCGGTATCCGCACACCCAAAGCCGTGCAAGAGATGACCACCGAGATGCCGGACATGTACCGCCAGCTAGACGAGCTGCGCAGCAAGCTCGAGCGCCACTATTGCGAGGTGCAGGATTTCGAGTTCACCATCGAAAAAGGCGTTTTGTACTGTCTACAAACCCGCTCAGCCAAGATGAATGCGGCCGCGATGGTGCGCACATCGGTCGAGATGGAGCGCGAAGGCTTGATTAGCCGTGAGCAGGCGCTGTTGCGCGTCGAGCCGGATTTGCTGGAACAGCTTCTGTACCCGCGCATCGACCCGGGTTCCACCGACGAACCTGCGGCACATGGAATCGCAGCGTCACCCGGGGCGGCATGTGGCCGAATCGTGTTTGACGCTGACACCGCTGAGACCGAAGGCCGGTTAGGGGAGAAGATCATATTGGTACGCGAGGAAACCAAGCCCGAGGACATTCATGGCTTTTTTGCCGCTCAGGGGATTCTAACCAGTCGCGGTGGCAAGACCTCGCACGCGGCGGTCGTCGCTCGGGGGATGGGCAAACCCTGTGTCGCCGGCGCCGAGGGGATTAACGTAGACACGCGTGCCCGCGTCGCCTATGTGGGAAACCATGTTTTGCGTGAAGGTGACACGATCACCATCGACGGATCGACCGGCGCTGTCTACGTGGGCGTAGTTCCGACCGAGGAGCCGGAGTTTTCTGCCGAGCTCGAAACCCTGCTGGCATGGGCCGACGAAACCGCGCGACTCAAGGTGATGAGCAACGCCGACACGGCCGAAGACGCCCGCTGCGCCTTGAAATACGGCGCAATGGGTATCGGTTTGTGCCGTACAGAACGCATGTTCAATGCGTCTGATCGCCTGCCGATAGTGGTCGAGATGATCTTGGCGGAAACCGCGGAGGAGCGACAGTCGGCGCTAGACCGCCTACTGCCGATCCAGCGTGCCGATTTCAAGGAGCTGTTTGAAGTCATGTCGCCGCGACCGGTTACAGTGCGGCTGCTGGATCCGCCGATCCACGAGTTTCTGCCGACCGAGCACGAGCTGGTAGAGGAGATAGATCACCTGCGCAACCTGCGCGGCACCGTGCAGGAGATGGTTGGGTTAAGCGATACGGTAAAGCTGCTTGATCCGGATCATCCCGACGACAGCGTCGAGTCTTTGGGGAAGCTCCAGGTCATATTGAAGAAGCTGCAGGATGGCCGTATCGACGAGAAGTTGGTCGCCCAGAAAGAGAACATTCTGCGAAAGGTGCGTGCGCTACGGGAGATCAACCCGATGCTAGGTCATCGCGGCGTGCGACTTGCCATCACTTATCCTGAAATCTATCGCATGCAGATCCGGGCGATCCTGGAGGCAGCAGCCGAATGTGTCAAGGAAGGCATAAACGTTCACCCCGAGATCATGGTGCCGCAAGTCTGCACGGCCAAGGAGCTGGAGTTCGTCGAGAAGTTCGTTGTAGAGGTGAAACGTGATACCGAACGCGCCTATGGCGTCAAAGTCCCGTTTCATTTCGGCACCATGATCGAGGTGGTGCGCGCGTGTATGCGTTCGGACAAGCTGGCGCGGATCGCCCAGTTCTTCTCTTTTGGAACGAATGACTTAAGCCAGGCGACATTTTCATTCAGTCGTGAGGATGCGGAGAACAAGTTCCTGCCGCTGTACAACAAGATCGGCATCCTGCGTGATAATCCGTTCGAGGTGCTGGATGTGGAAGGCATGGGACGGTTGATGGCGATCACCGTAAAGTGGGGCCGCAAGACTCGTCCGGACCTGGTGGTTGGAATCTGTGGCGAGCAGGGCGGGCATCCCGAGTCGATTCGATTTTGCCATCACGTCGGGTTGGATTATGTGTCGTGCTCCGCGCCGAGGGTGCCGATTGCGCGGCTCGCCGCGGCTCGCGCCAAGCTGTTAGAGAATGATTACCATTTTGATTAGGAGTGCCTGACGACTAGATCGCGTGCAATTCAACGGAGAAGCAATTCCGGCCTTAATCGAGGAGGCCCAGATGATCGCCTCGTCGATGGCGCGAAGTTACTTGGAAAACTCTTGCATGGTGGCCGCGGCAGACTCGTCGTTGGCCGCGTCGTCGCTTACCAGCGGTTGTGGCACCCTCGCCGTGCTTCGACACCGCAGCACCTTCCAGTATCCAAACAAATTCGCGCTGCGGATATTTACGACATCGAGGTGGGTTTTGTGCAACAGGTCGTCGAGCCCGACGTCGGGGTGAAAGCCCACGAGCTTGGCCAGCGGTGACACCAGGCCTTCCAGCGCCCTGATGACGGGATTCTGGCTGCGGAAGTGATTGACGATAAAAATCTCCCCACCCGGCTTGCAAACCCTGCGCATCTCTGCCACCAGCTGAGTCGGATCAGGGACCACGGACACGACATACATTGCGACCACCTTGTCGAAGCGGTTTTCCGAAAACCATAAGTCCTCGGCGTCCATTTCCAGCACGGCATCAACCTGGGCTAGGCGCTCATGTTCGACGCGCTGTCGGGCTCTGGCCAGCATCTCCGCCGAGATGTCGATGCCGGTCACGCGTACATCCTGTGGATAAAGCGGCAGCGACAGGCCGGTGCCTACTCCTACCTCGAGAATGTGATCGCCGGGCCGGCACCCGAGCGCCTTGATAATCAGCTTACGCCCGGGATGTAGAATGGGACCAAAGACGGCGTCGTAGATGCGGGCATACCGCCGATACGCGGCTCGAACGGCTTCGATTTCCATCAAATGACCTCCCAGAAGTGTGGGCGGGTGCTTCTTTTCTGTCCCGTGCCGAGTATTGTTTACCCAACAGGACGCCGCAAACCTCCTCCATGGCCTTACCCGGCATCCCGCGAGCCCAGAGTGGTATTTATCATTTTCCGAAGTCGGATGGAACCGGTCCAACACAACATTTTACGCTGTAGGCGGAATCCCGGCAAAAACAAAAATACGGGCGATCGAGGTGCCTATATTTTATGCAACAACGCCGCACCACGGCTCCAAACCAAGCGGGCGCAAGCCATCCGCATGCATGAGCGCAAAGCTCGTGGTCATGATACCGGCGAACGCACCACTGCGGTTGGCGTTATCGCATCTTGACCCACCCGGTCCCTGACGCGCATGCTCGCCGGTCCCCAAAAGGGGTGAGGGCATTGCCGGCCGCATAATTCGCAGGAAGGTAGGCTGTTATTCCCAGTGAGCGAAACTATGCCAACAACGCGCGCCAGCGCCGACGTACCCGTGCCCGGCCGCACCCTTGCGGCCTTGCGCCCTATCATCGGTTTCCTCAAACCTTATTGGCTAAGAATAATCTTGGCCCTGATCGCGCTGGTGACCGCCGCGGCGACCTTGCTCGCCCTCGGGCAAGGGGTTCGAGTACTTGTGGATCGAGGTTTTGCCGGGGAGGATCCCCAACTCCTGGACCAGATGCTGGCCGCGATGCTGGCGCTGGTCACGCTCGCGGCGGTTGCAACGGGGGTGCGTTTCTACCTGGTTTCATGGCTTGGCGAGCGTGTCAGCGCGGACATACGCCGGGCCGTATACGACCACGTGTTGAAGCTTAGCCCGGGGTTCTTTGAAGTCACGCGCACCGGCGAGGTTCTGACCAGGCTCACCGCGGACACCACGGTCCTGGAGACTGTCGTCGGCTCGTCGATGTCACTGGCGCTGCGCAATCTCTTGCTGCTGGTCGGCGGGACTGTGATGCTGGTGGTGACGAACCTCAAGCTGACCGCGCTGGTTTTTCTTGGAATTCCAGTGGTCGTGATCCCGATCTTGTTCCACGCCCGCCGGGTGCGGCGTCTGTCGCGCGCCAGCCAGGACCGCCTGGCAGATGTCGGCGCCTATGTGGACGAGACACTGCACGGCATCCGGACCGTACAGGCCTTCGGTCACGAGCACATCGACCGACGGCGGTTTGGCACGCGCGTCGAGGAAGCCTTCGCCACCGCTGTGCGCCGGATCCGGCAACGAGCACTGTTGACCGGGCTCGTTATACTGCTGGTGTTTGCCGCAGTAGGGATCATTCTCTGGGTTGGTGGTCACGATGTATTGGCGGGAAGAATCAGTGCAGGTGATCTTTCGGCCTTTGTCTTCTATGCCATTCTGGTGGCGATTGCGGCCGCGGCCATCAGCGAAGTGGTAGGTGATCTGCAGCGGGCGGCCGGCGCGGCCGAGCGTTTGCTCGAGTTGCTTCGCGTCGAACCGCAAATTTCCTGTCCGCCGGCGCCGGTAGCGTTGCCGCTCCCCGGACGCGGCAGCGTGCGGTTCGAGCAGGTGTGCTTCTCATATCCGTCACGCCCGGAGACGATGGCGCTCGATGATTTCTCGCTGGCAGTCGAAGCGGGCGAGAAGATAGCGCTGGTCGGACCCTCAGGCGCGGGGAAGACTACCGTGTTCCAGCTGCTGTTGCGATTCTACGATCCGCGCAGTGGGCTCATCGTGCTTGATGACGTTGAACTACGAAACGCAGACCCCGCAGAAATACGCGCCCGTATCGGTGTGGTCCCGCAAGATCCGGTGATATTCGCTGCCGATGCCTGGGAAAACATTCGCTACGGCCGGCCGCAGGCAACAAATGACGAGGTGCGCCAGGCGGCCGAAGCGGCGCACGCCACGGAGTTCCTCGAACGGTTACCTCAGGGGCTAGGCACTTTTCTCGGAGAGCGTGGCATCAGGCTTTCCGGGGGGCAGCGCCAACGCATTGCCATCGCGCGCGCAATTCTGCGCAACCCCACCGTGCTGCTGTTGGACGAAGCGACCAGCGCCCTCGACGCGCAAAGCGAGCTGCTGGTGCAAAGTGCGCTCGTGCCACTCATGGCGGACCGTACCACACTGATTATCGCCCATCGCTTGGCAACGGTGCTGAAGGCTGACCGCATCGCTGTCATGGATCGTGGGCGCATCGTCGCGACCGGTACCCATGCGCAGCTCATTGAAGAGGGCGGGCTCTACGCACGTCTGGCGGCGCTCCAGTTCAACCCGGGCGAGGCGGGGGACTAAAGTGTTTCATTCGTTATCCGTGAATCGTGAACCGTGAGTCGTAATCCGTGATTCATTTTCGGTTTTTCGCCCCCTTGGTTAAGCCGAGCCCCGAGGGCAGACGAAGAGCGGTGTTTTGTGTTGGTATTTTTTGGGCGCCTTTCGCCGAGCCAAGCGCCAAGCGAGACGAAGAGCGGGTCGGAAAAGGGGTTTGGTTTTTTTGACCCCCTTACTCAAGCCGAGCGAGGCGTGAAGGCGAAGAACACGCCCGAAGGGGC
>JBHHZP010000171.1:0-6831 GCA_046758085.1 Acidiferrobacterales bacterium
CAAGGAAATAAACCCCGGGTACAAGACCGTTGATCACGGTGGTCGTTTCACTAGCACTTACCATGAGCACTAATTGCAAGCTTGCTGGTGATGTGTCAGCTTGGACCCTAAATCTCAATAGATTCACTGGTGAGCCATCCGTATTGGTAGTGGGCGGACTCCAGGAAAGCATAGCCGTGCCCGTACCGCCGATAAACCCGCCTATGGCGATCAGATCCGGGTCGTCATCACCACCGCCGCAACCGGTTAAGATTGTGAGAAAAGAGCCGGGGGTAGGAAGACGCGGAAGCGTTTTAGCTTCCTTTTAGCGCGGCACGGGCTCTCACGCTTTAGCAATCGATCCGTGAATCAGCATGCGTGGGCACCCCCTGCCGATTTGTGCAGCCTACATAAACATGACGCAGACGGATAGCCCTGGCCCGGCAAGCGGTATGGATGGGCAGACAAACTGTGCCGTCGAAGCGGAAAAGGCAAAAAAATCCCCGCACAAGGCGGGGTGATGTGTAAAACAAAATAGAAGTTACAAAATTTTCTTTCTGTGTCGCCCTACCCATCCAAGAACGGCGAGGCTGATGCCTAACAGTGCGAGGGTGGAGGGTTCGGGAACGGCGGTGGTCGGAAACTCGTGAATCACGATTCCATTGCCGGGGTCTGACCCGACGTAGCAGCCATTAATGTCCACACACTCGATAGTTTTACTAAACAATAGCAACGAGTCGACTGCCAAAGAAGGATGAAAATCGAACCGAATGTCTGCACCATCAACCGTGACCTTGAAGTTGGGGTTCGCTGCGTCACCAAGTCCCCAAGCCCAGCCTGGCGTCTGGATGCTCTCATGCCAATCTGTCCATGCAGGGCCTGCGCCGATCTGCAGGGCTTCGATCAAGAGGAATGAGTCACCGAATTTGAACAATGATTGGCTGTCATTAAATGTTTCGGTAGTGGCGCCATTGTCAGTCGGAGTCGAGACAAGAATCTTCTCCCACGGTGCGGCATCCGGATCAGCACCAATCTTCTGAAATCCTAAAGGAAAGGAAAAAGGCCCGTCGCCAATGAACCAGACTGGCTCACCGAAAGAATCAGTAAGGAAGGGATCAGGGACATACACATCCCCATCGACGGGCTCGCCCGTAGGGCCCGCACTGATAGGAACAGCCCAGGCCGCGGGACTCGTGAGGAGTCCGAGCGCGAACAGGGAACCGAGGAACCAACTAGCGATCCAGGCAGGGCGTCTTGGTGCGTAACTCATTTTGAAACCTAATAACTGCAGTGGTGCACGAATTGCCTCAATTAAGTTGCATTTTTTGTTCCAGTTTTCTAATTTATTGATTTATAAACAGAAATGTTTTCGACGGGGTGGGACTTGCTAGCAAAACTGTAAAGTCTTCCGACGCTTCTCGGTCGTTACTTTGCTATCGGAAATCATTTTCGTAGAAATCACCGGGGTTTATAGACAAAAAGTACTCACCAGAGCGGGTGTAAAGAACTTCGACAGATTCTCGCTTGCCGCATTTTCCTTGCGCTTCCGCAAAAACACTTAGTAATCAAATATATAAATGATTTTCTTATTAATATACCTGAATATAAATTCTTGCGGAAAGTTTCGATCTTAGCGGGCGACGGCGTCGCCCTTATTCGGTTACGATGTCCTGCCCTTGAGCAGACGCCCGTCGTGTCTCGAAACAACGGAGAAAAATCATGTCAAGCCCACTCATTTCGGTTCAAAAATACGGCCAGAGTATCTGGTACGACAATATCCGCCGCGGGCTTATGACATCGGGCGAGCTTCAGCAATGGATAGAGCACGACGGTCTGCTGGGCGTAACCTCCAACCCTTCTATCTTCGAGAAAGCCGTAGCGGGCACCACCGACTATGACGAAGCAATCAAGACACTCGTCGCCCAGGGCGACGCCGAAGTGCAGGGGATTTATGAGCGCCTGGCAATCGAAGATATCCAGATGGCGGCCGATCTGCTCCGCCCGGTTTATGAACGCACGGGCGGAAAGGACGGTTACGTCAGCATGGAGGTCTCACCCTATCTCGCGCACGACACGGGTGCCACCATCGAGGAGGCACGCCGCCTGCACGCAACGATCGATCGTCCTAACGTGATGATCAAGGTACCGGCAACCCCCGAGGGGATCACCGCGATACGCGAGCTCATCGGCGAGGGAATCAACATCAATGCCACGTTGTTGTTCGCGGTCGACATGTACGAACAGGTGGCTAATGCCTACATGGAAGGGCTGGAAAAACTTGTGCAAGCGGGTGGCGACGTCAGCGAAATCGCAAGCGTGGCCAGCTTTTTCATCAGCCGCATCGACGCCCTTATCGACCAGAAGCTGTGCCAGGCGCTCGACGCCACGCGCGACCCCGAGCGCCGCACCAAGCTCAAGAGCCTCCTGGGCAAGGTTGCCATCGCCAACGCCCGGATCGCCTATGCACGTTTCCGCGAGCTGTTCGCGCAGGAGCGTTGGCAACGTTTGCAAGGGAAGGGCGCACAACCACAGCGAGTCCTGTGGGCCAGCACCAGCACCAAAAACCCGAAGTATCCGAAAACGCTCTACGTCGATGAGCTGATCGGCCCCGACACGGTGAACACAATCCCGACCGAGACGTTCTATGCATTTCGCGCCGAAGGGCGCGTGCGCCCGACCCTTACGGATGACGGACCGGAAACTCTCGAGCAAGCGAAGCGAATTATGCAGACACTCGAGCAGATCGGAATCTCCATGAAAGAGGCAACCGATTATTTGCTGGTCGACGGCCTGAAAAAGTTTTCGGCATCGTTCGACCAGCTCCTGGCGGCGGTAGAGCAAAAACGTCAGGCCCTGCTCGAAGGGAAGCTCGCCAAACAAAGCTACGCGCTCGGCGAGGACAACGCGGCGGCGGAGGCGGCGCTGTCGGACTGGCGTAGCAGGGGCAAGGTGAGACGCCTGTGGCGCGGCGACACGACTCTTTGGACAGGAGACGACGAGGACCGCTGGCTCGGCTGGCTGCACGTAGTCGAGGGGCAACGCGACCACCCGGAGCACCTGCAGCACATCATCGAAGACACTCGCGCCGGGAGTTTTCGCCATGCGCTCGTGCTCGGGATGGGCGGCTCGAGCCTGTGCCCGGATGTCATGAAACGCACCTTCGGGGTTATCGATGGATCGCCCGAGCTGTTCGTGCTCGATTCCACCGTACCCGCGCAGATCAGGACCATCGAGCAGAAGATCGATCCGGCGAAAACGTTGTTCATCGTGTCTTCGAAGTCGGGCGGCACAACCGAGCCCAACGCTTTCAAGCAGTACTTTTTCGATCGGCTGCAACAGTCGATGGGAACAGAGCGCGCCGGTCGTCAGTTCATCGCCATCACCGACCCCGGGACATCGTTGCACAAGCTCGCCAAGGCCGAGCGTTTCCGCCATATCGTGCACGGCATACCGAGCATTGGCGGGCGCTACTCGGCGATGTCCAACTTCGGCATGGTCCCGGCAGCTATCATGGGCGTGGATGTTCCGCGGTTCCTGGATCGTACCGAGATCATGGTGCAGTCCTGTGCGGCGTTCGTGCCACCGGAGGTCAATCCGGGCGTCACCCTGGGTGTGATCATGGGGGCGTTGGCACAAAGCGGGCGTGATAAGCTTACAATTATCGCCTCACCGGCAATCGCCGCCCTCGTGGGCTGGCTCGAGCAGCTCATCGCCGAATCGACCGGCAAGCAGGGCAAGGGGATCGTGCCGGTCGACGGCGAGCGCGTCGGCCCGCCGGAGATCTACGGTGATGACCGCCTGTTCGTTTATATGCGCCTTGATAGCGCAGCGGACAAAGAACAGGACGATGCCGTGGCGGCGGTGGAGAATGCCGGCTACCCGGTCGTGCGCATTCTGCTCGAGGACCGGATAGAGCTCGGCCAGGAATTTTTCCGCTGGGAGATCGCCACAGCTGTCGCTGGCGCCGTGCTCGGAATCAACCCGTTCAACCAACCCGATGTCGAAGCCAGTAAGGTCGCCACGCGTGAGCTGACAAGCGCATTCGAGAAAACGGGAGAGCTGCCGGCGCAGTCGGCGCTGTTGCAAGAGCAGGAGATCGGCCTGTTTACGGATGCGGCAAACGCCGAGGCGATCGCCGCGGCCGCGAGCGCGCGCACGGTCGAGGCATATCTTACCGCCCACCTGGGGCGCCTGCAGTCGGGCGATTACTTTGCCGTCAACGCCTATGTTGAAATGAATGCGCAGAATGACAGCGAACTGCAAGCCCTGCGTCACGCCGTGCGAGACAACAAACGGGTCGCCACCACGCTGGGGTATGGGCCGAGGTTCTTGCACTCAACTGGACAGCTCCACAAGGGCGGTGCCAACAACGGTGTGTTCCTGCAGATCACAGCCGATGATGCGGACGACTTACCGATTCCCGCTCAACGCTACACCTTTGGGATTCTGAACCGGTTTCAAGCGCAAGGGGATTTCCAGGTGCTGGCCGAGCGTAAGCGGCGATTGCTGCGCATCCACCTGGGCGTCGACGTGCGCGCCGGCTTGGCGACGTTGCGAGCAATTATTGAGACAGCTTTGAAGGGTTAGCACGAGACAGGACCACTCGCCGATACCGGTGAATGAAATCAGATCATTGAGGAAAGACGAACAGACTTGACCATGGGTACAGGCACAATAAAACGGTTTACCGATCGCGCACAGCTGAGCCGCGCGGCGGCGAAGGAGGTCGTTCGCACCGCTGCACAAGCCATCGACGTGCGCGATCGTTTTAGTGTCGCGCTTTCCGGTGGCTCGACCCCACAATATCTTTACCAGCTCCTCGCCGAACCACCGCTCCGCCAGCAGATCATATGGGGGAAGGCGGAAGTGTTCTGGGGCGACGAGCGTGCGGTGCCGCCCGAGCATGCGGATTCGAACTACCGGATGGCGCGCGACACGTTGTTATGCAGGGTCGACAGTCCCGATACGCAAATTCACCGAATGCCCGCCGAGCGCAAAGATCTCGAGAATGCCGCCTGGGACTACCAGGTCGAGATCGCACGGGTCTTTGGTATCGATCCCGACGCAGAACCACCGCGTTTGGACATCGTGCTTCTCGGACTGGGTGCCGACGGCCACACCGCCTCGCTGTTTCCTTACACTGAGGCACTCAAGGAAGAAACGCGCTGGGTGGTATCCAACTATGCGCCGAGCCTGGACAGCTATCGGCTCACCATGACGACGCGAATACTCAATCACGCACGACACGTGATGTTCCTGGTTGCCGGCGAGGATAAAGCCGACGCGCTGAGGCAAGTACTCGAAGGCCCCGCCAACCCGAATCGGCTGCCGGCACAGCTGATCCGGCCAGAGCAGGGCGAGCTGACGTGGTTCGTCGATGAACCCGCGGCCAGCAAGCTTTCCGGGTGAACCGCCACGACTCACTGATCACAAACCATGATCCTTGCTGGTGACATTGGCGGCACCAAGACCGTGGTAGGTCTTTTCGAGAAAACGGTCAAAGGGCTGTGCCATTTACACGAGGCGACTTTTGTCAGCAAAAACTATCAGTCGCTCGAAGAGATCCTTGCAGAGTTTCTTGCTGGTGAAGCGGCCCTGCGATTGACCGCTGCATGCTTCGGCGTTGCCGGCCCGGTGATCGATGGCAGGTCGAAGACGACGAACCTGCCGTGGGAGCTCGACGAAAAAACTCTTTCCAAGACCAGCGGCGCACCACGCTTCAAGTTGTTGAACGATCTCGAGGCCGCCGCCTACGGCATGCTCCACCTGAAGGCCGATGAGTTCTGCGTGCTGAACCGCGGTGTGGAGCCGCATCGGCATGGAAACATCGCCGTGATCGCAGCTGGCACCGGTCTTGGCGAGGCGCTGTTGATCTGGGACGGGGCGGATCATCATCCGGTCGCATCCGAAGGTGGGCACAGTGATTTCGCTCCACGCGATGCGCGCGAGATCGGGCTTTTTAGCTATCTGCGCGACAAACACGATAGTCACGTCAGTTACGAGCGCGTGCTCTCCGGGCCAGGCATCCACAATATTTACAACTATCTCAGACAATCCAGCGGGAAGCCGGAGCCGCAATGGCTGCAAGAAAAGCTACGGAGTGGGGACCCGAGTGCTGTCATCTCTGAGTGCGGGCTAGACGGCGGTGATGCCATTTGTGTGCAGACGCTCGAGCTGTTCGCCTCCATCTACGGGGCGGAGGCCGGTAACTTGGCCTTGAAGTGTCTGGCCGTGGGCGGGGTATTAGTCGGCGGTGGTATCGCGCCTAAGTTGTTGCCGGCCCTGGAAAAGGGAGATTTTATGAAGGGCTTTGCGGCCAAGGGACGCTATGCCGGGTTGATGGCGAGTATGCCCGTCCG
Organism: Acidiferrobacterales bacterium; assembly: GCA_046758085.1. Lineage (GTDB taxonomy): Bacteria > Pseudomonadota > Gammaproteobacteria > Acidiferrobacterales > SPGG2 > VRUB01. The sequence goes on from JBHHZP010000171.1 coordinate 6,339, forward strand.
GGTTGCCCTCAACCCGCGCGCTCCCATCATCGGCGCGGCGCATTATGCGCTGCGACTGTGAGCCCTCGGTGATTGAGCAGAGGCCAACGGTCTGACCACTCGCCACGAGTAGGATCGGCCACAAGGACAAACGACGTGGCGGGTTTCCCTATACTCGGGCGGCCATCCTGTTGCGGCGTTAACTACTTACGTTAACTAGTTATATAGATAAAACTTTGCTCCCCTCAAGCCATGGCGGTGGGCGAGATTAGCCACGCTCAAACGTCGGTAGTTTCTACACCACATCTGATATTTGACATGATAAATTTCTTCTATCTAATTGGATTTGTAATCATATAATTAGAATGGCCCAGGTTGCTCACAAGGAAGGTCAAGCGGTTTTGGCCTGATCTCAACGGGGCTGCGGGGTTACACCTGGTACCGCGAGCCGGTTGCCGCGGGCGGCGTTTAACGATTTGTTCCCGCGGTAACTGCTCCCTGCGTTACTCTAGCT
>JBHHZP010000172.1:0-6819 GCA_046758085.1 Acidiferrobacterales bacterium
TGCTCTGCCTCCGTCTTGGCGTAACAGATATCGTAGATATTGAAGCTCAGCGTCTTAGTGAGGTTGTTGAAGCTCTGCAGTTTCAGCTTCTTGGACCGGATTAAATCCACTCTCGTTCCCCAGCCAGAGAATTTAATGTCCGGCATCCCGGTGCCCGCCGGTCCGCACTGCCGTGGGGGCGTATTGTATCGTGCCGGAGCCGGCTTGCAAAAGCCTGTTACTACGCCGAGTACAAAACATTCTCATATTGTGTCTCGCCGGTGTCAGCACCCGGCTCCGGGGTTGCGCCTGTCTCCGCTGCTGCCCCGGAGCCTCGCGACGAGACATTCCCTGTCTCGGCGCTTGGGCGCGACGTCCTGTCCGCGCCCCCTGACGGGGCTTGGCCCGGGGCAGCGGCGGGGCTTCACCAGTCGCCTGTCGCTGACACCGCCAAGCCCCGAGTGAGAAGTACTTTATTCGCTGACTAATTAAAACGCCGCTCCACACCGGTTGCCGCGGTACTCGGCGCAGCCGTGGAGCGCGCTCACCAGCCTAGACAATGTTGGCAATCATACGCACCGCCTGCCGGTGGCGCTCATCGGCCGCCAATTGCGTGCGGCCGGGGGCCTGCTGGCCGTGCATGCGAATGAGGCGCAGGTGTGAGGCCGGATCGTCATGGGGCTCCAGCTCGCCCAGGATCTGCTCGGTGGCAGCGACGTCGTGGCATACGATGATCATGTCGCACCCGGCGGTTAGTGCCGCGCAGGCCCGCTCTGGTGCGTTGCCGGCGGTTTTGGCCCCGGCCATGGACAGGTCATCGCTAAAGACGACTCCCTGGAACCCCAATCGGCCCCGCAGCTCGCGCTGAATCCAGAACCGGGAAAAGCTCGCCGCTTGCGAATCCACCCGCGGATACACCACATGCGCCACCAACATAGCGGCGAGTCCGTAGTGGATCATACGCTCGAAGGCTATCAGGTCTTCGTTGTAGATGTCTGCGTACTCGCGCCCATCGGCGGGTAACACGAGGTGAGAGTCGCCGGGAACGCTCCCGTGTCCGGGAAAATGCTTGCCGGTCGCGGCCATCCCGGCCTGCGACATCCCGTTCATACACGAACGCGCAATGTCGGCGACTACTTCGGCGTCGCGGTGATAAGCGCGATCCCCGATGACCTCGCTAAGTCCGCGGTCGAGGTCAAGCACCGGTGCAAAGCTCAGGTCTACACCAACAGCACGCAGCTCCGCCGCCATCAGCCAGCCGCACGCCTCAGCCAGCCTCTTGGCACGCTGGTGGTTGTCATCATAGAGTTGGCCGAACACTCGCGGCGCCGGTAGTGGCGTGAATCCGTTGCGAAATCGCTGTACCCGACCGCCTTCCTGATCGACAGCAACCAATAACGGTGGCTCACGCATGGAGTGAATCTCTTGTATCAGGCGCTCAAGCTGTTCCGGGGTTTCGTAATTCTGATCGAACAGAATGACGCCTCCGGTTAGCGGATGTTGCAAGTACTCGCGCTCGCTCGGCGTCAATTCCACGCCTTGCACATTGAACATGACCGGGCCTAGCGCCACGAATCCTCCTCCGTCTTAGCCGTTGATAAGCACGGGCGTACCGGCTGCCACCCGATCGAACAAGGCGATGATGTCGAGGTTGCGCATCTTGATACAACCGTGGGAACTGGGTGTGCCCATGATTTCTACATCCGGTGCCCCATGAATATAAATATAGCGACGCATGCTGTCGACGTTCCCAAGCCGGTTTTTCCCCGGCTCCTGGCCACTCAGCCAGAGTATGCGGGTCAAAATCCAATCGCGCTGCGGGTACAGCACTCGAAGCCCAGGGGTATAGATCTCCCCGGTCGGCCGGCGGGACACGAACACCGTGTTTGTCGGGGCGCCAGCTCCAATTTTGGCGCGGATGATGTGGCGCCCGCGAGGCGTACATTCACTGTTCATTCGCTCGCCTGGCCCGTTCTTGGCGGTGGAAACATGCGTGCGCATAAGCACGTTGCCGGCGGCATCGCGCAGCGTCAGTGTCTGCCGCGGGATATCTATTTCAATCGAGTGTTGTTGCTCGGGCATGTGTTTTCGGGGTCGCCTACCGGCGACAATATATTAGCCGGGTCTCGTCCCGGCAGACGAGGAACTTTGGTTTCGGCCAAAGTTCCCAAAGCCATTGGCGCCTGCGCCATCGCCCGCAAGAACAGCGGGTGCCCTGCGCGCCTTGGTCGTCTCAGGGGGTCCAGGCAAGGCACGTCCATGTACCTGGCCTGGACGTGCGGGATCCTTCCCGCGCGCCCGTTCCGGCCCGCTCTTCGCCTCCCTCGGCGCTTGGCTCGGCGAAAGGCGCCCAAAAAATACTAATTCAAAACACAGCCCCTTCGGGCCTGGGCTTCGGCTGTGCCCCTCGCTCGGCTTGACCACGAGGGCGAAAAACCAACAAAACCCCGCCGTTTCGTGTTCGGTCTTTGCCTTTCTCCTCGCCACTCGCTACTGCAGTTCTGCTACTAGCTACCGCTTTAGTACCAACCACGAATCACGGTCCTATGCTCGCACGAACAATGCCATGGACTCCGCATGGGCGGTGTGAGGAAACATATCCATCACACAGGCGCGCATTAATCGGTACCCCAACGCGTGCACGAGATAGTCGCTGTCGCGTGCCAGCGTGGCCGGATAACAAGAAACATAGACGATTCGCTGCGGCCTGTCGGCGGGCAGGCGCTTGATGGCCTTAATTGCGCCACTGCGGGGCGGATCCAGCAATAACTTGTCGAAACGATCGTCGGCCCAGGGCGCGGGCGATGCCTCGGCGTCGAGGTCTGCGCGACGAAACTCGACGTTCGTGATGGAATTGCGCGCCGCGTTGGCGCGCGCGCGTTCCAGCAGCTCGGCGTCCCACTCGAACGCAACGACCAATAAGGATCGCCGGGCCAGTGGTAAAGTAAAATTACCGACGCCACAGAAAAGATCCAGGATGCGCTCATCAGGCTGGGGGTCCAACCAGTCCAGCGCCCGGCCCACCATCGGCCTGTTCACATCCGCGTTGACCTGCGTAAAGTTTACAGGCGTAAATTGGATCTCCACGTCGTGCTCCGGGAGGCGGTAGGCCAGGGAAAGCGGCTGCTCGGGCCATAGTGGATACACGGACTCCGGCCCGCCGGGCTGCAAATGAATCTGCACCGTATGGTCCTGGCCAAAGCGGCGTAACTGCTCATGGTCCTGCGGGGTCAGCGGATCGAGATGGCGAAAGACCAGCGCGGCTTCGTGATCACCGGCAGCGACCTCGATCTGGGGAATGCGATTAGGGCGAGAGAGCTGTGCGATCAGGCCGGGCAGCATAGGTAGCAGGCGGGCAAAACGCGAGTCCAGGATCTTGCAGTCAGCCAGCGGGGTGATGAAGGAGCGTTTGTGTTCGCGAAAACCGACGAGGATACCGCCCTTCTTCGGTACGTGCCGTACGCCCAGGCGCGCCTTGCGCCGGTACCCCCATGCCGGCCCGCGCAGGGGCGCCACCCAGTTCTCGGGCTGGACCTTCCCTATGTGCTCGAGGCTTTCACGCAGCACTTGTTCCTTCGCCCTGATCTGCGCATCGGATTGGAAATGTTGGAGCGCACAACCCCCGCATGTGCCGAAGTAGCGGCACGGCGGATTCAAAACCCGATCGGGTGAGGCTGCGATGATTTCGATCACCCGGCCCGCATCATAGCTCTTACGGCGCTTTTCGTACTCGAACAGGACCCGCTCGCCAGGCAACGCTCCCTCGATGAAGGTCACCTTGCCATTCACTCGCGCAACGCCGCTTCCGTCATAATTGAGCTTGTCGACAAATGCGATGGCAGTCTCGGCGGGTTTCTTTGGCGTACGCCTCGTCCTCTTAGGGGGCGTGTCTTGTGTCAGGTGTTCGGGCATGGTTAAACTCAGTGACAAGTAGCGAGTGGCAAGTAGCAAGGTAACAGCACACCGAGCAAACTTGCTACTTGAAACTTGTCCCTTGCAACTTGGCGTGGCGATCCCATACTTCGAGAAAGGCCGTCCAGTGGGGGCGTATGCCGGCGGCGAGCGTGTCGTGCACGAGTTGCTGTTCTTTCTCCCACCCAGCCTGATCGAGGTTCCCTCGAATCAACTCCCAGCGCAGATAGATCAAGTAAGTGTTCAATACATCGGTTTCGCAGTAATTTCGAATTTCCTCGATCTTGCCGGCAATATAGTATTCCCAGACATGCGCGCCGCTCATGCCCATCTTGCCCGGCAGTCCCAGGATGATGGCGACCTCGCTCAAGGAGGCCGTGGCGCGCGCTTGATAGCCGGAGAGCACGTCCATCAAGTCGATGTGACGCCAGTGGAAACGGTTCAAATAATTGTTCCAGCGAAAATCCCTGTCATCATCGCCTATATCCCAGTAGCGTGGTGCGCTGACGCCGTGCACGAGGGCGCGGTAGTGCAAAACGGGCAGGTCAAACTGGGCACCGTTCCATGACACAAGCGTAGGCGTGAACTTGTCTATGCCATCGTAGAAACGTCGAATGAGGTCAGCCTCATCCGAACCCTCATCGCCCAGCGACCATACACGTACGGTGTCGCCGCGACGCAGCACCGCCGAAATCGTAATCACGCGGTGCAGGTGATGGCGCAGGAAATCGGAGCTGCCGGTTTCCTCTCGGCGTTTCTCAAACATCGCCTGAGCGACATCGGCATCACTCAGATCCTCCAGCCCGTAAATGCGGCGACCTGCGTCAACGTCAGGGGCAGTTTCGATATCGAAGGTCAGAATATTTGAAATCATGAATCCAAGATACAAGGTTCAAGTGACAAGTAGCAAGTAGCTAGCCATTTGTTACTTCGGACTTGATACTGATTCTAAATATTCGATAATCAGCTGCAGCGAGCGACTTCCGCGATACTCGTTGATGTCGAGTTTATAGGCAGCACGGGCGTGGGGCCAATCGGGCGCTACGCCGTCTGGTGCCTGGCGGAAGGCAATCGCGTTGAAAACCTTATTGTGATCACGACAGCGTAACGCCATCTTCAGATGGTGTTGCCCCACCACCCGTCTGTCCACGATCTCGAAGAAACCGTCGAACACCGGCTCGGGAAATGCTTGCCCCCAGGGCCCCGCGGCGCGCAGCAAACTTGCAAGCTCCAGCGACAGGTCCTCGGGTTCAAGCTCACCGTCAGATAAAATCTTGCCTTGAAGGTCTTCCTCTGACAAATGGCGGGCTGCTTCCTCGTCAAAGGCCAGCCGGAACTGATTTAGCTTTTCGGGGTCTAGGGTCAGGCCGGCGGCCATGGCGTGGCCGCCGAATCGGCGCAGCAGGTCAGGATGCCGTGCGGCGATGGCGTCCAAGGCATCGCGAATGTGCAGACCAGGTACAGACCGTGCTGAACCTTTAAGCTCGTTCGCGCTCGCCCGTGCAAACGCGATCACGGGTCGATGTACCTTGTCCTTGATGCGTGAGGCCACGAGACCGACGATTCCCTGATGCCAGTCCGCGTCGAACAGACATATCCCTTTGGGCAAGACCTCGTTTTCAAGACGCAAGGTCTTAACGGCTTCTATCGCCTGTGCCTGCATGTCGGCTTCTATGGCGCGGCGTTCATGGTTGAGCGTATCGAGGCGTTGGGCCATGGTTAGTGCCGTTTCGTTCGAGTCGGCCAGCAGGCATTCAATGCCAAAGGACATGTCCTCGAGGCGGCCGGCGGCGTTCAGACGCGGCGCTATGAAAATACCCAGATCCGCCGCCGTGATTGAACTGGAGTTACGGCCGGCTACGTGCAGCAGGGCCTGGATGCCAGCGCAGGTGGCGCCTCGGTTAATGCGCTGCAGACCCTGTAACACCAGAATGCGATTGTTGTGATCAAGTGGCACGAGGTCGGCGACCGTGCCCAGGGCCACGAGGTCCAATAACTTGGCAAGGCGCGGCTCCGGCAGCCCGGAGCCGGAGAACCAACCTACTTCGCGCAGGTATGTGCGCAGCGCCAGCATGACATAAAAGATCACGCCGACACCAGCGAGATATTTACTCGGGAAGCGGTCTCCGGCCTGGTTCGGATTAACGATCGCTTCGGCCTCGGGAAGCGTATCGCCAGGCAGATGGTGGTCGGTAATCAAGACAGACATTCCCGCCGCGTGAGCGGCACGCACGCCTTCAACGCTCGAGATACCGTTATCTACAGTGATCAGTAAATCAGGGAAGCGCTGCGCAGCGATGGCGACAATCTCGGGCGTCAAACCGTATCCAAATCGAAAACGGTCGGGGACGACATAACTGACATGCTTTGCGCCCATAGCCGTGAGCGCGCGGACAGCCAATGCACAGCTCGTGGCGCCGTCGGTATCGAAGTCTGCAACAATCAGAATATGCTCATCTGTCTTGATCGCTGTGGCCAGCAGGCCAATGGCGGTATCGATGCCCTTGAGCAGACCTGGATGATGGAGCCGTTCGAGTGAACGGTCTAACTCCTCCGTGGCTCGCACGTTACGCGCCGCATAGATGCGGGCGAGCACGGGATGGAGGTTAGCAGGGGAATCATTCGACGCAATTCCCGGATCGCGACGGCAAATTATTTTCTTAGTAGTCTGCATAGGTAGTCCTGTGAGTCGTGACCCGTGATTCGTAATAAAGCGGTAGCTAGTAGCGAGTGGGGAGTAGCGAGGAGAAAAGGCAAAGACCAAGCATGAAGTGGCGGTGTTTTGTTGGTTTTGGCCCCCTTGGACAAGCCGAGCACCCTCTCCCCAGCCCTCCCGCATTCAGGGGGAGGGAGTAGCTTTGGTTTTTCAATCCCCTTGCTCAAGCCGAGCGAGGCGTGAAGGCGAATAACACGCCCGAAGGGGCGCGG
>JBHHZP010000173.1:0-6789 GCA_046758085.1 Acidiferrobacterales bacterium
TGCCCGGCTATTTCAATACTTTAAAAGCCTGGCCTGCTGGCCTCTCTCAAAGAAATCTCAGGGTCAGACTCGATTTACTCCACCTTTCGCGGTCTCCCTTTGGCGAGCGGCGCCGCCCGACGCCCCGCGAGCCGCTGAACTTTCCTATTAAAGCGGTCTTCGCCCAACACCCACGCCTTGTTCGTCGCAGCGCGAATCGCGTCCACGTCCGCGTGAGCGGTCTGGGCTCTGAACAACTGACGGTAAGCAACTTCTCGGGCGTGTGCGCTTCGCCCCAGCCTTTCGTAGAGTTCGTGATCGTGCACCAGCGGGTCTGCTTCACCGTAGGCATGGGCGCGATGGCTCGAGTAGCGGCAGTCCCGAGGATGGCGCACCATGCGGGCACGCACCGGATTGAGTTCAATGTAGCGCATACAGATCAACAGATAGCGTTCCGTGTCAATGAGCGTGGTCCGGTAGCGCCCCTCCCACAGGGTCCCGGTACGCTCATAGGTGTCATTAAAGTATTGCACATAATGCCGGCCCACCGATTGCAGGGTCTTTGGCAAACTGTCCCCAGAGGCAGGCGTGGCAAGCAGATGCGCGGGGTTGGTCATCAGCACATAGGCATGGATAGCGAGGCGGTGGCATCGAGCCGCCTCGTGCAGACAGTCCAGATAGAAGCGCTAGTCCGCTTTACTCGCAAAGATGGGCTCGCGGTTGTTGCCGCGTTGGATCACATGCTGGGGCTGGCCTTTGACGAAATAGCGGGGTAGACGGGCCATACAATGTTCTTGTTTCGCTGCGATGGGTCACCAGGGTACTAGACGGCTAGGAGGAAATTGAGACTGACCGTATTTTCCTATTTTCCTTTTCCTTGTCGCCTTAGGCACAACACCCAGTGGCCGCCCGTAGCATGTCAACAATGATTCACAGAACGCCGTCTCGCTTCGCCCGGCCGTTATGCCAGCGCCATGGCGCGCAGCCTAGGTCGCCGCGCGACGCCCTTCGCGATCGCAAGGGCGCAGGGACCGAACTATCGCCAGGGCGCTGAGTCTAATCGGCGGGTTCCCTCGTATGTCCGTGTTTATTCATAACATCGCCACGGCGGTTCCGCCGACCGTTTACCGGCAGGATTTCGTTTGCAACAAGATGAAGGAGTATGTGCGTGGCGACCGCAGGTTAGAGCGCCTGGTAGAGCGGATTTACGCCCGGTCGAGCATCGAAAAACGCCATTCTGTAGTGGAAGATCTGTTTGACGGGAGGCACAGTCGGCTGTTCTTCCTCCCGAATCAAAACACGCTTGCGCCCACCACCGCAACCCGCAATGCCATTTATACCCGCCATGCGCGTCGGCTCGCTATGCAGGTTGGTGCCAATCTCATGGCGGGCAATCCTGCAATCGGCAAGCGGGATATTACTCACGTAGTGACCGTATCGTGCACGGGCTTTTTTGCCCCGGGTCCGGAGTACGTTCTGGTAAAGGAGTTGGGGCTAGCACGGAGTACGCGGCGCTACCATATCGGGTTCATGGGCTGCTTTGGTGCCTTTCAGGCCATGCAATTGGCACGATCTTTCTGTCAAGCCGAGGTCGATGCAGCCGTGATGATCGTCTGTCTGGAGATATGCACCCTTCATTTGCAGCAGGATACGAAGCTAGATAATCTCGTATCCGCCTCGCTGTTTGGCGACGGTGCGGCCGGTGCCATCGTAAGCAGCAGACCCCCAGCCCCCGGCACGCTCACCTATCGAGTGGAAGAGTTTGCCAGCGCCATTGCCGAAGAGGGCGAAAAGCAGATGGCGTGGACCATCGGGGATTTGGGCTTTGAGATGGTCCTCTCACAGAAGGTTTCCGATACCATCGCGGCGAACCTGCCGGGTGTTGTCACACCATTGCTTCAGTCTCTCGGCGTCGATCAAAGCGAGGTAAGCCAGTGGGCCATTCACCCGGGTGGCAGGGCGATTCTGGACGAAGTGGAAAAAGGACTGAATCTCAAGTGCCGGCAGGTCGAGTCGTCGCGCTACGTGCTAGCGAATTACGGCAACTTGAGCAGCGCCAGTATCTTTTTTGTCTTGAAGCATATCCTGGACACAACTTCGACGGGCGAAGGGGAAGCAGTGCTTGCTATGGCATTTGGGCCGGGGTTGGCTATCGAGTGCGGCCTGTTCTCCAAAGTGAGGAGACGAGGCCGCGATGCCGATCTTTCTCGCTCGTAGAGGCGCCGAGCTCAAGGAGATCATGGACGATCCCGACTGTGATCTGGAAATGCTCAACAATACCTACCGGCAGTTCCGCGTAATTAATGTCGTGCTCTCCCGTGCCAAGGCGGTGTACAAGAGATGTATCAGGCCGGCGATGCAAGATCGGTCGCGGGGCTACTCCCTGTTGGACATCGGCTTCGGCGGGGGCGATATTCCAATTAAGTATGCCGAATGGGCGACCCGTGACCGCTATAAACTGCATGTCACGGGCATCGAGATCGATGCCCGTGCCTTCGACTACGTAAAGAGGCTTTCTTGGCCGGCGAATGTCAGCTTCAGACTCGCCAGCGTGCGGGATTTGATTGACAGCGAAGAGCGGTTTGATTTCGTTGTTTCCAATCATATGCTGCATCACCTCCATGCATCCCAGTTCCATGAGATGTTGGACCAGGCTGCCCGGCTCAGCCGACACATCACTTTGTTCGTGGACGTTGCCCGCGGTGATATGGCCTACGCGCTATTCGCGTGCCTGACCCTGCCGCTATTCAGAGACTCGTTTATCCGCCATGACGGGCTGATCTCCATTAGGCGCAGCTACACCTTCAGCGAGCTCTTGTCCATCGCGCCTCGGGGTTGGCAGGTCAAACGCTTGTTTCCTTTCCGGCTCTTGCTTAGCCATGCGCGTGACTCCCAGCACTGACGGTCGCCAGGTCCTCATCGTCGGGGGTGGACCGGTTGGCCTCTTTCTTGGTTGCTGTCTTGAGCGCAGGCGGATCCGTTGTGCCGTCCTGGAGCGCAGGCGTCACGCCGGGATGGATTCGCGCTCATTCGGCATCCACCCGGTTTGCCTGGAGCTGCTTGCCGAGCTGGGCCTGGCGCAGGAGTTCATGGCCGGCGGCCAGCCGATTGAGATGGGGCGTGCCTATATCGATCGGCAGTGCGTCGGCACGCTGTCGTTCAGGAACTGTCCACCGCCTTTCAGGCTTGTACTGGCCATTCCGCAGTATCTCACGGAACGAATCCTAGAACGGAAGCTCAACGCACTCGATCCTTCGATCATGCAGCGAGACACCGAGGTCACGGACGTGGTTCAGAACGGCGACAAGGTCGCGGTTCACTGCCGGGATGGCGGCGGTGGACAGCGTATTTTCGAGGGCGATTTCGTTATCGGCTGCGATGGTGTCCATAGCGCTGTGCGCAGGCTCGCGGGAATCACGTTTAACGGCACACCCTACCCAGATGTCTATGTCATGGGCGATTTCTCCGACAATACGGGCCGGCGGCGCGAAGCCAACATCTACCTTCATCGCGACGGGCTCATAGAATCATTTCCGTTTCCGGAAGGGCGGCGGCGCTGGGTGGTAAAAACGGAGCTGCGGGTTGCCGATTGCAAGACCGACGACATCGTCAGGCGCATCAAGATGCGCATCGGCCACGACCTCAGCCGATGCGAGTGCTTTATGCTAAGTTCATTCGGCGCGGAGCATTATCTTGCAGAGTCCTTTGTAAAGGACAGGCTGATACTGGCAGGCGATGCCGCCCATGTGATCAGCCCGATTGGCGGACAGGGAATGAACCTCGGATGGCTGGGTGCGCGGGATCTCGCCCAGACCCTGCACGGCATCTATCACGAGGGCTCCGGGGTACAGTCCGCTCTGCTGAGCTACGAGCGCAGACGCTGGCGAGCTGCGGCCAAGGCACGGCGGCGTGCCGAGTTCAACATGGCGCTCGGACGCAAATACCGCTACCCGGGCCTGCGCAAGGCCATCGTATGGGGAATGTTGCACACCCCGTTGTGCCATGTGATGGCAAGGGTCTTCACCATGCGCGGCCTGGACACCTGGCCGCTCTGAGGTGGGAAGATGGGAAGATGCTGTAAATGTTCTTCTGTGGCGTTCCGGTTTAACCGGCAGCCCGACAACAACGATGGACGGCACCACATGCGTTGGCTTTTCGTGATGCTGTTCCTTAAGCGGCCGGTGTGCGGTCTTGCGGACGGGGCTCCGACACTACGCCACTTTCAACTAAGCTCTGTCCCTAGTTAAAGGGCAACATCGCTGTTAGGCACCAATGCCATACGGGTTTAGTGGATGATCACGCCGAAGCGACCGCTGCCGAGCGGATCAGTCGTGCGCCACTACGACGAGCTGGATGCTTATTATCGCGAGATTTGGGGCGAGCACGTGCACCACGGGCTGTGGCGTTCTGGTACCGAAACGCCTGAGCAGGCGGTCCGCCAGCTATCCAAGTACGTCGCCGAACTGGCCGGTATCCGTCCTAACGATGCGGTCTGCGACATTGGTTCAGGCTACGGGGCGAGCGCGCGGTTGCTGGCCAAGTGTTTCGGCGCGCACGTCACGGCAGTGACGGCAGCGCCCAAACAGCACGCCTTCGCTCTCGCACTTGATGCGGGGTCCGGCAACCCCCGTTATCTGCTGCGCGATTGGCAGGACAACGGTCTTGCCTCGGAGTCATTCGACGCTGCGATCGCTATCGAAAGCATCGAGCATATGGCCGACAAGCAACGAGCCCTGGCAGAGGCGGCACGGGTATTGCGGCCAGCGGGCAGGCTCGTGCTATGCGCGTGGCTGGCCGGAGAGATGCCGCGCGGGTGGCAGGTCCACTACCTTCTCGAGCCAGTATGCCGGGACGGCAGAATTCCAGGCTTGGCGACGAAAACGGAGTTTCGCGCGCTTCTGGAGCAGGCGGGTTTTTATGTGGAATCATTCCAAGACCTGAGCCGGCAGGTACGGCGGACGTGGTCAATCTGCGTCGCTCGGCTCCTCAGGGCCATCTGTCGTGATTCTCGCTACCGCAGGTATTTGCTTAATCCACGAAACGACAATCGCGTCTTCGTGCTGACGATGATCCGCATGCTGATGGCGTACGGCACTGGCGCGATGCGTTATGGAATATTTGCGGCGCGCCGCCTGCGTTGAGATTGCTCTGCCGGACCCCGCGCCTCCTGCCCCGACATGGTGCGGTTGTCTTTGCTCTTACTTATTGAGAGTCGTAGTGAAGCAATGGGGTCTGGGACAATGGGGTTAAACTGATCTTCCCCCCGTTTTCGCCTTTTTGCCCCTTCGCGCAAAATCTTAAATCTACGCGCGCCGGATGCGCGCCTTACATACATCGCGCGAGTGCCGCTTAACGGCCCCGGCATTAGCTGCGGTGCGAAGCGCCGTCAAGCTGCATGCCGTTGTTACACGAAGGCGGGCTCCAGACCACAAGTCTAGCCCCGCGTTGTCATGTGGCGCACACTCTAGCTCATCCCATAAGGAGGGCAGCTTTGTCACGCAACGAAATGTCCCGGTACCTATGGCTCCCGGTGACAACGCCCAGAATTTTCTGAAACAGCCGCTGATCATGGCTGAGCCGCCGAATGGCGCGGTCGGCGATGAATCTGTACTTGGAAAGCTTCAGGAGAAGCTGGGTGAACCGGAAGACATCCTCCATGACTTGGAAGCGGTCCTGCGCATATCGCTGCCCGAGCGCCACGTCAAAACTGCCGACGGCGAACGCCTCTTTGATAAGAGGCAGGGCGGCCTTCACACTCTTCAACGCGAGCGTCATCCCCTCTCCAGTGATGGGGTCTAAGAACCCCGCGCTGTCGCCAATGAGAAAAAGGCCCGGCCGGTAGCAGGGCTCGATCGTAAAGCCCAGCGGCCCGACACCGGCCACAGGGGGGACCAACTCGCTCTTCGCGATGCGCTCGCTGAAACCCTTGACCTCGCGTAGGAAGCCCACGTATCGAGCAGCGAGACCGCCCTTGAAGAACTGCATGGCTCTTGCTTCGAGCAAGATGGCGACGAGCGTTATCCGTTCCGCACAGGGGGCAACATAGATCTCGCCGCCCGAACAAAGTAGAACCTCGACATAGGAACTCGTGCCTTCAACCCCTTGCAGGTGACCCGTCACGCCGAAGCGCTTGCGCCGAAGAACGGTCTTAGTGAACTCACAAGCGTCATGGAACACGGAGTGGCGCCCATCGGTCCCGATGGTCAGGGGGGCATGGAACACTTCGCGCTGGTTCGGGGAGTCGACCGCATGCCCACCGACCCCTTTGACGCTTCCATTCTCTTGTACCACGTCGGTAACGCGAAATCCCTGGCGAACCGTGACGTTCGTGAAGGACGCAGCTCTCTCCAGCAACAGATTGTCCAAGTGATAGCGCCGCATGACGAGGCCGAAGGAGATGCCGCCCGGGCTGGGCGGGAAGTCCGCCTGCGCCAGGATACCTTGGCGGTTCCAATACCGCATTCCGCGAACCTTCGCCCCGCCATGGGCGAGGATATCCGGCAAGAGCCCAAGCTCCGCTAGAATTTGCACGCCCTTTGGCATGATGCCTTCGCCGCAGGGCTTGTCGCGAGGGAACAGCGCCCGGTCCAGGAGCAAGATACGATAGCCCTCCGGCGCAAGAGCGATCGCACTGGACGAACCGGCGATGCCGGCTCCCACGATCACGATGTCATGTCTGGATGCCATATTCCCGGCCCTCCATCGTTGCGAGCTATCGAGCCGCGACCGTGGCAAGATCCTGAACCACACCTTTCGCCTAACGAGTCTGTAGAAAAACCCCTCTCCACTGTCGCACAACCGCACGATTCA
>JBHHZP010000174.1:0-6713 GCA_046758085.1 Acidiferrobacterales bacterium
GGGCCAGGGCCAGGGAATGGCCCTTGCGCGGACCGGCTGAGACGAGCGCCGAGCGCGGGGACCCCGGTTTTTGGGGCGTAGAGTCGGGGGTGCCCTTTCTTTCGGATCCTTGCTTTGGGCATGCAAAGAAAAGAACTCGTCGTACGGGGGTGGGTGAGCCAGAGGTGTGCCAAGCGTCCAGTGAACGCTTGGCCCGGCGAACGGGCTTGCCACGGACGGCAAGCCCTGGACTTGCAAGCGAGAGCACGGAGAGCGGAGCGCAGCAAGCCCGTTCAAGAATAAACAGCAGTTACTCCGGGCGTGGCTCGCGCTGGAACAGCGCCTCCACCGCCTGCTGCGGTGAGGTGTTCTCGTACAACACGCGGTACACCTGCTCGGTAATGGGCATATCGACATGCATGCGTCGTGCAAGCATATAAAGCTCTTTCGCGGTAGCTACACCTTCGGCCTCCTGGCCCAGCTTGGCGAGGATGGCCGGCAGCTTTCTGCCGTGACCGAGCCCAAGGCCCACCCGGCGGTTGCGCGAGGTATCATCGGTGCAGGTCAAAATGAGGTCACCAGCACCCGCCAACCCCATGAAGGTCTCGCGCGCGCCTCCCATTGCCACCCCAAGGCGTGCCAGCTCCGCCAGGCCGCGCGTGATGAGGCCGGCACGGGCGTTGGCGCCGAACCCCAGGCCATCGCTGATGCCCGCAGCGATGGCCATGACGTTTTTGATGGCGCCACCGAGCTGCACCCCTGGTACGTCGCGACTCGTATACACTCGCGTGCGCTCGTTGCGCAGCCAGCCGGCCACGGCACGGGCAACGCCCTCATACTCGGCCGCCACCACGAAGGCGGTAGGCAAACCCTGCGCCACTTCGCGCGCGAAAGTAGGTCCGGAGATGGCGGCGATGCGGACGCCGTCGCCAAGCACCTCGTAGGCGACCGTGTGCAGCAGCTTGCCCGTTCCCGGTTCGAATCCCTTGGTGGCCCAAGCGACAACGGCGTCTGCGGGTAGATGGGGCCGCAGCGCCTGCAGCGTGCTGCGAAAGCCGTGGCTCGGCACGGCCACAAGAACACCGCCTGCGCCGGTGACCGCGTCCTCGAGACCAGTCGCTATGGTGAGATCTGCGGGCAAAGGGACACCCGGCAAATAGCGGGTATTCTCGCGCTCGCGCGCCAGTCGCGCGAGCCTGGCTACATCATGACCCCAGAGCCGAACTGCATGCCTGTTGCGGTCCAACAAGATCGCCAACGCGGTGCCCCAGGAGCCCGCTCCCAGGACGGCAATGGTAGTTGGGGTTTCGCCCGCCATGGGGAGGTCGTCGTCGATCCCGGGCGCTCAATCAGGTGGCAGGCCGACGCACGCGTGCTTTAAACCTTTTCCTTCTGAGCCGCGAGCCTATGTTCATAGCGCGCCTGGAAATTGATCGGATCGATCAGCAGCTGGGGAAAGCCGCCCTTGACGATCAGATCGCAGATTACCTCGCGCGCGAACGGCATCAGCACATTGGGACAATTCACTTCCAGTACACCGGGGATCTCCTCCTCCGCTATGCCAGCGATCTGGAACACACCCCCCTGCTGTACCTCCACGATGAAGCTGGTCATGTCCTCCTGCCGGGCACCGACCTTGACCGTGATCACCACCTCGTGGAAGCGCTTTGCATCATCGACCGGCTTGTGCTCAATGTCGCACTGTACGGTGACCTCCTGGGTCTTCTCCTGACCGAAAATCTTCGGTGCGCTCGGACTTTCGAAGGAAACATCTTTGATGTAGATCTTCTCGAACGTGAATATTACCTCTTGCTCGATCTGCTGTTCCGCCACGCCTAACCCCCTATGACCAACCACAAAAATTGCCCCCGCGCTCGTGAATTGTCCAAGCTGCCCAGGCTCGGGAAAATGCTATTTTTCCAAAGGCAGATTGTCGCGCTCCCACGCGGAAGTCCCGCCCGTCAGCGTATAGACGTTTTCGAATCCGTGTTTTCGCAGGATGACAGCGCCCCGGCTGGAGCGGTTCCCCGTGCGGCAGCTGAGCACAACAGGCCTTTCTTTGTGCTTCTCCAACTCCTTGACCCTTTTAGCCAAGCCGGCCAACGGGACATTTATCGAGTTCGGGATATGGCCCATTTTGAACTCGTGCTGCTCGGACACGTCCACCACGACTGCAGATTCATGATTAATCAATCTTACCGCGTCCCAGACATTCACATGCTTGATGCCGTGTATGAGCTCCGAGACCGGGCCCAGCCCCAGCAACGCCAGCACCACAAGCAGTGCCACGAACAGGTACCAGTACTTGATCGCGAAATCCACGTATTCCATAGTTTATCCGACAACAAGTCCGGCGCTATCCCCACTCAACAGCGACAAGAAGTTACACTGAAAGGACATCGAGCCGCGCCCGGCTACACGATCCGCGAATGAACCACTGCACCGAAGGCGCACGCGCTACCAACGCTCCCCGGCGGGCTTCAGCGTGCCTGCGTCCGTATAAACCGGCACCCCACCACCTTCATACGCGGGTTCTGCAAAAAGCATCAAGCAAAGAGTCAATTAATTTTACCACCCTGGCATCGCCCAGGCGGTAGTACACCTTGTTGGCGTCTTTGCGGAAGGCGAGTATCCCTTTCTCGCGCATGATGGAAAGATGCTGGGAGATATTGCTTTGCGAGGTACCGACCTGCTCGACGATCTCCTGGACGCATACCTCAGTCCTGCCCCCGACGATGCAAAGAATCTTCAGGCGCAGCGGGTGGGCCATGGCCTTCAGGGTACGGGACGCGACATGAATATCTTCTTCATTCGTGATCAAGGGCTCGGAAGCACCCTCGCCGCGCACACGCATGTGATCAACATCTCGTTGCATTCGTTCAGATACCGCACCCGCGAATCGGCAGAAATGGGCCCATCCCGTCGTATATTAATAAAACATTATACAATAATATAGGGTTGTGCTATTTGGCCCGCTGCACGCGGCGAAACCCGTCGAACAGCGATTTCTCGGGGGTGTGCGCACGCCCCGGGTCGCATTATCGCGCGCACGGACCCGGCACGCGTGAGATTGACTCAATCACGAACCAGCCAGCGCCATGATTGACCCGAGACAAACCACGACCACTTTGGCTTCTGCACTGATTGTCGCAGGCATGCTGCTTGTCGCCAATGGACAAGTCCTCGGCGCTGCCCCGGCAGCGGGCACCGCGGAACAGGCCGTACGACTTGATCGCCTGCGTACTCGTATCCGGTCTTTGCAAGTTCGGCTCAATAAGACCGTCCACAAGCGCGACGCCGAGCGCGAGCAACTGCGCGAGCTTGAGGCTACCATCGGCAGGCTGATTCATGATCTGCGACAGCTCGGCGCACGGCTGAAATCGCAGGCCCGGGCGCTTAAGGATCTGAAGCGTCGCCGCGCAACCGCGCGCGCTAAGCTGCGCGGCCAACGGGCCGGGCTAGGCGACCAGCTGCGTGCGGCCTATCTCATGGGCCGTCAGGAGTACGTCAAGATGCTACTCAACCAGACCGACCCGGCCACCTTCACTCGTGTGCTGACCTATTACCGCTACCTGAACGGTGCGCGTATGCAGCAAATCGACAAGATAGAGTCTGCGTTGGCGCGCATTCATACCATGGAGAGCGAAATTATCGAGCGCTCTCGGGAACTTGAGGCCCTGCACGCAGCCCAAGTACAAAGAAAACAGGCCCTGGAAAATGCGCGGGTGCGGCGCACCGAGGTCCTGGCCCTGCTCGATCGCCGGGTGCGTGACCAGAGTGATGAAATCGCGCGACTACGCCTCGATGAGGAGCGTCTGGAACGCCTGTTGGAACAGTTGCAGCAATATCTCGCGGGCTTGCCGCGGGAGCCGACAGCCAAAGTGCGCTTCGCAGATCGCAAGGGCAAGCTGCCGTTGCCGACTAAGGGTAAAATTCGAGCCCGCTTCGGTTCCCCCAAGAAAATCGGCAAAATGCGCTGGAAAGGCCTGTTTTTGAGCGGGCGGACTGGCCAGGACGTGGTTTCCGTAGCCCGCGGGCGGGTTGCTTTTGCCGACTCGTTGCGCGGATTTGGGCTACTCTTGATTCTGGAGCACGGCGATGGCTATATGACGCTATACGGCCACAATCAGAGCTTGTACCCGCAGGTCGGTGAGTGGGTCGAGGCCGGGCAGGTAATCGCCAGCATGGGCAACACCGGTAATGCGCCCGGAGCCGGGGTCTATT
Organism: Acidiferrobacterales bacterium; assembly: GCA_046758085.1. Taxonomy (GTDB): domain Bacteria; phylum Pseudomonadota; class Gammaproteobacteria; order Acidiferrobacterales; family SPGG2; genus VRUB01. Next base: position 4,204 of record JBHHZP010000174.1, read on the forward strand.
TCGAGATCCGGGAAAACGGGCGGCCGCGGGATCCTTTACAGTGGTGTCGATTACGTTAAAGCGGGGATGCGGCGCCCCGTCCTAGTGCAGGTCCCGCAGTCAGTGGGCCATGATGGAGAGACAGCAATGAAAAACGCGACACGTTATGTTCTTGTCCTGTTACTCGGCGTCTTTATAGGCGCGGGGTTCACACTCGACACGGCTGTGCTGGCCAAGCGCGAAGGCGAGCAAGTCGTGTCAACGACTCTGCCGCTCGACGAGCTCAGGACCTTCACCGAGGTGTTCAGCAAGATCAAATCAGATTACGTCGACGACGTTACGGACACGAAACTGTTGGAGGATGCCATCGGCGGAATGCTGGCCGGTCTTGATCCTCACTCCACTTACCTCGATCCCGAGGGGTACAAGGATGTGCGCATCGGTACCGAAGGCCAGTTTGGCGGGCTCGGTATCGAGGTGACCATGGAGAACGGCTTCGTCAAGGTGGTGTCGCCGATCGAGGACACCCCGGCAGCGCGCGCTGGGTTGAAACCCGGGGACTTGATTGTGCGTCTGGACGAAAAGGCGGTCAAAGGCATGAGCCTGTCGGACGCGGTCAAGCTCATGCGCGGCAAGCCGGGCTCGAACATTACGCTCACGGTCGTGCGTGAAGGTGAAAACAAGCCGCTGAAGATCACCGTCACGCGCGCCGTGATAAAAATTCGCAGCGTAAAGAGCCGCTTGCTGGAGCCAGGCTATGGCTACATCCGCATCACCCAGTTTCAGGCTAACACGACCAAGAACATGAAGAATTCGCTGAGCAAGCTCCAAAAAGAGAACGGCGGAAAACTCAAGGGAATTGTGCTGGACCTGCGCAATAATCCGGGCGGGGTGCTGAACGCCGCAGTCTCGGTCAGCGATGCGTTCCTCAAAAAGGGAACCATCGTTTACACCGAGGGCCGGGTCGCGGATTCAAAGCTCACGTTTGAGGCGCAACCCGACGAAGTACTCGAAGGCTCGCCGCTGGTTGTGCTGGTTAACGGTGGCTCAGCCTCGGCATCCGAAATTGTCGCCGGGGCGCTGCAGGACAACGGTCGCGCCGTTATTATGGGAACCAAGACGTTCGGTAAGGGCTCGGTACAGACGATCATGCCGATGAGCAATGGCGCCGCCTTGAAGCTCACGACCGCACGCTATTTCACACCCAACGGTCGCTCTATCCAGGCCACCGGCATTGAACCGGACATCGTCACAGAACAGGCAAAGCTGACCAGGAATAAGAGCGATCAGGAGCGGTTGAAAGAAGCCAACCTGGCCCGTCACCTGCAAAACGGCGAGCCCGCAGGGTCGGACAAGCGAGAATCGGAGAAAGAGCAAGCCAATAAATCGAGCACATCCACGGATGACTTTCAGCTCATAGAGGCATTGAATCTGCTGAAAGGTATCAATATCTACGCTGAGAAATCCGGCTGATGCACCGCGCGGCCGTTGCATTGGCCGCGCTGGTGTTGCTCGGACACGTGCAATCCGGTGTGGCGCGTGACACGGGCGATGCGCCTGCGTCTGCTATCGCGATCATCATCGACGACCTGGGAAATAACCTCGCCGAGGGGGAACGTACCGTCCGCCTGCCGGGTCCTGTCGCGTGTGCAATTCTGCCGCAAACCCCCTACGCTCGGCGCCTCGCGGGGAATGCCCGCGAGTATAACAAAGAGGTCATATTGCACCTGCCGATGGAGTCGATCGAGAGCGATGCGCTCGGCCCGGGAGGTCTCGACTCCAAGATGCGGGCCTTCGATATCATCGTGACCCTGAACAAGGACCTGCAAACCGTCCCTTTCGCGGTGGGTATCAGTAACCACATGGGGAGCCTATTGACTCAACGGCGCCAACCCATGGAATGGCTTATGCAGGCGATCACCAATAGGGGGGGTCTCTTCTTCGTCGACTCGCGCACCACACCGCAGACCGTCGCCGCGACGGTAGCGCGCGAGGTCGAGCTCCCGCATCTTGCACGGGACGTATTTCTGGACAATGACCAACAGCTTTCCAGCATCAGTACCCAGTTCGAAATCTTGCTCGATACCGCGCGGGAGCACGGCAGCGCGCTTGCGCTTGGCCATCCCTATCCAGAGACGCTCGCTTTTCTGGAACGCAAGTTGCCGGAGCTAGAGAACAGCGGTGTGCGGCTCGTTACGCTTTCCAAGTTACTACGCATGCGCAACGCCAAGCCAGCCTCATTACGAACATCCGTGATCGTGCGCATAGTACGCGGGGACTCCAAGTCCGCGAACTAACACCGGGTAAAGGCGCGTCGCCTACCGCCGAATATGTATTAGCGGGGTTCCGCCCCCGTACGACGGGTTCCTTTCTTTGCGTGCCCAAAGAAAGGAACCGAAAGAAAGGGCACCCCGGACTCTGCGCCCCGCATGGGTACTTCCCATGCGGGGTCCCCTCGCTTGGCGCTTGTCTCAGGCGGTCCGCGCAAGGGCCATTCCCTGGCCCTGGCCCGGACGCGCGGTGTCCTTACC
>JBHHZP010000175.1:0-6642 GCA_046758085.1 Acidiferrobacterales bacterium
CGCAGATAATCCACTGAGTGGACAGGCTTTTTCAGAACCACTACGCTTCGGATATGCTCAGTGAAACGCAACTACCCGTGGCGATGGTGGGGGTCGGCCGAATCACCGCGGCGGTTGTGGCGCTGACATTTTTTGCGCTCGCACCCGGCGCGCTCCGAGCAGCACCGGTCATCATGATCCTCGAGCATGTGCAAAACGGCGAGCGTATTCAAACGCCGATCGAGGCCATCCCGGATCTGATCACATCGCCCCACGCCGGCAAGGGGCAGCTCAAATGGAGCATCCTCCCCGGCGAACCGATCGAGTCAGAGGTTCGCCCGGCAGACCGGGTGGTGCACCTGTTGCGCCATATCGGGCTCCAGCGCAACCTCCTGTGTACGGTGAAGGTGCGCTATTTCAAGAACAACAAAGATGGGCTGTGGGTTCCCCACTTTCAGCTCAACCAGGAAGTGCTGGTGATGAGAAAGAATGGCCGTTGGCGGCCGGTCTCCGAAGTAAGGGGCGTGGCGACATTGATAGTGCTGACCAGCAGCACGCTGCCCAACGCCGAAGGCTACTATCCCTCGCTCGAGTTCGGGCTCACCACCGGACTGACCAAGATCGACTCGTGGGCGGTGCGCTAGCCCGCGTGAGCATCAATCAATCAGACCCCAGACCCGCTATTCTTCATCATTTTCTGGAATGGCGCCAGCAGCTCGATGGGCAGCGGGAACACGATAGTGGAGCTCTTTTCCCCCGCAACCTCCGTCAGCGTCTGCATATAACGCAGCTGCATTGCCTCGGGCCTGGCGCTGATCAGCTCACCCGCCTGTACCAGCTTTTCCGCCGCCTGCAGCTCGCCTTCGGCATGGATCACCTTGGCGCGCCGTACGCGCTCGGCCTCCGCCTGCTTGGCAATGGCGCGCACCATGGTGGGGTCGATATCCACATGCTTGATCTCGACCGCGGCCACCTTGATCCCCCACACATCCGTCTGGAGATCGAGAATGTGTTGAATATCGGCATTGAGCTTGTCGCGTTCGGCCAGCATCTCGTCGAGCTCGTGCTTGCCGAGCACCGAGCGCAGCGTCGTTTGTGCCAGCTGGCTGGTGGCTGCAAAAAAATCCTCCACCTGAATGATAGCCTTCTCCGGATCAATGACGCGGAAGTACACCACCGCATTCACCTTGACCGAGACGTTGTCGCGCGAGATCACATCCTGTGACGGCACATCCATGACAATGGTGCGCAGATCCACCCGCACCATCTGCTGTATGCCCGGGATGATGATGATCAAGCCGGGGCCCTTGACCTTCCAAAAACGTCCCAGCAGGAACACCACGCCGCGCTCGTACTCACGCAGGATGCGGATGGCCGAAAACAACAGAATGAGAATCAGCGCAACTACAAAAGCAGACGGTATAAGATTACCCATCATCTGAACCCTCCTCCGGGTTTGCTGGTTCAACCATCAGGACCAACCCTTCCATGCCGGTGACCCTGATCTTCTCCCCCTTCTTTACAGGTACTCGGGTCCGCGCACTCCAGGCTTCGCTGTGCACGCGCACGCGACCTTCGGTCTTGAACGATTCAAGCGCCTCGCCGCTGGAGCCGACCATCTGCTCCTGCCCGCTGACGACGCGCCGCTCGCGCGCCTTCAGCGCCAGCGTCGCCACGGCCCCGAATGCGAGCGCACCGAGCACTGCCACGCCAATGATAACTGGCCAGGAGACCCCGTAGCCTGGGACATCCGCGTCCAGCAGCATAATGGAACCGACCACGAACGCGATGGCACCGCCCATTCCGAGCGCACCGAAGCTTGGCGCGAACGCCTCGCCAATCATGAACACGATCCCGAGCATTATCAACGCGAGCCCGGCATAGTTCACCGGCAACACTTGCACCGCGTACAGCCCCAGCAGCAGGCAGATGCCGCCGATCACACCCGGCAGCACGAACCCCGGGTTCAGCAACTCGTAAAACAGGCCGAAAACGCCCAGCATCATCAGTATCGGTATCACCGTCGGATCGGTAATAACGGAAAGCAGGCGCTCGCGCCAGTTGGGCTCTATGGCCTCGATCACCGCGTTCTTCGTGTGCAAATTGACCTTGCGACCCAACACCTCGAGTTCGCGCCCGTCGATCTTCTCGATCAAGTCGCTGACATTCTTGGCCATCAGGTCCACGACATTCTCTTCTAGCGCCTCTTCTGCCGGCAGGCTGACGGCTTCGCGCACGGCCTGCTCCGCCCAATCGGCATTGCGCCCGCGCATCTGCGCGAGCCCGCGAATATAGGCCACGGCATCGTTTATTATCTTTTTCTCCATCGCGTCCTGCGGTTTCCTGGCCTTGGCCGCGTTTTCCTTGTCGTCTTTGTCCTCGTCCGCGTCCTCTTTCTTATCCTTATCCTTGTCTTTGCCGGCGCGCTTGTCTTGCTTGGCAGGTTCGGGCGGCTTCGGTGGTGTGACCGGGCTGGGGCCACCGATGCGCACCGGCGTGGCAGCTCCCAGATTGGTGGCCGGCGCCATGGCGGCGATGTGACTGGCGTACAAGATGTAGGTCCCGGCGCTTGCCGCACGCGCACCGCTCGGCGCGACGAAGCTTGCGACCGGCACGGAGGAGTTGATAATCCCTTTAATAATGGTGCGCATGGCGGTATCGAGCCCGCCGGGAGTATCCATACGCAGGACTACGAGGGCAGCGTCCAGCGCTTGCGCCTTTTCCAGTCCGCGTGCGACATAGTCAGCGGTCGCCGGCCCGATAGGTCCGTTGATCGTAAGCAGTGCGACCCGGGAAGAAGTTTCCTCACCAACGCCTAGAATGAAAACCGGCCAGCCGATGAGGAAAAAGAAGAACGCGAGCCGCACGCGACGCAGAATGACTGACACCATACGAAAGGCATAACCTCTGCTAGGGCGAAGCTGGACGCACAACGCCGAACGACCGCGTTACCGCGCGAAATCGCCTGGCGCTGGGTACAATGCTCAATGAATCTGACATGAATACGATAAAACAGCAAGGGAAAAGATCCAACCAACACTTGCGCCAGCCGGTGGTGCTGATCGGCGTGGGCGAGATGGGTGGTGTGTTCGCCCGCGGCCTTTTGCGTATCGGTTGCCCGCTCGTGCCGGTCACCCGCCACGTGGATATCGACACCGTGGCTGACGCTGCGCCCGATGTCGCGCTGGTGCTGGTCACTGTGGCCGAGGATGACCTCCAGCCCGTGCTGGACAAAATGCCGCGAGTATGGCGTGACCGGATTGGTTTGCTGCAGAACGAACTGCTGCCCAGAGACTGGGAGGCGTATGACGTGGCCGCACCCACGGTCATTGTCGTCTGGTTCGAGAAGAAAAAGGGCCAGGAGTACAAGGTCATTATCGGCTCGCACGCATACGGACCGAGCGCCGGGTTGATGGTGCAAGCGTTGCGATCGCTCGACATACCTTGCCAGGCATTGGGTTCAGAAAGCGAGCTTTTATTCGAGCTGGTGCGAAAGAATGTCTATATCCTCACGATCAACATCGCCGGACTCGTAACCGGCGGGACCGTGGGCGAACTGTGGCAACAGCACCGGGCGCTGGCACAGCAAGTAGCCGAGGAAATACTTGAGATTCAAGCTTGGCTCACGGGTGCCGCGCTGGCGAAGGCTCGCTTGATCGCAGGCATGCTCGAGGCCTTTGACGCCGATCCCGGGCATCGCTGTACCGGCCGTTCTGCACCGGCGAGGCTTGTGCGTGCATTGCGTGACGCAGATGCCGCCGGCCTGGCCGTCCCCACACTTCGGGCAATCGCCGCCCGGCAATAATCCGCAACCGCTGCCCCCAGCGGCGTTACCCGATCGTCGGCTTACGGGCGGGCGCAGCGGCGCTCGACGCCGCGGCACTGCGAGGATGCCGGTTGCCCGGGCGTGCTCGGGGCGCAGGTTTCTTGCCGGCCTTGCCTCTGGGGCCGCCGCGCGCACCGCCCGCCTTGCGCTCGCTGTGGCTACGCGAGCGTCTACCCGACAGACTGCGCGAGTAGTCGCGCCGCTTCGCCGGTGGTTGTACTTCCGGCAACAGTTCGGGCGTGATGCGTTTCACGGGAATGCTGTGACCGATAAACCGTTCGATGTCCAACAGGGAGTAAGCGTATTCCTCACACGCAAAGCTAATGGCATCGCCGCTGCTGCCGGCGCGCGCGGTACGGCCAACACGGTGTACGTAATCCTCGGCATCCTGCGGGAGGTCGTAATTGAATACATGACTCACGTCCGGTATGTGCAGGCCACGCGCCGCCACGTCCGTCGCGACCAGCACCGGCAGCACGCCTTCGGTGAACTGCTGCAGCAGGCGCAAGCGTTGCGTCTGCGGCACATCGCCGGTCAGCGTCTCGGCGTTAAACCCATTCCCGCGTAACCATGCGCTCACCCGTTCCGCCGCCCCCTTGGTATTGGTGAACACCAGGCTGCGAACCGGGTCCATATGGTGCAACAACCCGATTAACAAGCGGGTTTTCTCGGCGTTAGCCGGGTGGTACACAACCTGCTGCACCTCGTCAACGGTCACCTTGTCGGGTTCTATGCGGATGAACTCCGGATCATTCATGTGCTCGTAGGCGAGTTCCATGACCCGATAGGACAGCGTGGCAGAAAAGAGCATACCCAATCGTTGCGTGGGTGGCGGCATCCGGCGAAACAGGTACCTTATGTCTTTGATGAACCCCAGATCGAACATGCGATCGGCCTCATCCAGCACCAGTGTCTGCACCGCCTTCAGGTCGAATATCCCCTGCTTGAAGTAATCGATGAGCCGCCCGGGTGTGCCGATAAGGATATCCACGCCCGCTTCGAGCTGGGTACGTTGCGATTGGTAGCCCGTGCCGCCGTAAACCAGGCCCAGCTTGAAACCTGTGTATAGCCCCAGCACCACCGCGTCCCTGTGTATCTGCACCGCCAGCTCGCGCGTGGGCGCCAGAATAAGCGCACGCGGCTGGGTCGGCCGCCGCCGGGCATCGGCGCCATTGGCCAGTAGACAATTGAATGTCGCCAGCAGGAACGCAGCCGTCTTGCCCGTGCCCGTTTGCGCCTGCCCCGCAACGTCGCGCCCGGCAAGCGCTAGTGGCAACGTACGCGCCTGAATCGGCGTACATATCTCAAACCCGGCATCTGCGATGCCCTTGCGAATGGCCTCGGGTAACCTCAGGCTGGAAAATGGCGTCTGACCAGTATTATTCTCACTCATATTCCGTTTGCATTCCGTGTTCGCATTCGATTTGATCTCCTGGTGTCGTCCACATGCATTGAGCCCCGGCCGAGCCACCCTGCCAGCGGGCACGGTACACGACCCCGTGGGGTGGCGGGTGACCTGCTGGGACCACCACTAACATAAACGTCGGGAGAGCGGGTTCGCGGGCCGTATTTCTACAGGGATGGTGCAACTACTAGAATAGCACCCTTGCAATAGTCCGATGATTCGGCTCAAATATAGATCCTTTGGTATCGCCCTTTAGATTATAGCTCCTCTGACCGTCGCGGATTGATTGGCGCGGCCTAATCACTCGACATACGTTACCCCCTTATATGGAGGCATTCCAGTCATGAGTCAAGGGATCGTGCACGTTACGGATGAGTCCTTCGAACACGAGGTTCTCAAGTCGAATGATCCCGTGCTGGTTGACTACTGGGCTGAATGGTGCGGCCCCTGCAAGATGATCGCACCTGTGCTGGAGGAAATTGCGACCGAATACGCAGGTAAGCTCAAGGTTGCAAAGCTGAACATCGATGAAAATCCGGACACACCGCCGAAGTACGGCATTCGCGGAATTCCGACACTGATGTTATTCAAGGATGGCAACGTCGAGGCCACCAAGGTGGGGGCCGTGTCGAAATCACAGCTATCGGCTTTTATTGACGGCAATCTTTAGAGCGCCTGGCTAAACCAATATCGGACTGGACGGCACCGTACGCGGGTGCTAAGGTAGATCTGTAGAGCTGAATAATTTTCCGAATTAGCATCTTAATTCTCAGCTAAGCAGACCCCGTCCCAATCCCAGAAGTCCAACAGGGCACCGCCCGTCGGTGTATCTGTGACGGGACGCTATTCCAATTATGTTAAACCTTCATGAGCTGAAGAAAAAACCGGCCACCGAACTGGTGGACATAGCGGCAGCTATGGACCTCGAGGGCGGGAGCCGGATGCGCAGGCAGGACCTGATTTTCGCCATTTTGAAGGCCCAGGCCAAAAAGGGCGAAGACATTATTGGCGAGGGCGTCGTCGAGACCCTGCAGGATGGCTTCGGTTTCCTGCGCTCGGCAGACGCCTCCTACCTGGCCGGGCCGGACGACATTTACGTCAGCCCAAGCCAGATACGCCGTTTCAACCTGCGCACCGGTGACACCGTCAAGGGCAATATCCGGCCCCCCAAGGAGTCCGAGCGCTACTTCGCCTTGCTCCGCGTCGAGGAGATCAACGAGCAGACGCCGGATGAGGCCAAGAACAAGATCCTGTTCGAGAACCTCACGCCGCTTCACCCCGATGAGCACCTGCGCCTGGAGCGCGACAACGAGTCAGCGGAAAACCTGACCTCGCGCGTGATTGACATGATCGCGCCTGTTGGCAAGGGGCAGCGCGGGCTGTTGGTGTCCTCGCCCAAGAGCGGTAAGACCGTGATGCTGCAGAACATCGC
>JBHHZP010000176.1:0-6568 GCA_046758085.1 Acidiferrobacterales bacterium
CCGTGTAGGCTCGGCGCCAGCATCCCTGCTGGCGACGGTCGCGGAAACCAAGGTGCGATCCATGCCCCTCGAGCGCAGCCCATTCCTAAGGCATCTCGGTCTTGGCGAGTTTCAGCGTTTCAAGCCCGGCCTTGTGGGATAGCAATAGCTGTTAGCACATCTTTCTTGACTATTCATGATCAACTACAACGCAATTGTGGACGACCTTTTTGTGGGTACACATCCGCAGGATCGCGATGATATTGACCATCTGCGAAGTGAATGCGCTGTAACCGCGGTGCTCAATCTTCAGACTGATGAAGACATGCGGTTGTGGGGGCTGGACTGGTCGGACGTCAGCCGTTACTACGTGGAACGCCGCATACAACTGGAACGTGTGCCGATCCGGGATTTTGACCCCATCGACTTGCGCGCCAAGCTGGACAAGGCAGTACACGCGCTGGATGCTCTGGTCCGCCGCAACCATCGTGTATACCTGCACTGCACCGCAGGTGTTGGTCGCGCACCGGCGGTGGCCATTGCGTGGCTCGCATGGTGCCAGGGCTGGGAATTGGATGGAGCCGTTCGTCACGTGAGACAGCGGCGGGCATGCTCGCCCTTCGTAGAGGCGATTTACCTGGCGGCGCGGGACCGGCTCGATTGAAGGCCACCGGCGTTTCGTGGCATTGTGTTAGGCGATAACTTCTGGTAACCCCACGGTATGACTGCTGTGATCGAGGCGCGCGGGCTGACCAAGCGCTTTAATGACAACACGGTGGTGCGGGAGATCGATTTCTCCGTGCCGCCGGCGCAGTGCTTTGGTTTTCTCGGACCCAATGGCGCTGGCAAGACCACCACTCTGCGAATGATCCTGGGTCAATCCCCACTGAGCGGTGGCAATCTGAGTGTGTTCGGGATGTCCGTGCCTCGCTACGGCAGCGCGGTGCGAAAACGCATCGGCGTGGTGCCGCAGACGGACAACCTCGATCCCGACTTCACCGTGGTCGAGAACCTGCGCATGTACGGTGCCTACTTTGACCTGCGCGGCGGTGGACTGGCGCGTCGCATCGATGAGCTGCTCGAGTTCGTGGAGTTGGCGGATCGCGCCCACGCCAAGATCATCACGCTGTCGGGCGGGATGAGGCGACGCCTCACTATCGCGCGAGCGCTGATCAATGACCCGGAGCTTGTGGTTCTCGATGAGCCAACCACAGGGCTGGATCCGCAGGCACGACATATGATTTGGGCGCGCCTGCGGGACCTGCGACAGTCGGGCAAAACGCTCCTGCTCACCACGCACTATATGGAAGAGGCCGAGCGATTGTGCGATGACCTCGTAATCATGGATCACGGGCAAATCGTCGATCAGGGGTCGCCGCCGCAGCTCATCCAGCGCCATGTTGAAATGGAGGTTGTAGAGATTCGTGAGGCCGCTACCCTCGCCAACGGCCTGCTGGACAGCCTCTCGGGTTGCCGCACGGAATGGGTCGGAGATACGTTTTATTGTTATGCCGATGACGCTCGACCTGTGGTCGCGCAGATCGACGCCATCGATAATCTCGTGTTCTTGCATCGGCCCGCCAACCTTGAAGATGTTTTCCTGAAACTGACCGGACGCGAGTTGAAGGATTGACGTCATGGATCTGAGTCTCCCCCGGTTAAAGGGCCGCTCGCTGGCTGTCTGGAAACGCAACGCGCTCGTGTGGCGCAAGCTGATTGGCCCGAGCCTGATGATCAATTTCGGCGAGCCCTTGCTTTACCTGCTTGGTCTGGGCTATGGCCTTGGACTTTTTATCGGCGAGATGGCGGGGATGGATTACCTGACCTTCCTCGCCTCGGGAATTGTCGCATCGTCCGCGATGACGACCGCTACCTTCGAAGGCCTGTACTCGGTCTACACGCGCATGGTACCGCAGCATACCTATGACGCGATGCTGGCCACGCCGATCGAGGTAGACGATATACTGGCCGGAGAAATGCTCTGGTGTGCGACCAAGAGCCTTCTCAATGGCGTCGCTATCCTTGCAGTGGCGGCCGCACTCGGCGCGGTGACCGGTCCGAGCGCCCTGCTGGCTTTGCCTGTCGTGTTCCTTGTCGGTTTGTGCTTTGCGGGCCCGGCCATGGTCATCAGTGCGATCTCGCCAGGCTATGATTTTTTCAATTATTACTTTACGCTCGCCGTCACACCGATGTTCATACTGTGTGGCGTGTTCTACCCGGTCGATGCGCTGCCTGAACCTTTGCAGGCCTTTGTGCAGTTACTGCCCTTGACCCATGCGGTGGCGTTGGTTCGCCCGCTGGTCGCGGGGCAAGCGCTCAGCAATGTGCCCTTGCACTTGGTCGTATTGTTGGCTTATGCCGCCATCGGCTACTACATTGCCGTGGTCCTCGCGCGCCGGCGCCTGGTAGTGTGAGAGGACAGCGCCGAGGTATTGTGAACAAGACAGGGACATGGGGCTCAATTCGGATATGGCGCTAAGCGGCGTGTTGCTTGACCGGGCGACGATCGATTCGGGTGACATCGACTTCTCTGACCTCGAGTCAATCTTCCCGCAATGGGATTTTTACGATTTCACGACTAGGCCGCAGGTCGATGAGCGCATACGCGACGCAGCCGTGGTCGTAAGCAATAAGGTCATGCTCGACGAAGCCACCCTGCGTTCTGCGTCCCGGTTGCGACTGGTATGTATCGCCGCCACCGGCACGAACAATGTCGACCTGGATGTCGCGCAGGCGCTCGGCATTCCCGTGTGTAACGTGCGCGGGTATGCTACCCCCGCGGTCACCCAGCACGTGTTTGCCTTGATCCTCGCGTTGACGACTCGGCTGCTGGATTACCATGCGGCCGTGCGTGCCGGGCGCTGGCAGCAAAGCCGCCAGTTCTGCCTGTTGGACTACCCCATACGTGAGCTCGAGGGCAAGACCCTGGGGGTGGTCGGCTATGGTGAGCTGGGCCAGGGCGTGGCACATATCGCCCAGGCCTTCGGGATGAATGTGCTGGTCGCGCAGCGACCGGGCGGTCCGCCGCAGCCGCATCGAGTGCCGTTGGATGAGCTGTTGCCGCAGGTGGACGTGCTCAGTCTGCACTGTCCGTTGACGGCGGCAACGCAGAATCTGATCGGTGCGCGCGAGTTTGCGATGATGCGCACAGACGCCATACTCATCAACACCGCGCGCGGGGGCATTGTGGATGAATCCGCGCTGGCCGACGCGTTACAGGAGGGCCAGATAGGTGGCGCCGGTGTGGATGTGCTGACCGAGGAGCCGCCGGTTAACGGCAATCCACTGCTTGCCTCCGATATACCAAACCTGATCGTGACCCCGCACTCGGCCTGGGCGAGCCGCGAGACCCGCCAGCGTCTTGTCGACGAGGTCGCGGCCAATATCCGCGCGTTTCTCGACGGCCAACCGCGCAATCTGGTGGGTTAGTTTAGGGCCCGGCTCGTAATGCGGAGAACGCAGAGAACGACATCCGTGCTGGTGGTCTGACAGCCGCTGACTAACAGTATCCACACGTGGCCTTTCACTAGGTACAACCGCTTTGCTGCAAGGGTCATGTCCTGCCTCCGGTTTAAACCCTTCCTTGTGCCGATCGTCACCTCGGCCTCGGGCTTCATGACCAAGCGAGGAACCCGGCCGTCAATCCCCCCACCCACACCAAACCGAGCGGCAGGAGTCTGAACGGCAGCCGTGGCTGACCGCGTAGCGATAAGGCTGCCTGTGCCGTGTAGACGAGCACCGTCAGGAAAGCGAAATCGGCGCCAATGGGCATATCAGATATGGAAGCGTAATCCTCGATCAGGACGCTGATCGGACCCCACAACCAGCCCAGTGCGAACGGCAGGTAGGCGAGTTGCATGGCCACCAGCGCCGTCAACGTGGGGGGTGCTCCGTGGCGTAGGTTCTGGACGACAAACCACGCACCGGCGCCGAGCCCAAGGGCAAGAAAGGCCACGAAAAGCATCTCTTCATCGAAGCCCAATTCCCACCAAGCTTGAATGATAATGATCAAGAGCGATAACAGGACAACGACGATCAGGGCAAGCGCATAACCGACCCAGCCTTCCCAGCGCGAAAGCTCCCCGGTGAGCACCCAGCGCAGGTAGCCGGCGCAGATGAAAAAGGGCAACACCACAAATGGGCCGAGCAGTGGCGCGAGCCCAAACAGCTCAAAATCCTCCAACTCCTCAATAAAGACCTCCACCGGCACGTAGCTATCGATAAACGGCAAAAAGACAAGCACCACCCCGCCTAAGCCCAAGACGGTCAGCGCTGTTTGGGCAGGGGACGTTCGAGCAAAGTCCGTATTGATTATTGATGTTGCCATCATGGGTGTCAGTCTAATGGCTGGGCACGCCGTGACAACGTACAGATAGGTTACAGATGAGTTACAGATGGAATACCGGGCTAGCTACGAATTTCTGCCTCGCGTTGGGATTGGTAGCTAATAACTGCATTGCAGGCTGACTCGAATGACTGCTTCTGGCCGAACGCAATCATTTGACGGATTCGATCAACCGAACAGGATGGGCGGCGCGGTACTCATCGCGTAGCCTCAGTACCTCGTCGAAGTATTGCGCAGGGACGATCTTGCCCCGAATTTGAGGATAAACGGATATGGCCAGTTGTTGCCATTCAGCGCGCGCCCCGGGGGACAGGGCAACCACACTCAAACCCCGCTTGGTCATGGCATCGATCGCGTTTTGTTCAAGCTGGCGGACCTGATCGCGTAGCTTGACCCCGGCTTCCTGCGCGAGTTCGATCAACTTGGGCCGCAGATCTTCTGGAATTCTGGACCAGGCCTTGGTGCTGATAACGGTCGCCCCGGTCAGCGGTGCCCATCGCATGTCGGTCATCGAACCGGTGAAGGCAAACCACTGATTGGCCACCGCCACCAGCGGCGGGGCCTGGTAGGCGCTGATCATCCCGGTCTGCAATGCAGTAAGGATGTCGACCGACGACAGCGGTACGGGGTTGAAGCCGAGCTTCTTCCACAGCTCCTCGGTATCCGTTGTTTTCCCGGAGGTCCACACGAACAATTTCAACTTTCTCAGATCGTCGGGGATGCGCACCGGGGACTTGGCGAAGAATCGCACCCAACCGGCGTCCCCCCAGTTCAGCACGACGATGCCTTTCTTGCGAAGTGCTTGCGCCACGGGTCCGGCGATGCGCGATTGCACATATTCCAGTTCGGCGTAGGAGGAAAAAGCCAGAGGGATGTGTAGCGCATTGGCCGCCTCATCCATAGTGCTTAGGCCCGCCGTGGTGACGGTCGCGGCATCGATTTGCCCGATGCGCATCCGGCGCAGGATATCGATTTCATCCCCCAGGGTGCCGGCATAGATCTTTAGCTTGACCCTACCGCCCGAGACCTGGGCCCACTTCGTCTTCAGATCAAGCAGGTAGTCGTACCACGGAGTGTCTTTGGGCGCCACGGTGGCCAGCTTGACGACGATCGTCTGCGCGTTTGCCCCGTAGGAGAACATTCCCAAACACAGAGTCGCTAAGATGAAATGCTGGAGTTTCATGATTTCCCCCTTTGAAAGTAGAAATCAGTGATGGGGTACCGTTACATCTATAGCGATATCCTGCCATGGGACTACCTACAGGTGGCTTACAACTAACAAAGAGAATGATCCAACCCGTCTACGGGCCGGAACTCCTCTGGGCGGAGGGCAAACCCCTCAGAGAACGGCAAGTTATTGCGGCGGGCGGCTCGTACGTTCGTCTGAGTTCTAAAGCGGCCGAATAACTGTTTTTTCCAGGAAGCTGCTCGCGGGGCAGTCGGATACGCGGTCATACTACGCAGGATGAGCGGCACTCCGGCCTGCGCCGGTGCACTATACTCCAAAAAGGTATCACCGTAAGAACAAGGGGTTAGGTCATTGCTATGCTGTCCAATTGGTCCAATGCACATCGCATGTTCGCTATCGCGCTGGCATTTATCTGTGGCGTGCTGGTTTCTGTCAACAGCGCTGCTTTTGCCGGGGGCAGTATTAGCATTCAATGGGGGAAAGAAGGCGAACCTGTAAAACAGAAAAGCGTGAAAAAACATTCGAAGGCTAGGCCCCCGTCCCATGCCCCGGCTCATGGACATCGCGCCAAACATCAATATCGATATTATCCGTCGCATTCAGTCTACTACGATTCCGCTAGAGGGCTTTACTTTTACCTGGAACGGGACAATTGGCAGATCTCGGCATCATTGCCGAGTAAGTTGAAAGTAAGTCTCGGCAGTTATGTCAACATGGAACTGGAAACGACTAAACCTTATGTTCACCATAGAGAGCATGTCAAGAAGTACCCGCCGGGAAAGATGAAGAAAAAGAAGAGCAAACACAAAAAAATGAGGCTCGGGATTACATATTGATGAGATCTTCTTGATCGCAGGCTGCTCGGCGTTCCACGCAAAACGGATCTGATAATTCTTGCACCGCCACCCTGCTGGAGCGCGTATCATCGATCTCCAAGAACATAGAACCGCACGCGCTCGAATGTCACCTATTGGCCGAGCCCGTGTGAAAACTCAAATCCATTTTTCCAGGTGGGAGTTCACTATCACTACTTGCCCAAAACTAACATGTCATCC
>JBHHZP010000177.1:0-6530 GCA_046758085.1 Acidiferrobacterales bacterium
AGCACCTGGTCACCGATAGCGTGTCCATGGGTATCATTGAATTTCTTGAAACGATCCACATCCACCATGGCTACGCAGTAGCTGCCGCTAAGCTTTAAGAGCTCTTCCTCCAGCGCCCGGCGTCCCGGAAGCCCGGTCAGCTCGTCCATATAAGCCTTGCGGTATCCGTCCTGGATAACCCCGATGAGCATCAGTAGGCCGCCCGCGCCCATGAACACGATGGTACTGATCATTTGCGCGCCCGTGTGAACGGCTATGGCAGCCGCTGCAAGCGCACCGACCATCGCGCCATCCACCAGCCGCTGTCGGTAGCGCATGCGCGCGAGCAGCAAGACGAACCCGAGCGCAAAGCCCCCAATGACGAGCGGTGAGGCGGATGTCCAGGCGACGCCCTCAGAATTCATTATCGCTGCTGGCAGGAGCTGACGCGGATCAACACCGGGCCATGTGATAAGCACCGCAATCACCGCCGCCGGCAGCAGAATCAAGGCAAAGCGCACGAGACCGTGGACGGTAAAGATGCCACGCCCTTTAAGCAGGCACACCGCTGCGAAACACAACGGCAACAGCAGCCCAATGGCGTTGTAGATAGCGCGCTGACGGACTCCGTGGCCGAGACCGTGGGGCAACCCTTCGCGCAGGCCCCAATAAGCCATCAGCAGGACCGTGAGCGCAAAGAACGCGGGCGCATCGTTGAAGCGCCAGCTCAAGCCCACACCGAGCCCGAGGATGACGTAAGGCAGGTAGCTCACGAGTAGCGCCTGCGAGCGAGACGTCGAGGCCAACTCCGGCACCACCCATGCAGCCGCCAACAACACACCGGCGGGTGCAGCCAACACCCCAGCCAACTGCACCCACCGCTTGGTCAGGAGTCGATCTGTAGCCCTGCGTCTGTACGCCGGCTGCGACGCTCTGTGTTGCGCTTTGCGCATATTATTCGAGTGTAGTACGGGGCCACAGAACGGCCGTGCCCATGTCTGGCGCCCCGTTTGTGGCTGCCGGGGGTGCGGTACCATGGCGTTCCGCGACACGCGGCGCCCTGAAGGCAGGCGCCTGGGCCATTCCCGGCCAGAGGCGCTACCGAAGATTGAGCATAAAGACAGATAATTAGCCGGGTATTTTACTGGACAGGTTGAATTGTATCGTCTAACTTGTTGTTTTAGTGGGACTCAAAAATCCGCCACACCTAACTGGGGCGTCTCGGGAGCGCCGACCATGTTGCACACGACAGGCCAATCAGATACCGCAAAAATAGTCGATTTTTCCGGGAAAAATGCCCGGCTGGTACAGAAGATCGCTGCCTTGAAGGCCCAAGATACCGGCGACGACAGCAGCCAGGACCGGTTTAACAAGGCGCTCAGGACGGTAGCTGTCCTGCAAACGACGCTCGAGCTTGAGCAACTCACCCGCCTGTTCTCACGGGAAGTCAGCGCTACCGTAGCGCACAGTAGCATCAATTACCGCAACCGCAGCCGCGATATCGACCTCACGGTTGGTCGTAGCGCCAGGTGTACGCGCACCTTTCGCTTGATTGTTGAAAAACAGGAGCTCGGGCAGCTGACATTTTCCCGAGGAAAACCGTTCACACACAAGGAAGCGGCGCTGCTCGAGTTCCTCCTCTCCAGTCTGGTCTATCCGTTACGCAATGCGTTGCAGTACAAGAACGCATTCCAGGCATCGCTGACCGACCCACTCACCGGGGTGTACAACCGCAGCGTCATGGAAACCGCATTGCGGCGCGAATCCTGTCTCGCACGTCGTCACAAAACGCCGCTCTCGCTGGTGTTGCTCGATATTGATGGTCTGAAAATCGTCAACGATGAGTACGGCCACGAAACGGGGGACAACTTGATCAAGGCCGTTGCTGATTGCGTGTTACAGTCCCTGCGCGAAACAGACATCTTTTCTCGCTTCGGCGGAGATGAGTTTGCGATTCTGCTCAGCAGTACCGCCCGACGGGGCGCCATAGTCCTCGCCGAACACATTCGCAAGAATGTCGAGGGAGTGGTTTGCATGTTTGGCCAGGACGCGATTATGGTCACGGTCAGCATGGGTGTCGCCACATTGGCGAGTAAAGACAGTGACAAAACCTTGTTTTCTCGCGCAGATGCGGCACTGTACCGGGCCAAGCGGGCAGGACGTAACTGCGTCAAAGTAGCGCGTGCCAGATAGGATTCAGCGCACTGCTGCCTCGTAAAATCCCGCAATAGCACGATTCCTGACAAACGTTTGATGCTGAGACCGTTGCCAGCCCGGGATGCTCGTGCCGAGCCTGGAGGGGGTGAGGCCGAAAAAGAAAAAAGGCGCGTGGTACTCTTCCTGGCGGACGGGTATGAGCCGGAACAAGACAAGACTGTTGTCCCGGCGAACGCACAAACCAGGAAGGCTTGCGCCGGTGCCCAAGCGAAGCGGGGACTGCGAAGCGCATGCGCGTAGCGCGGCAGGTATTCACGGTGTGTCTCAGAACGACTTGAATACCTTCGCCAACGACTCGCCATATACCGACAAGTCCCACTCGCAGGTGTAGCCGAAAGGGGTTAGCCATACGCTGTATCCCGTATTTCTCAACCGCTTGTCAAGTTCCTCAAGCAGTGCCTGCGCAAGCTCTGGATCGGCCTTGCTCGTGGAAAGATGGGTGAAAGAATGCAGCGCGACGTTGCGCAATCCGCGCTTGTTGGCGAGCCACTTGATATTCTTCACGGCGGTGGCGACGAGCTTGTCCCGCCGCGGTTCGTCTTCCGCCTCCGCATGAACGAAGATCACCGCGACCTCTTGCAGATCCTCCTCGATTTCCCTGTCAACGCCGCTCGCGATAGTCTTGAGAAACGATTTGTAGCGAAATCGCCGTGCTTGGAACATTAATAGTTTCATTGTTCAGAGTAGCGAGAGGGTCGCAGCGAGTAGCGAGGAAAAACCTGAACATTCATTGATTGCAATTCTCTATTCAAGCCGGTGGTATGCGTCTAGGCAATACGCCACCTCGAACCCTGGCTACTCGAAACTCGCTACTCGCCACTGGCTTTATTCATCAAAAACAACGTTAACGCGCCGGTTGTGTTTTCCCTTCTTCTCAATCTTGCTAACCCGCACGCGTCCGATCTCACCGGTCGATGCCAGGTGGGTACCACCGCAGGGCTGCAGATCGACCCCTTCGATCTCGACCAGCCGTATCCGGCCCTGTCCTGCCGGCGGCTTGACCGACATGGTGCGTACCAGATCGGGTTTAGCGTTCAATACCTCATCGGTAATCCAGCGAAAGCGAACGGGATGATCTTCCGTAATAACGCGGTTGAGCTGCTCGGTAATCTGCTCCTTGTCGAGCAGCTGATCGGGTAAATCGAAATCCAACCGTCCGCTGCCATCACGTATTGAGCCACCGGTAACACCGCCTGGCACCACCGCACACAACACGTGCAAGCATGTGTGCATGCGCATAAGACGGTGGCGGCGTTCCCAGTCGATCCCCGCGCTTACGGTCTCTCCCGGTTGCAGCGTCGCTGCTCCCTCAGCCGGCACATGGAAAACTTCCCCCGCGTGTTCTCCCTTGCGGGTATCTATGATCGGCACATCGGCTCCGTCGTCACGCCGCAGCACCCCCGTGTCTCCGGGTTGACCACCGCCCATGGGGTAGAAAACCGTACGGTCCAGCTGAATCCCGTGCTCGTCTACGGCAATCACCGTTGCCTCACACTGCCTCGCGTAGGGATCGGCCCTGAATAACTCGTCCGTCATTGGCGCCCTCCGTTCGTTTCATATTGATGCTAACTTCAAACGCAGCGTCTCGCAGGCTGCTGGCGCGGCGCATGCAACCACCGCACCTTTTCAGCATCTCAGGCTAGGCCAGGATGTCTGCCAGCGCCGCCCGTAACTCAGGAAACTTGAAACGGTAGCCCGACTCGAGCAACCTGCTCGGAAGCACCTTCTGGCCAGTAACATACAAGTGTGCCATCTCTCCGACCATCAGCCGCAGTAACCATCCGGGGGCCCACATGAGCGCGGGTCGGTGCAAGGCCGCGGCAAGCTCGCGCGCAAAGTCACGATTCATCTCGGGGTTCGGCGCCGTAGTGTTGAACGCGCCTGCGAGCGACTCATCGGCCATCAGGTGCAGCATGATGCCGACCAGGTCGTCGATATGGACCCAGGACATCCACTGCCTGCCGCTGCCCACGTACCCACCCAGACCGAGCCTGAACTGGGACACCAATGAGCTCAGAGCGCCGCCGCCTTTGCCGAGAACGACCCCGGTGCGCGATACGCACACGCGAACACCGTACTGCGCTGCCTTGAAGGCCTCGGCCTCCCACGCCTTGCATAGATGGGACTGATACTCGTTACCGGGCGGCGCATCCTCGCCCAGCTCCTCATCCCCGCGAGCACCGTAATAACCGACGGCCGACCCGCTAATCAGTATACCCGGCTTGCGATCGGTGCGGGCGATGTACCTGATCACCTGCCGGGTCACGCCGACCCGGCCTGCTAAGAATTCCTGTTTCAGCCTCTCCGTCCAACGGCCACTGCCGGGGCTCAGGCCGGCCAGATTGACAATAGCCTCCGGCGCCGTCTCCTGCGGCAGCTCATCCAGCGACTCGATCGCCGCCACCTTGCCCTGCAAGAGCTGCTCGGCCCGTTGCCGCTCGCGCGTGAGCACACTGACGGCGTGACCCCCAGCCAGAAGTCGCCTGCACAACGCACCGCCGATGAAGCCGGTACCGCCGGTCACGAGAATATTCACCACCCCCCCTCCAAACCCTCCCCCAACGTATGGAGAAAAGCATTAGGCGGCGGATTTTAGCTCACCGCGCGCAGCGTCGAGCGCGCGCGCCAACCGCTCAAACAAATCGTCTACTTCGCTCTCCGTGATGATCAGCGGCGGACAGATGCCGATGGCATCGCCTGGCAGCGGCCGAACCAGCAGGCCCTGGCTTGAGGCCTTCTCAGAAACCAGCACAGCAGCTTTGCGCTCCGCCGGAAATGGGCGCTTGGTGGCTTTGTCGGCAACGATTTCAACCGCCCCGATAAGGCCGACCCCGCGCGCGTGACCAACCAGCGGATGTTCGCCCAATGCCTGCAGCCTTTCCAGAAATCGAGGGGCGATACGGCGCACGTACTCGACAATGTTACGTTCTTCATAGATTCGCAGGGTTTCGAGGGCGACCGCTGCGGCCACGGGATGGCCGCCATAGGTATTTCCCGTACCGAACATGCCGAGTTTATGGCTGTGCTGCGCGAACACGCGATAGATCGGTTCGGAGATCATGACCGCCCCGATCGGGATGTATGCGGATGAGAGTTGCTTGGCACAGGTCACCATATCGGGCTTGATCGCATAGCTCTGCGAACCCCACATATTACCCGTGCGGCCGAACCCGCAGATCACCTCGTCCGCAATCATCAGGATATCGTAGCGCCGGAGGACCGCCTGCACCTTTTCGAAGTAACCGGCGGGAGGCAGGAGCACACCACCGGCGCCCATCACAGGCTCGGCAATAAACGCGGCGACCGTCTCCGGATCCTCTTGCTGGATAAGCTGCTCGAGGCTGGCGGCGAGCCGGCTGGCGAACTCTTCCTCAGTCTCGCCGGGATTCGCGTACCGGTAGTAATGCGGCGTATCCGTGTGCAGAATTCGCTCGATCGGCAGATCGAAGTCGTTCTGAATATTTGGTAAGCCGGTCAGGCTTCCGGATGCAATCGTGACACCATGGTAGGCCCGTTGGCGCGCGATTATTTTCTTCTTTTGCGGTCTGTTCAGGGCGTTATTGAAGTACCACACGAGCTTGATGGCCGTATCGACCGCCTCGGAGCCCGAGTTGACGAAGTAGACCTTGGCCATCGACTCGGGTGCCAATCCAATCAGTTTCTCCGCGAGCTCAATGACAGGCTCGGTTGAACGATGTGCGAACGTATGTGAGAACGGTAATGTCTCCAGCTGCTGCGTTGCAGCCTGGACTAAGCGCTTTTCGTTGAACCCGAGCGACACACACCACAGGCCAGCGAGCCCCTCGATGTAACGCTGACCGGACTCGTCCCACACATAGATCCCTTCGCCGTGGGTGATAATAAGAGGTCCGCGCTCTTCATGCGCGGCCAAGTCCGTGTATGGATGCAACACGTAGGCAATGTCTTTTGCGCCGAGTGCGTTTGCCGAAGATGACATGGGGTCTCCTTTGCCGATAGATGCCGGTCGCAACGGCATCGTGACTTATTTAAATCTGCTCGTCGCCTGCGCTGCCGCTTCCCCGCGATCCCCAGCGAGATTCTCTACCAATGGAGCCAGGCTCTCTTGTGCGGGATCGATGTGTTTGTTTCCTGCCTGCAGTGATGCCAACATCAATTCTTTCGGGTGATTTACGCCGTCGAGCCGATCTCGATCCCGAACAATACGATCAAGACAGCCACCGCCAACCATAGCAGTCCTTTTACCAGGAAGAATACAAAGCCCGCGATGCCAAGTCCTTTAAGCCACGTTCGCCAGCTCTGTTTGTCCCCGACACCTGGATGATTCATCGCGTTAGCCTGGATATTGCATCACT
>JBHHZP010000178.1:0-6493 GCA_046758085.1 Acidiferrobacterales bacterium
TCTCCTACAGGGGACTTGCACCCCATAAGTTCATGCCCATGCTGGGCGTACACAATCATACTTCGGCGACCGTTTCGGTGCATCGGGGAAGTCGCCAACACAACCTGCCCGCCGGCCCCGTGCCTGTCGGAGATGAACACCACCGCAGCTCCGCGGATACCCGGCGCACCGGGAACAGTCACGGTCGGTGCCCTCGTAGCTTAACAAAATGGATACCTAACTGTCCCAACCGCTTGGGCCACTGGCCGATGTAAGGGGTTTGTGACATATTTACGGCTGAGCAGACCTCGGAAAACACTATTTTCCCAGTGGATGGCGCCTAGGGGGTGCTTACGCCCCCGAGATTTGTGGTTTTGCCGCGGCAGCTCTGCATCGCGCGCGAGCGCACCGTGATGGTCACTAAGACGCCACAACTTTTGACGTTGTCCCGCGCCGCCCGCCTTATGGGCGTTACGCGCGGGGCGCTTCAGAAAAAAATCAAGAATGGCGAGCTCTCCGCTTTTGAGGGGATGATCTCCTTAACGGAGCTGCTAAACGCGTATCCGGATGCAGAAGCGCGGGTACAGGACGACTCGATGCTGGAGCGTGTCAAGCGGATCAAGGATAATGCCCTCACCAAAGTCGTCCAAGACCGGGTGATTTTGCCTCATGCGCAAGTGCTTGCCGCGCGCGTGACGAGCCTGAGCCAAGAGCTCGCCGAGGCGAACGCACAACTAGACCGCTACTCGTCTCTGGTCGAAGAATTCAGAGACAAGTTTTCGCAGCTCAGGGCGACCGGTGACACAAAACTGCAACCGGCCATACGCTCTCTGGAGCAGTGGCTTTTACAGAGGCTTGATCAGCAGTCAGAACCAACAAGGTCTCCCCCACAACTCCTGGTAAAGGATAGTTTCCTTCGCGTCATGGCAGCACAGATACGCATAATACCGAGCGAGCACGAGTTTTTTCTTGAAGGCAGCGACACCATCCTGGAGGCCGCCCTGCGCGCGGGGCTGGCCCTGAACTACGGCTGCAGCAACGGGAACTGCGGCTTGTGCAAAGCGAGAATCCTGTCCGGCCAGGTCAAGAAAGTGCGCCCCTGCGATTACGTATTCAGCGCAGCGGAAAAGGCCCAGGGTTATGAGCTACTGTGCTGCAACACGGCGGTCACCGATCTTGTCGTGGAGGCGGCTGAGGCCGGCAGCGCGCAGGAGATCCCGCTTCAGAAAATCGTGACCCGGGTAAAGGGCACGCAACAGCTGACTGACGATATTGTGTTGCTTCATCTGCAAACACCACGAACACAAAGGTTGCGTTTCCTGGCGGGCCAGAATGCATCGTTGGAGGTCGACGATGGCCTGCGCCGAACCTACCCCATCGCAAGCTGTCCCTGCGACGACAGGAACCTGCAGTTTCATGTCAAAAGGCTGCCGGGAGACCCTTTCACCGATTACGTTTTTACCGAACTGAAACATGCCGGCGTGGTTTCGCTGGAGGGCCCCAGGGGCGAGTTTGTGCTACGCGAGGACTCGCCAAGATCGGTGATCTTCGTGGCGTTCGATACCGGATTTGCGCCCATCAAAAGCCTGATCGAGCATGCGATGGCGCTAGATGTTGCAGAGTCTATGCATTTGTACTGGATTTCGCCGATGTCGGGGGGTCACTACTTACACAACCTGTGTCGTTCCTGGACCGATGCATTGGACAATTTCAAGTACACCCCATTGGTCGCAGCGAACGCGCCGCAGGCGGTAACTCCTGAGCAAGCTGGCTCGACGGAGCGGCTTTTGAGCCAGGTGGCTGATGATCATGCTGATCTCGGGGATTTCGACGTCTATGTCGCCGGACCGGAACCAGCGACAGTAACTGCCGAGTTTTTCTTTCTCGACCACGGCCTTCCGCCTGGGCAACTGTGCATTGACCGCGGCCCCCCGATCGACGCGCCGGAGTCGGTATAAACGTGTGTCGCCAGTATGGCCCTACCGCGCCTCGCGCGCCGGGAGCGTGCACGGCACGGAACCGGCGCGGCGGTGACCATTACCCCAAGGGGAGACGCACCATCAATAACAGGATATTCTCAATGCCACGGTTTTGGTGACTTATCTGCATCACCTCGAGCCGACGCCAATGGACTTTTTACCCATATTCTTGGACATCAAAGACCGCGCCTGCCTTGTCGTAGGCGGTGGCGAAGTGGCCGCACGGAAGGTTTCGCTGTTGCGCCGAGCCGGTGCGCGCGTGACCGTCACCGCGCCGGCACTGTGTGAAACCCTGGCGAAACAGGCCACGGAGGGACAAATAACGCATCGGCCGACTGCCTTCGCTGCCGCCGACCTTGGTGGTTACGTGCTGGTGGTCGCAGCCACGGATGACGCTGCCGTCAACCGCCAGGTCTCATCGGCTGTCCGTGAGCGCGGCATTCCCGTTAACGTGGTCGACCACCCTGAGCTTTGCAGTTTTATTATGCCTTCCATTATCGACCGCTCGCCGGTGCTCGTTGCCGTGTCCAGCGGCGGCGCCTCCCCGGTGTTGGCGCGGTTGCTTCGCGCCCGCCTCGAGACCCTGATTCCCACTGCCTACGGCCGGCTGGCAGCGCTGGTGGAAAAATTCCGGGCGCAGGCCAAGGCCCGCTTTCCCACGACCCCGCAGCGCCGCCGATTCTGGGAAAAGGTCCTGCAGGGACCGATCGCGGAGATGCTGTTTGCCGGGCAGGAGAAGGCGGCCTATCGCGCCCTGGAGCACGCTGTGGAGGAGACACCCGGTACCGGGCACAAAACGGGAGAAGTCTACATTGTTGGTGGCGGACCGGGTGACCCGGACCTCCTCACCTTCCGCGCGCTGCGCCTCATGCAACAGGCAGATATCGTGCTCTACGATCGGCTCGTGAGCAAGGAGGTACTGGACCTGACGCGACGTGACGCGCAGCAAATCTACGTGGGGAAGCGGCGTGATTACCATACCGTTCGGCAGGATGAGATTCACCAACTGATGGTGCACCTGGCCAAGGAAGGAAAGCGGGTACTGCGCCTGAAGGGGGGCGATCCCTTCATATTCGGGCGCGGCGGAGAAGAGATCGATACGCTGGCGGAGGAAGGCGTACCGTTTCAAGTCGTGCCCGGTATTACCGCCGCCTCAGGCTGCGCTGCCTATGCCGGCATTCCGCTCACCCATCGGGATTACTCGCAGTCCTGCGTTTTCGTTACGGGCCATTTGCAGGACGGCACCGTCAATTTGAACTGGAACGCCCTGGTGCAACCGCAGCAGACGATCGTGTTCTACATGGGGCTCACGGGATTAGAAGTACTTTGTCAGGAACTCGTCCGACATGGCATGTCGCCCGACATGCCTGCCGCCCTGATCGAGCATGGAACGACGCCGCAACAGCGAGTATTTGTTGGAGATCTCAGGACGTTGCCGGGCATCGTGACCGAGGCCCAAGTGCATGCACCGACGCTGGTCATCGTGGGCGAGGTGGTCCGGCTGCATGACAAGCTCGCCTGGTTTGAGCCGATGCATGACAACGACATCGCACAGTCCACTGATTGATGATAGCCCCGTCCCGATTATGCCTGGTTCGATTATGGTATGTCGCGAAAAATCCAAAGTGTGTTAGCGCGGTCTTGATGTCAGGCCTGTCGCGCATTCGGGTTTTCAACAAATATGTCGTCACCTTCGATCCTGAGGGCATACGTCTTGAGGTTTGCCTCGGCCGGTTCTTCCAGTGCCTCACCGGTGATGACGTTGAAGCGGCTGCCGTGTAATGGACATTTGACTAGCTCGCCTTTTAGCGAGCCGGTCGAGAGCGAAGCGTCCTCGTGCGTGCAGGTATCAGCGACCGCATAGTAATCACCATTCACGTTCGCCACGAGCACAGGGCAGCCCGCGATCTCCACGCGCTTCATCTTGCCCGGCTGAATCTCGTCGGTGCGCGCAACCTTGATATATGCATCGTGCATGCCCGTCTCCGGTGCTTAGCTGGCGGTCCCATTGTATCAGCTCCTATACCGCCTCACGCTGCAAGCTAACGCAATTTAACCCGAAGCCGGCAAATTCCGACCCGTGCTGTATAGATACCCGGCGGCGGCCACGGTACAGCCCAGGCCGAACAACCCGACTGTTGCCGGCGCACCGAGTGGCTGCGCAAGCGCGCCTGCAAGCAGGCTCCCCAATGGCATTAAGCCGATGAAGATCATCGAAAACAGTGACATCACACGGCCACGTAATCTGTCATCCACAGTAAGCTGGATAAGGGTATTGGTGGAGGCAGCCGTGGTCGTGTGCGCGAAACCGGCAAACACCAGAATCGGCAATGCCAGTGCCAATGTATCGACAAACGAAAACACCAGCACACAGATCCCGGCCCCCACGGCGGCTACACCGATGCTACGCTCGAGCCCATCACCGGAGAGCCGGTAAGCGAGTCGCAGTGCGCCGGCCAACGCGCCCATCCCGATTGCGGCCAGTAACAGCCCCAGGGTCTTCGGTCCGCCACTGAACGTCTCCTTGGCAAAGACTGGCATCAGTACGGTCACTGATGCCGCCACCAGGCTGATCATGCCTACTACCAGCAGGCCGGCGCGTATCCGCGGCTGTCGCCAGGCGAACTCCAGCCCCTGCAGCAGGTGCCCGTAGACGGAGCCCGCTGCTGGCGCGGCCGGCCTCTCGACCACACGTATCATTAGCAACGCCACCAGAACGGCCGCGAAGCTTGCGGCGTTGACCAGGAAAACCGTGCCTTCGCCGTAGAACGCCACCAGCCAACCGGCAATAGATGGGCCCACGAAACGCGCAACATTAAACACACTAGAGTTCAATGGGATCGCATTCGGCAGGTCCTCGCGCGGCACCAGCTCGGTGATAAAGGCGTGCCTTGCCGGCATTTCGAAGGCGTGGACCACCCCTAGAATCAACGCGAGCACCACGATTTGCCAGGCGCTAATCCAGCCCCCGAACGTGAGCAACGCCAGTACAGCCGCATGAACCATCGCCGCCGTGTGTCCTGCGATTAACAGTTTTCGCCGCCGGTAGCGGTCGGCGGCCACACCACCGAGCAGGCCGAGCACGAGCACGGGTGCCAGGCTGCAAAAAGCGACAAGGCCCAGCATGAAGCTCGAGTTTGTCAGCCGGTAAACGAGCCAGGCCTGGGCCACCGTCTGCATCCACGTACCGTGCAGCGACACCAGCTGGCCGAAGAAGTAGAGACGGTAATTGCGGTGCCTGAGGGAACGAAAAGTCTGCCGGAAGGCACTCGCCGGCATGGGTTCAGTCTGCGCCGAGCACAATCACCGGCGTCAGACGGGCCGGGTAAGTCGTGCGTCTATCGGGTCGCGCGCGCAAGAACCAGAAGCTTACTGCGAGCTCCCGAAGGAGGGGTCCACGCTGTAGTGAGGTACCGGCAGCCCGGCGATTCGACTCGCTTGCGTGACGGGCCCCTTTGGGAACAGGCGGTAAAGATACTTACGACCACCTTTGTCGGAGTACTCTTTCTCAAGCACCTCGGTCAGCTTGCGCGCATTGGGCGTTTCCCCATGCTCCATGTAGTACCTGCGCAAAAAGTGCACTATCTTCCAATGCGCCTCGGTCATCTCGAGCCCTTCCTTCTGTGCGAGTGACGAGCCTACGCTTTCGTCCCATACGTCCAGATCCATCAGGTTCGCCTCGACGTCTTTGTCGGCGGTATCCTTGTTGACGATAAACTTCATGATATCTGTCATCGTTCTGACCTCCACAGATCCACGGCCTTGCGCGCCGTACGGACCGGGAATCGCAAGTCTGTGCCAGCGTAAAACAGAACAGCCGCATGCCTAAACGAACGGGCCGACTGTCGCCGGTAAAGTATACCGCACTCCACTGCTGTTCCATAAAGTCCCACCCTAACGATCGTGTGTTTCCGAGACCGTTATAAGCCCGAGGTGCCGGGATTGGGGCAGCGGTGACCGCGTTCCCCGAGTCTGAACGATTGCAGCGCAGCTCACAATTTACGCTCACGGCCATTCGCCTGTGCGTGGGCGCCACAACGACCGTAACGTGCTGATTTCGAAAAGCAAGCCCAACAACTGCCGCAAATGCCGGGAAGCATAATGGCGCCGGCCACTTGCCGGCTATACACCATAGCGCCTATCGGCCAAAATTCTATATTATAATGTTCATTTTCTTGCGCAGCGGCGCGTAACAGCACACTACCCCGGAAGGCCGACGAGCTTGCGAATCCATGAAGACAGCAACCCGACTGTCGGAACAACGCTATGAGCGCATGTGCGGGTAGCGAGCCCTTTGCCCTGCGTGTGCTGGGCGACAGCATGGCACCGGAGTTCGACCACGGTACGGTGATCATCGTGGAACCTGCAGGCCTGCTTGAAAGCGGGTGCTATGTGGTCGCAGAGCACAACAGCAAGTATATTTTCCGACAGCTGATCATCGATGGTCAACGCTGGCTACTAAAAGCCGTGAACGACCAATACCCTACTATTGAGATAGCGGGACTCCAGGAGATCAAGGGTCGAGTGGTTCAAAA
>JBHHZP010000179.1:0-6487 GCA_046758085.1 Acidiferrobacterales bacterium
ACGCTCGCCTTTTCCCGGCTCACCCCTCGCCCCAGAGCTTGCCTCAGGGGGTCCGGGCAAAGGCCTTTCGTCGCTCGCGCTGTCCCTGCTTCGCTCGAAAGCCCGGGGTTCGCCCTCCGTGGCGAACCCGCTCGGCGGGGCGAAGGTTCACTGGACCTTCTCCAATACCCCGCCTCGCCCCTGTACCTGGCCTGGACGCGCGGGATCCTTCCCGCGCCTCTTCGAGCCCGCTCTTCGTCTGCACTCGGGGCTCGGCTTGACCAAGGGGGCTAAAAAAAGCAAAGCAACTCCCTCCCCCTGAATGGGGGAGGGCTGAGGAGAGGGTGCCCCTGTGCTCGGACGTCATCCGCGAGTGCCTACTTGTTTTTTTTTCTCCGCGATCTTTGCGCTCTCTGGTGTGAGTTTGTCCAGTTTCCGCACTAGGCGAGATAGGCCCTAAGGCGCTGTACACCTTCCTGCAGATTTTCCAGCGAAGTGGCATACGAAAAACGTATGTAGCGCTCCGGTCGGTTGACGCCAAAGTCCAGTCCGGGGGTGACGGCCACTCCGGAGCGCTCGAGCAAATCGAGCGCGAACTGCCGACTGTCGGTGGTAAAGCGAGTGCAATCGGCGTAGAGATAAAATGCCCCCTGCGGCGTAACCGGTATGTCGAAGCCCAGATTGCGCAATGCCGGTAATAGATAATCTCGACGTTCCCGGAAGATTTGCACGCGCCGGTGCAACTCCTCCTCGACCTGCGGCTCAAACGCCGCCATCGCCCCATACTGCGGCGGCGTGCCGGTAGCGATAAAGATGTTCTGCGCCAGCTTGTCGATAGCGCTGATGTACGCCTCCGGTGTCACCAGCCATCCCACCCGCCAGCCGGTCATGCCGTAGTACTTGGAGAAGCTGTTGACGACAAACACATCCTCTGAATGGGCTAACGCCGTTTTCGCCTCTGCACCGTAGGTCAGCCCGCCGTATATTTCATCCACGATGAGGCGACCG
The DNA here is from genome assembly GCA_046758085.1 of Acidiferrobacterales bacterium. GTDB lineage: Bacteria > Pseudomonadota > Gammaproteobacteria > Acidiferrobacterales > SPGG2 > VRUB01. The sequence continues at coordinate 988 of JBHHZP010000179.1, forward strand.
CCAAGCTCCCAAACGGCGGCGACAATCTCAGCCATGTGGTCGTCGGGCACCAGCGTCCCCGTGGGATTTGAAGGTGACGAGAGCAGCACTGCGACTGTTCGCGCCGTCCAATGCTTGCGCACCAGCGCCGCGTCGAGCTGATATTCGGTGCGGACATCGACTGGAATCGCTTTCGCTTCCGCTTCGAACAAGCTGACAAAATGCCGGTTGCAGGGATAACCGGGATCGGTCATCAGGACCTGGTCCCCGGGATTCAACAGTGCCGCGAAGACCAGCTGCAGCGCACCCGAGGCACCGGGGGTGACCACCACCCGCCCTGCGGCAGGTCGCGCGCCCGCCGGGTAACTCCCGGCGATGCGTTCGCGCAGCTCGGGCAGGCCCAGTGCCGGCAAGTAATGGGTATGCCCGGCTTCGATCGCCCGCACCGCGGCGCGTACGATACCGTTCGCGGTGGGAAAGTCCGGTTCGCCGATCTCCATGTGAATGATGGAACGGCCTTGGCGCTCCAGCTCATGCGCGCGTGCGAGCACGGCCATGACCCGGAAAGGCTGAATCTTATCGAGGCGTGCCGCCAGAGGAGTCTTCATGCTTCTTGTGAATGAACGCGACCAGATAAAACTAGCCGCGGCGCACAATCATATCAGGAATTGCCCGGGCGACCCCACTCACCGCTTCCTCGCGCCTGTGCCCAGCAGCCGCAATTTCGATCAGACCGCGCTCATCGCTCGAGGGGCGGGGCCGCCCGCGCGCTGCCGCGGGAGTAGCCATCGACACCAAACAGGGGGCGCGGCCACTCCCCACGGGCATCGCTCTCGCCCGGCAAGCGGGTGCCGCCAGCTTGGGCGGATGATCGCACTCGCAGGCCGTGATATACCGGGCAAACACCTGTCAAATCCAGCAGCCACAGCCGCTTTTGGGTTGTCCTTGCGCCAGTTTGGGCTTTCTGGTATAGATTCGCGCTTATTTTTTTAGGGCCAGTTTACCTGCATCATCAACACAGGAGTCGATGCATGCCAGCCAAGAGAAAAAGTGCACAAGCTGCCGCCCCTAGGTTGCATGGCGGCGCGAAGCCCTATGGGCGCAAGAAAGGTGAGAAATACATGAATAAGAAGCAGCTGGCGCACTTCCGCGGCCTGCTTTTGGCGTGGAAACAGGAGCTGCTCGATGAGCTCTCGCGCACGGTCACCCAGATGCGTGATGAGCCTACACTTCATCCCGACCCTAACGATCGTGCAAGTCGTGAAACGGACATCACCCTGGAGCTGCGCAGCCGCGACCGCGAGAGCAAGCTGATCAGGAAAATCCACGAGGCACTCGAAAGAATAGAAGCAGGTGACTACGGCTATTGCGACGTTTGTGGCGTCGAGATCGGCATAGAGCGTCTGGAGGCCAGACCGACCGCCGAGCTGTGCATCGATTGCAAGACCCTTGATGAAATCCGTGAAAAGCAGATGGCCTGAGACCCGGGCGACACCACAGAAAACGTGCAATGACAATGAACAGGGGACGGTCGTCCCCTTTTCTTTTGCGGGAGGATCGTGTTGTACAGCGCAGTGATCCGCAATGCGCGCATCGCCTTTCCAGATGGCTCCGTCACCGAAAGCGATCTCGGCTGTGAGCGAGGCGTCATTGCGCGCATCGATCGTGCCATAACCACGCAAGCGCACGAATCGATTGATGCCGCCGGCATGTTGTTGCTGCCTGGTGTAATCGACCCGCAGGTTCATTTCCGCGAACCGGGCGCTACACACAAGGAAGACCTGGCATCCGGGTCACGTGCGGCCGTCCGGGGCGGGGTCACAAGCTTCCTAGAAATGCCGAATACCAATCCGCCTACCGTCGACCAGGCCGCGTTGAACGACAAGCTCGCCAGGGCACGACGCAGCTGCATTGCCAATTACGGGTTCTTCATCGGCGCCACGCCGGACAACCTAGCCGCGCTCAACTCCGTAGCCCCCGTTTGCGGCATCAAGATCTTCATGGGGTCAAGCACCGGCTCGCTGCTGGTACACGACGCCAACGACCTTGAGCGAATCTTCGCCCACGGTGATCGGCTCATTGCCGTTCACGCCGAAAGCGAGGCCCGCATTAACAATAGGTGCGTCCAGTACGCGGATCGCAGTGATCCCGCTGTGCACTCCGAAATCCGCGATAGCCAGTGTGCCTTGGTTGCAACCCGGCTCGCGCTTGATCTTTCAACGAAGTATCGCCGCCGCCTGCACATCCTTCATCTGTCCACCCGCGAGGAAGTCGAGTTACTGCGCCGGCATAAGCCACCGTGGGTGACAGCGGAAGTCATCCCCAATCACCTGCTCCTCAACGTCCACGACTATGAGCGGCTAGGGACACTGGTGCAGATGAACCCGCCGATCCGGCAAGCGGAGGACAATGCCGCGTTGTGGGATGCCTTGCACGACGGCACAATCGATTTTATTGCCACTGACCACGCGCCCCACACCCTGGAAGAAAAGCACCAACCGTATCCACAGAGCCCGGCCGGCATGCCGGGCGTTGAGACCTCGTTACCCCTGATGTTGACTCAAATGGCGGCCGGACGTTGTTCACTGGCTGAGATCCAGAAGTGGATGTGCTATGGCCCGGCCAAGGCCTACGGCATACCGAACAAGGGCAAGATTGGAGAGGGTTGGGACGCGGACCTTACCCTAGTCGACATCATTGAAAAGCAACGCGTGTGTAACGAAGAGATGTTCACAAAAGTCAAGTGGAGCCCGTACGAGGGCTCGATGCTCACCGGCTGGCCTGCATACACCCTTGTTGGCGGCCATGTCGCGTTCGATCGCGGCCGCATTCGCGAAGAGGTGCGCGGACAAGCGCTGGAGTTCGTAGCCTGAACATGAGTACACGAGCCGGTGACAGTGTGGGTGCGCATAACGTGAGGCAAGCCCCACGCTCGAGGTGCTGATCATTGATGGACCTCGTGCTGCTCCTGAAGGCCCTGCTGCTGGGCGCTGTTGAAGGACTGACCGAGTTTTTACCGGTGTCTTCAACCGGCCACTTGATAATCGCCGGCGATGCACTCGACTTCACTAACGACCGCGCCAAGACTTTCCATATCTTTATTCAGCTCGGCGCCATCCTGGGCGTGGTGTGGCATTACCGCAGCGAGCTACGGGGCCTCGCAAGCGGACTTGCACGCAAACCGGTGCAGCGTTTCTGGTTAAACCTTCTGGTGGCATTCGCCCCGGCGGCGATTGTCGGACTTGCCCTGCACAAGCAGATCAAGACCTATCTGTTCAACCCCACGGCCGTGGCTGCGGCACTCATAGTCGGCGGGATATTGATCATCCTCATCGAATATACCCCGAGACAGGAGCGCGTGCGCAAGCTCGAGGACCTGCACCCACTCGATGCACTCAAGATTGGATTTGCGCAAATTACCTCGCTTTTCCCCGGCGTATCGCGGGCAGGCGCCACGATCATGGGAGGCCTGTTGACCGGGCTTTCTCGCACGTGCGCAACCGAATTTTCTTTTTTTCTCGCGATACCCACCATGTTCGCCGCGACCCTGTTCGAGCTTTTCCAGAATCGCCACATCCTGCAGCGCGACGACCTAGCCATATTCGCTGTGGGCTTTGTGACCGCTTTTGTCACGGCACTGATCGTGGTCAGAGTATTTCTCGCCTATGTGTCACGGCACAACTTTGTGATATTCGGCTATTATCGTATCGCATTTGGATCGTTGGTCTTGATCTATTTCTAGCTGCAAACCGGGGCCTAGGCGCCACCGTGCGGCGCGGAACGACCCGAATCCCCGGTTGAGGGATAAGGTGCGCGGGGGATTTGCAGTCCGCAAGCCCAAAAAAATCCGAATTTGAATGGCTCGAAAGGCTAATATATCTTAAATAATGGGGTGACCATGAATCACAGGGCAATGCCAGAAACGCAGATACACGCCGAGTACTGAGTTAGAAACGACCCATGTCAAGAGGCGCTATTTCTTCCGCTGCTGAAAAACCCCGCGTGCTGGTGGTCGACGACTCACGCCTCATGCGCAAGGCCATCCACAAATTTATCCAGGGCGAATTCGAGGCGAGCGAAGCCGAGGATGGGGAAAAAGGCTGGGAAATGATCGTCGGCGATGACCAGATTCAGGTCGTTATCGCCGATGTGCTCATGCCTCGCCTGGATGGCTATGCGCTAATATGCCGGATCCGCGCCGCCGATGAGGCTCGCATTCGCGATGTCCCCGTCATCGTCATCACGGGGGCAGAGGACCATGAAACCCGCGAGCGCGCATTCGCTTGTGGCGCCAACGAGTTTATCACCAAGCCCATTGACGGTGCGCGGCTTCTCGAGTGCACCCGCATCCAGGCCAAGCTCGATCAGACGAGCCGCAAACTGGCGCACGCGGCGGAGGTCCTTGACGAACAGGCAAGCATCGATCCGCTGACCCAACTTAACAGCCGCCGTCTGTTCGTGCAGCGGGGGGGCGAGGAGATCGCCATTGCCGGAAAACGGGGCACCGAGCTTTCACTCGTTAGGGTGGACATCGACGATTTTCGCGCCATATATGGCGAGCACGGCGACGACAGCGGTGATCGCCTGCTCGTGTGGGTGGCTAATATTATTATCGCGCAGACCCGAGAGGGCGATATTCTTGCCCGCGTCGGCGGTGGGGAGTTTGCAATCATCACGCCGCGCGCCGGGCGCCTGGAGGCGGCCGTGCTCTGCGAGCGGCTACGCAGCGCCATAAACCACGAGCCGTTCAAACATAATGACATCAGCATTCCTGTGACGGTCAGCCTCGGGGTCGTCACCCTGGGGCGCGACCCGGGTGATACCGTGGAGGAGCTTCTCGGTCTGGCCGATCAGCGGGTGGCCGCGGCCGGGGCGGCCGGGGGCAATCGGCTCAGCGTGGAGGAGATGACCGAGAACGCGGATGGGGATACGGTCGTTGTGGCGCAACCCGATATCAACACAGCCTTGGAGATGTTGCGCCACGGTGATACCGGAAAGCTTGAACCCTACCTGCCCGAGCTCGCCCTTAAAGTGTTGCCGTTGATCGAGACGTGCAACGAAAAGCTTGAGCTTGAATTTGACCTTGAGCTAAACAGTCTGAAGGAAAAGCTTTTGCAGTTAAAATAAGAACAGGTTCACTGCTGTCCCAAAACCGCCCGATGCATGGATCGCGCCTTTGTTTTTGAGACCGTCGCAAGCCATGGATGCTGGCGCCGAGCCTACAGGGAATTATTAATGGCGTGCCTCGGAAACAAAGGTGCGATCCATGACTTTCGAGCGCAGCCCATTCCTGAGGCATCTTTATCTTGGCGAGTTTCAGCTTTTCAAGCCGGGATTCGTGGAACAACAGTGGAACAGGTTTCAAATTGCCAGTAGCAAGTACGTGTCGTCTCGTGACGTTCCCTTGCAACTTGCCGGTTGCTACTTGCCACTCCTAAGCACTACGCATTTACTACCAGAGTCGATCCGTAAGCTTCCCCAGTATTGAGACAGGCCAAATTTGTAGTTTTCTGGCAGGATG